>JAUIFP010000025.1 GCA_030430365.1 Alphaproteobacteria bacterium | reverse complement strand
CGCTGGTTTCGCTCTACCGGCCGGGGCCGATGGACAATATTCCCTTGTTCGGCAAGCGGAAGAACGGCGAAGTTGAGATCGAATATCCGCATCCCAAGCTGGAGGGGATCTTGCAGGAGACCTACGGGATCTTCGTCTATCAGGAACAGGTGATGCAGGCCGCGCAGATCCTTGCCGGCTATTCGCTCGGCGATGCCGACTTGCTGCGCCGCGCCATGGGCAAGAAGATCCAGGCTGAAATGGACAAGCAGCGCGCCCGCTTCGTGGAAGGCTGCAAGGAAGTTTCCGGGATCGAGGCGAAGAAGGCCAACGAGCTGTTCGATTTGATCGACAAGTTCGCCGGCTATGGCTTCAACAAGAGCCACGCGGCCGCTTACGCCCTGCTCGCCTATCAGACGGCCTGGCTGAAGACCCATTACCCGCATGAATTCTACGCCGCGTCGATGTGCTTCGACATGCACCAGTCCGAAAAGCTGGCCGTGTTCGTGGACGATATGCGCAAGAACAAGATCGAGCTGGCCGGGCCGGACATGAACCATTCGGAAGCCGAATTCACCGTCGAACAGACGGATGAAGGCTATGCCGTGCGCTATGCGCTGGCCGGGATCCGCAATGTGGGCGAAAAGGCGATGGAAGCGCTGGTGGCCGAACGTCTGGCGAAAGGGCCGTTCGAAAGCCTGGAAGACGTGTTCCGCCGCCTGCCGCCCGGATCGATGAACCGCCGCCAGCTGGAAGGCCTGGCGGGCGCGGGCGCATTCGACGCGTTCGAGCCCAACCGGGCCAAGGTGCTGGCCAATGCCGACATGCTGCTGGCGGTGAACGACGCCGCCTTGCGTGAGCGGGAAAGCGGGCAGGCCGGTCTGTTCGGCGGGGACGATCATGCCGAGCCCGATCTGCGTTTCGAAGAGGCGGAGGAATGGTCCCGCGTGGACCAGATGGCCAAGGAGCGCGAGAATTTCGGCTTCTTCTTCGCCGAGCATCCGGTGGGCCAGTACCGCGCGATTGCCTCCGCCAATGGCGCGCGCAGCTATGCCAGCCTGATGGAATCGGGCAGCACCGGGGCAGGGCGCGTGCCTGCCGTGATGGCGGTGCTGGTGGAAGGCGTGAGCCGCGGCAGGACGCGCAAGGGCAAGGACTTCGTCCGCGCCGATTTCTCCGACCTTTCGGGGCAGTTCAGCGCCGCCTGTTTCGAAGAAAGCCTGGTCGAACCGTTTCAGCGCTGGGCGCAGGAAGGCACCTGCATCCTGCTGAATGTGGAGCTCGACCGGCCGAGCGCGGACGAACCGCCGCGCGTCACGGTGCGCGGTGCGCGACCGCTGGCGGAAGTGACCAGCAGCGCGCGCATGCTGCTGACGCTGGATGTGGAAACGCAGGAGGCCCTGCAGGAGCTGGCGCTGGCGCTGGCGCCCGGCGCGGAAGGCTGCGGCGAGGTGTGCGCGCGGCTGCGTACCGGCGAAGGGCACGATCCGCTGGTCCGCCTGGGGCGCGATTTCCTGCTCGATGGCGAACTGGCCGAGCGCCTGGCGCATGTCGAAGGGCTGGCCAATGTCTCGCTCACCGTGCGGCGCGGCCAAGGCCATTTGCGCCTGGTCGCCTAGGGGCGCGAGTTCTAGCCTTTTCTGAAGATCTTCGTGAAACGCGCTGTAATCACGATGATCGTGGGCACCATCAGCGTGTTGACGATATCCTTCGCGCTTTCGCGCAGATCGAGTTCCCGGCCGCGGAAATAGCTGTCCAGCAGGTCCAGCACTTCGCCGGAAAGGGCGGCCAGCAGCACCAGCGCCCAGGGCCGCCAGTCCCGCGCCTTCCACCGCATGATCAGGCAGGCGGCGAAGAAGATGATCACCGCCACATAGATATGCAGCGCGTCCTTCGCGAGGCCGGTATGGGCGACGAGATAGATTTTGAAATCGTGGAAGAACGTCATCGCGGGCTGTTTGTCCGGTGTCGTGGCGGGTGGCAAGGGACTTCACGCTAGAGCAGCTGCAATTGTGCCCCGGGCAAGGCAGGCGGTTCGAAGCGGGAGCAATCGAGCTGGGCAATGCGGTCCCGGATGCCAGCGCGCCTGCAGCCGATGCGGAAGCGGTCTCGGAACAGCTGGGCCCAGGGTCCATCCGGGCGGAAGCGCTTGAAAAACTGCGCTTCATTGTCTTTCCCACCGCGCAGCGAGTGGATGATGGACATGACCTTTTCCGCCCGGTCCGGATAATGCGCGTCCAGCCATTCGCGGAAAATCGGCGCCACTTCGTTGGGCAGGCGCAGCATGATCCAGCTGGCCCCGTCCACGCCCGCCGCGCCGGCTTGCATCAGGATTTCCTCCAGCTCGTGATCGGTGATCGAAGGAATGATCGGCGCGATGGAGACATGCGCCGGCACGCCCGATTCGCTCAGCCGCCGCAGCGCCGCGATACGCTTGGCCGGGGCCGCCGCACGCGGTTCCAGCGTGCCGGAAATGCGCGGGTCCATGCTGGTGACGGAGATGGAAACCCAGGTCAGATTGCGGCGCGCCAGTTCCTGCAGCAGGTCCAGATCGTGCAGCACCCGGTCAGACTTGGTGGTGATGGTCACCGGATGGTTCGTTTCCAGGCAGATGTCCAGCACTTGCCGGGTGAGGCGGTAACGCGCCTCGATCGGCTGATAGGGATCGGTATTGGTGCCCATCGCGATTGGGGCGGGGCGATAGCCCTTGCGCGCCAGCGTTTCGCGCAGCAGGCGCGGCGCATCGGGCTTGGCGAACAGCCGGCTCTCGAAATCCAGCCCCGGGGAAAGGTCCAGAAAGGCACGGCTGGGCCGGGCATAGCAATAGGCGCAGCCATGCTCACACCCGCGATAGGCGTTGATCGAGCGGTCGAAGCCGATGTCAGGCGATTTGTTGAATGCGATGATGGTGCGCGGATGCTCTTCGGTGACTGTTGTCCGCAGCTTATCCACAGGGCCATCCACAAGCTCCGCCTGGTCGCGCCAGTCCCCGTCCGCTTCTCGCTCGGGCAGGTTGAAACGGCGCGAAAGCTGCGCGGATTGCGCGCCTCTGCCCCTTGTATCTTGGGCGCGAGAAGGGGGCTTGGCTGACATGCTCCAACATTAGAACAAAGGTGGAACATCGGCAAGATAGGAACGGGTCTGGCCGGTCAGCGCGGGGCGGAGAAGGGCGATCGCGGCGAGGCGCCTCCTGTAGCAGTGCCGCCGCGCGTCTGCGCCAGAGCGCGGGCCAGCGCCGAAGTTGACACGGTTGACACAGTCCTGGGCGGGGAATTTCGCTTCGGCGCAGTGAAGGCAGGAAGATCTGGCGCGCGCCGGGGCAGATAAGGCCCGGATGGCAGGCCGGGAGCTGGGGGCGCTCCGCTCCATCCGGAGGCGCGGTCCACCCTGGCGCAGCACTGGGTGAACCACCCGTCCCACGCGGCTTCGCCCGCTTCGCGCCCACGCTCGGCGGCGCTTGCTATGCGCGCTTCCACTTCCTCCTCGCGGTGCTGCGCTTCCAGGGCGGCTTGGCGCCGGGCTGCGCGCTCCTCGGCATAGTCCGGATCGAGCAGCGCCTCTTCCTCATCCAGATCCGGATCGCACTCGTCTTCGTCGTCGCCCCATGGATCGGGCGACCCTGCATCACCCGCAGTTTCCTTTTCGGCGGCCCAGCGTTCCTCCAGCCGCGCGGAATTCTCCGCCAGGCGCACCGCCTCTTCGCGCGGCAGAGGCAGCATGCCGTCTTCGCTGGGGAGGCCTTCGGGGATCTCCGTCCCGGCGATGCGCGCGACCAGCTCGTCGAAGCGCGCCGCGTCCTCCTCGCCCGCCGCGTCCTCGGCCAGCCGCTCCAGCCGCCCGATATGCGCCAGCAGCAGCCTTGCGTCATAGCGGCGGCGCGAACCGACCAACTCGCCGCGATGCCACACCTGTTCCTCCACCCCGTCGATCGCACGATCGGCCAGGAGCTGGGTGCTCGCCTCGCGCGCGAACAGCGGATCGCGCCGCCTCAACCGATAGGCGGATTCGGCCGATAGCCCCACGCGGGCGCAGGCGGAACGGACATGGCCGCGGATCGCCAGATGATCCAGGAAGCGCGCCTTGCGCTCGCCCGTCCAGCCGCGCGCGGGCAGGGGCGCGACGTCATGGGGCTGGGGTGAAGGTTCCGTGGTGCCGGATGGGGTTTGTGTGATGTGTAACTGCTGCATGATCCGCGTCTCCTGATGAGAACAAAAAGCGAATCATTGCTATTATGCATCGCGGCACATGTAGGAAAACGGTTTTTGGAGGTGGGGGTAAAGCGGTACCTCCCGATTGCCGTCATGCTGAACTGGTTTCAGCATCCATTCTTCCCATCGAACAGAGGCATGAAGAGGAGAAATAGACCCTGGAGCCGCAGGCGTGCAGAGCACAAACAAGTTCAGGGTGACGAATGGGAGGATGCGTCCTTCGACAGGCTCAGGACGAACGGGTCTGGTGCGCGGGGAAGTAAAGCTGTCCAACCGGACGATGACGAAGGGGGTGACTAGGTAGTGTCCGATATGGGTGGAAAGCGGACATCAGAATAGACATAATTCTCGAGAGCTTCCGGATCGGATGAGCGCGCTAGGCTCCACTAACTCAGTCAACGCATATCGAAACTACATATTTACCATCCTCCACGAGTTGCCGACATCCATATCCATAGTCGGTCGGCGCACAGACTCCCGGCGCGGGACTACCTGGCCTGACCGCAGGGGAATTTTCGTCTCCTCTGTCTAAGAGACATGCTCCTTCGCATTGCGAGCCATCGCTACAGCTCTTGCCCGCGTCTGACATCGGCCTGATACAGCCCTCGTCGCCCGAAAGCCCCATAATGCCAATTTGGCCATTGTCTGCCAAACAGGCTTGTCTCTCCGCATCGCCAAGGCGTTTCCCGCGATTTCCAGTCTCGTCTTTTGCTGACGCTGCGATGTTGCAGGAATTCAAACCAAGGGCGACTAGGGCTATGACAATTCGCACCTGCATAGACTCTCGTCCAATTATCTCGACTCGTCTCATCGGAGCAACCCGGCCTTAGAAAGGTCCGCAATGGGTGGAAAACGGCCTATCAAAGTTTGTCACCCCGGGCCTGTCCCGGGGTCCAGCTTATTACCACCCGGCAAGAGCTATCGGGATCCCGGAACTAGTCCGGGATGACGCGGGCGAATGCCCCCTCAATCCGCGGCCACTCTCCATTCGCGGATGCCCGTAGTGCCCGTGCGTGTGTTCATAGCGTGGAGGACCAGTCTGTAGCGCCCGGCTTCCGGCAGGGCGATTGCGCCGGAGAACACGCCCGGCGGCGTATCGAAGGCGAGCGGGCTTTCGGCGAATTGCGCGCCTTCCTGCCATAGCGTGGCCGTCACCTGGTACTCTTCCGCCGGCCACAGTCCGCCGGGCGTAATCGGGCAGCCGCACATGGGCTGCACTTTCGCGGAAATGCGCGCGACCATGCCCTCCATGGTCACTTGCGGGTCGATCACCAGGCCGGGCAGTTCGACCAGCCAGCCATCGCCTACCGTGACGTCCGCGCCCGGCATGATCCAGCGCTGCTGGCTGACGCGGATGGCGGATTCGGGGTAATCGAGCGGGCCATAGGCTTCGAGCTCGACCAGAATGGGCTCCTCCACGTCCAGCGTCGTGCGGAACGCAGCGGCGCTTTCATCGGCGCGTTGCGGGCTGCGGCCGGTGGTTTCCATGATGCGCGCCGTGTCGCCCGTGCCGCCCTCGGTCACGCCTTCGGCCAGCACGGCACCGCTGCCTGCTTCTCGCAGCACGATTTGCACGCCGCCCATGGAAGTGCCGACGAATTTCGCGTCCTTCGAGATAACGTGCACCGTCACGTCGGTGGGCTCGGCCTGGGCCGCAGTGGCCGCGAATGCCAGACCGGCCGCCAGAATTATGCCCCGCATCGGCTGCTCCTCTTTCCGTTATCCGCGCAGCATAGGCGCGCGCCCAGCGTTCCTCAAATCCCGAACGCGCCGAGAGCCGCCTTGGCTAACCGCCCGTTAACCGCGCCGTGGCATGTCTCTGGCCGGTTCGGCGCGCGGTAACCTTTTGCGCGGCCGGTGTTTTGAAATGCGACGCGGCGATTTGGCGCGTTGGCGGGGCGGGAGGCGCGCCCTAGCGTGCCCCCATCTCGCGAAGAGGCGAGTGGAATGGATGCTTGTTCGGCCGGAATGCAAATTTTCATGGGCGCCGACATGCGAATTGATCGGCATCGGGTCAGCCGAGAGCCAAGGAGAATTATAATGGATAAGGCACTGAAATTCGTATGTGAATTGAAGGATTGCCAGCGCGGTTCCACCGCCACCGAATATGCCCTGATCGCCAGTATTATCGGCGCCGGGCTGATCGCTTCGCTTATTTCCATTGGCGGCAGCGTGAATGAGCAGTTCGCCGACACGGCCACTGCAGTGGAAGACGCCTCCTGATTTACCGGTTGCGCCTTAGCGCATGCGGCGAATGACGCCGGTGCCGGCGCTTCTCTTCCTGCCGAACGGGATATTGCCCACGGCCGCAGCGGCGGCGGCGGGCTTTTCCCTGGGCGGAGCGGGCTGAGCCCCGGCATACTGGGCGATTTCCCTTTCGAAGCGGACGCCGCAGCGATCGCCCTCGATCCAGACGACCTGGCAAAAGGTCTCTATCGAATCCCAGTTGATCAGCGCCGTGACCCCGATGCGGGGCGGCGTGCTGGCCGTGAAAGTGGCCCCCGCCGACGTGATTTCGCTCAATTCGCCATGCCACAGCGAATAGGCGGTTTGCAGACGGGCCGGGCGGGCGATCTGTGATTGTTCGATTGCGACCCGGTTTTCTTCGGTTGTTTTTGTATGGCCCAACATCATCTCGAAAGAGTGATTTCGCGGCCTCAATTTCGGGTAAACGGTGGGCGCTTTTGCCGCCCGGCCGAGCGATCCGGTCAGGTGCCCGTGCACCTTTCCGCTTCGTTAGCGCCGCATGCGCGCGTTTACCTCATCGTTACCACTCCTTGAGAGGACTTGGCTGCAGCCCATGCATTGGGGGTGCTGCAAGGCTGAAGGAGAATTGCGATGAGTGTCGTTTCGAAAGGGGTTTATTCGAAGGGTGCTGGTTCGAAATCGGCGGGGGCGCTTTTCCTGCTTGCCATGATTGCCGCGCCGGCATCGGGCAGCGCGTCGGCTCAGGAATGGGCGGAACGTCCGGCCCAGGCGCAGGCGAATTCCAACGAAGACGTGGCGGTTACCGTTTACGGCAAGGCCGAGGGGCCGAAGATCGAAGGGATCATTTCCGCGCTGAGCGAAGACAGGCTGCGCATCACCAGCGCGGGCGGCGTCAATTCCGTCATCACTTATGACGAGACCACCGAAATCAAGGTCAGCGGCGGTTTTCTGGGCCTGGGCGGCAAGAAGGCCGGTGCGGATTCGCTGCTGACCGGCCTGCCGGTGACGGTGGAGACCGAGCGCTGGGGCATGGAACTGGTGGCGAGCGAGATCCGCTTCAAGAAAGACGATCTCCATATGGCCTCCATGATCCGCAACGGCACGGCGCAGCGCTTTGCCGAACACGATGCGGCGATCGCGAAGAACAGCGCCGCGAACGAGGCGCTGCGCAGCCGCATGGGCGATCTCGACAAATATGACGTGAAGGGCACCACCAATGTCTATTTCGACAGTGGCAAGTGGATGCTGAGCGCGCAGGCGGAGCGGGATCTCTGCGCCGCCGCTTCGGTGGCGGATTCGCTGGACAATGCGCTGCTGCTGGTGGTCGGATACACGGATTCGACCGGCAGCTACGAGGTCAATCAGGAGCTCAGCGAGCGCCGCGCGGGCCGCGTGGTGAACTATCTGCAGCAGGCCTGCGGGTGGAAGCCCTATCGCATGCTCACGCCCGCCGGCATGGCCGCAGCGGACCCGCAGGGCAGCAACGATACGGTGGAAGGCAAGGCGCAGAACCGCCGCGTGGCGGTGAACATCCTGGTCAGCAAGGCCTCCCAGGGGCTCTGATGGGCAATTGCTAACGGCAAGCGGCGCGGGGTAAGGTTCGCTTGCCCCCGCCCGCCGGTTAGCGTTTGTTCAATATTTGCGCGTAATTCCTGCGCTCATGGGTTCGCAGACCATCAATTTCGAAATCCAGGAGCGCGACGTCGTGCGTGCAACCGGCTTTGCCGCGACGCATTGGCTGCCGATTTCGCCGCATCTTTTCGCCGGCATCGCCTTTCTGGCGGCGCTGGGCACGGCATGGGCGTTTCGCGCGCATCAGGGTTCGCTGGTGGTCGAACTGGCCTATCTGCTGATTGCCGTGGTGCTGGCCTTCATGCTGGTGCTGCATGTCATCCTGCCCTGGCACGCCAGGCGGCATTACCGAGAACTGGCGGCGGCGCATGGCACGACCAGCGTCGATTGGGATGCCGATGGCATCTCCATACGCGGGGAGAAGGGGCAGACCAGGCTGGATTGGAGTGACTTTTTCGGGTGGTCCGAACAGCGCGATCTGGTGTTGCTGTTCCAGAGCCACCGCCTGTTCAACCTGCTGCCCAAGGCTGCGCTCAGCAAGGCGCAGCTCGCAGAGATCCGCGGTCATCTGAAGGCCGCCGGGGTGAAGAAGCTCTAGCGGTTCCTCAGCGCTCTTTCAGGCGCGGCATCAGTTCCACGAAATTGCAGGGCCGGTTGCGGCTGTCGAGCTGCTCGGCAAGGATGCCGTCCCACCCGTCCTTCACCGCGCCGTTCGATCCGGGCAGGGCGAAGATATAGGTTCCCCGCGAAACCACGGCGCAGGCGCGGCTCTGCACGGTGGAGGTGCCGATCGTGTTGTAGCTGATCCAGCGGAACAATTCGCCGAAGCCGGGAATGTCCTTCTCCTTCACGCGCTCCAGCGCTTCGGGCGTGACGTCGCGGCCGGTCAGCCCGGTGCCGCCGGTGATCACCACCGCATCCACGCCCGCATCGTCGATCCAAGCATTGAGCCGGTCGACGATGATATCGGCATCGTCGCGTTCCAGCGCGCGGTCCGCCAGAGCATGCCCGGCCTTGGCGATGCGTTCGGCCAGAATATCGCCCGACGTATCTTCATCGGGCCCGCGCGTGTCGGACACGGTGAGAAGCGCGATATTGATCGGTTTGAATTCCCGCGAAGGATCGACGGCCATTTCGGTGTGAACTCCAGCAAGCCTTTAGAAATCGTGGCTGGAGCGGTCCGTATCGTCTCGCTGGGCCGAAAGCCAGACCCGGCTGCCATTGCCCGCATCGGGGAAGCCGGGCCAGCGGCCCTGGGCCAGGGCGACGCGGCTAGGCGATGCGCTGGCGGCCTGGCGTTCATACATCCAGTAATTGCGCATCACGATCGCGACATAGCCGCGCGTTTCCCAATAGGGGATCGATTCCATGTAGAGCAGCGGATCGTTTCCGTCGCGGATCTCGCTGTTCCAGCGCGTCACCGGCGAAAGCCCGGCATTATATGCCGCCATGATCTTGGGCAGCTTGCCTTCGGTGGCGCGGGCATCGCGCAGCATTTCAAGGTTCTGCTGGCCGAAAGCCAGATTTACCCGGGGATCGGAAAGATCCACGGCCGATGCGCTCATCTGCAGGGCAGGGGCGTGTTCGCGCACGGTGATGGGGGTGATCTGCATCACGCCCTGCGCATTGGCCGGGCTGACCGCGGTGGTACGGAAATTCGATTCCTGCAGCGCATGGGCATAAGCCAGCGCGGGATCGACCTGCCAGCCGGTGACCGGCATCCATCTGGGCGTGGGATAGCGGGAGGCCGGGTCCGACATGCCGCCGCGCGGCGTGTTGTAAGCCATGTAGAGCTGCGTGGAAGGCAGGCCCAGGCTGCGCGCCAGGCGCGAAAGGCTTTCATAGTCGCGCGGATCGCCGATGCGCGCCTGATGCAGCAGCACTTCGCTCGCCAGATTGTCGCGCCCCAGCTCCATCAATTCGATGGCTATCTGGACGTTGCGCTTGTCTTTCAGCCGCTTCCAGTCGCCATCGTTGAAATCGGCCCCGGCATATTGCGCGGGCAGCGTCTGGCCGAGCTGCTCGGCCGCCAGCATACCGTAGAGCGTTTCGTCATATTGCGCCGCATAGCGCAGAAATTGCTCCGCTTTTTCCGGCATGCGGCAGCGGATCGAAGCGCGGTTGGCCCAATAGGCCGACGCGGCCGTCAGTTCCGGATTGGTGCTTTTGCGCGTGGCCTGCTCGAAGCCGGAAAGCGCGGTGCGGCAATCGCCCAGGCGCCATGCGGCAAGCCCGGCCACCCAGTCGCCTTCCGCGACCCACGGGCCGGACCCTTCCGACACGCTGCGGGCAATCGCCAGAGCGGCGGCGTCCTGGTTTTCGATATAATAGCTCCAGGCCACGCGCTGGCGCCATTCGGCCCGTGCGGCGGGGCTGAGACTGGCGTCGATCCCGTCCAGCAGCAGGCGCGCGCCGTCGGGATCGTCATTGCTGATCCGGGCGAGTATTTCGCTGGCCACGGATCCTGGCATCGTGCCGTCATCGATCGAGCCGGGGCGAATGCGCTTGGGCGCAGAACGCTGACGGGTGAAGCTGTGCTCGGCCGGCAGATCCGGCATGGAGG
The DNA here is from genome assembly GCA_030430365.1 of Alphaproteobacteria bacterium. Taxonomy (GTDB): domain Bacteria; phylum Pseudomonadota; class Alphaproteobacteria; order Sphingomonadales; family Sphingomonadaceae; genus Andeanibacterium. The sequence goes on along the minus strand of JAUIFP010000025.1, from coordinate 27,085 downwards.
AGAGCCCGCGGGTGAGCCCCAGCCGGGCCATCTGCGCGGCTTGCGGCAGATCGCGCCCGCTGCGCAGCCATGCTTCGATCTGCGGGAGTTCGACGCGCGGGGAATTGGCGGCGAGATAGAATTCGGCGGTGACGATTTCATGCAGCGGGCCGCTGCTGCGCTGGCCCAGTAATTGCTGCACCCGGTCCCAATCCTGGCGGTCGATCGCGGCAAAGACTTCGCTGTAATAATCGCGGTCTTCGCGCGAGAGCAGGGTGGGCACATCGCTGCGCACGGCGCGGGCGTGGAAATATTCGGCGCTGCTCGCCGATGCCGGCATGGGCGCTGAAAAAGCCATGCCACCTGCCAGCAGAGCCAAGGCAATGCGTTTGGTGGAAATCGTCTTCAACCTGGTTACCCCGTCCAATCCAGCCAGTTCTGCCAAAACCTTGAACGCGTTGCCGGTCTTTGCAGCATGAGTTCGAGGCTCCGGCCCTGTAGAGCTGGAATGCTGCGCCCTTCATGGTTAATTTTTCGTAAAGATACAGGACTCTGCGCCAAATTGTGGCCAAGAAGCGGCAGAACGTCTCTTCCCAGGACAAGGACCCTCTCCGGCGCGGCCAGGCCGATATGGTGCAGGGTGACGGCGCCAAGCCCGCGCTGGGCCATATCCGGTATGTCCGCAAAGGCCATGTGGCGCGGCAAACCTGCCGCAAGATAGACGTCTTCCGCGGCAACGTCCGCCGCCGCCAGGAAGCTATCCAGCAGGCGGCCTTGCGGGCCGGACAGCAGCGTTTCGGTATCTTCCGCCTCGGGCGCGGGCACCAGGATCATGAGCCTGGCGCCTGCCTTGCCGCGCGGGGCGATGCGCGGGCGCGAACCGCCTTCGTCCAGGCTGGGTTCGGCCAGCCACCAGGCGGCGAAGCTTTCCAGATCGGCAGGCCAATTGGCCGGATCTCCGCCGATCGGCGGCTGCGAAGGGACGGCGGCAGGCGTACTCGCGGAAGGGGCGGCATTCTCCCCATCGTTCTTTGCGGCGCCCTGATCCCTGGCATCCGGTGCCGGATCGGCCAGCCAGCTATTCGGCTCGTCGGTGAAGGCCAGGTCCACACCCGCTTCGCGCCACCAATCGGCAGCGGCGGAAAGCTGGTCGGCCAGCGACTGGGATGGGCGTGCGTCCATGTATCCAAGGAAGTCTTGACCTGACTGCGCCAAGCAATCAAGTCTCATCCATGTATAGAACACAAGCATCTGAAATCGGGGCGTGCAGGTAATGAGTGAACGGGAATCCATGCCTTACGATGTGGTCATCGTAGGGGCCGGCGTGGCGGGGCTTGCCGCTGCGATCCGCCTGAAACAGGCCAGCGCGGAAACCACCGTCTGCATCCTGGAAAAGGGTTCCGAAGTCGGCGCGCATATCCTTTCGGGCGCGGTGTTCGATCCCCGTGCGCTGGACGAGCTGCTGCCGGACTGGCGCGATGATGGCTGCCCGATGGCCGAAGTGCCGGTGACGGACAATTGGCACTGGACGCTATCGCGCAATGGGAAGACCGCGCTGCCGCAGGCGATGATGCCCCCGCTGATGAGCAATGAGGGGTGTTATACCGGCTCGCTCGGCAATCTGTGCCGCTGGCTGGCCGAAAAGGCCGAAGCGCTGGGGGTGGAGATATTCCCCGGCTTTCCGGCCGCCGAAGTGCTGTTCGATGAAAAAGACGCCGTAATGGGCGTCGCCACGCAGGATATGGGCATCGCCAAGGATGGCAGCCACAAGCCGGACTATCAGCCGGGGATGGAACTGCATGCCAAATATACGCTGTTTGCAGAGGGCGCACGCGGCCATCTGACCAAGCGGCTGAAGGCGAAATACCGCCTGGAGGAAGATTGCCAGCCGCAGATTTACGGGCTGGGCGTCAAGGAATTGTGGGACATCTCGCCCGAAAAGCATGTGCCCGGCCGGGTGATCCACACGCAGGGCTGGCCCCTGTCGGAAAGCGGCAGCTGGGGCGGGGGTTTCCTCTACCACCAGGCGAACGGGCAGGTGGCGTTGGGCTTCGTGACCGCGCTCGATTACGCCAATCCCTATGTCAGCCCCTATCAGGAGTTCCAGCGCTGGAAGCACCATCCGGAAATCGCGGCGGTGCTGGAAGGCGGCAAGCGCGTTTCCTACGGCGCAAGGGCGATCAATGAAGGCGGATGGCAATCCGTGCCGGAACTGAGCTTCCCCGGCGGCGCGCTGATCGGCTGCGCGGCCGGCTTCGTCAATGTTCCGCGGATCAAGGGCAGCCATACCGCGATGAAGAGCGGGATGCTCGCCGCCGATGCCGTGGCGGAAGCGCTGCAGGCGGGCCGCAAGAATGACGACGTTACCGGCTACGGCGCCGTGCTGCGTTCAAGCTGGATCGCCGAAGAGCTGGAGCTGGTGAAGAACGCGCAGCCCGCCGTCGCCCGTTTCGGCGGCACGCTGGGCACGCTGCTGGCCGGGATCGATATGTGGATGCGCACCTGGAAGATCGGCCTGCCGATCACTATGGCGCATCATACCGACGCTTCGGAGACCGAGCGGGCCGATCACTTCAAGCCGATCGACTATCCCAAGCCCGACGGCGTGCTCAGCTTCGACCGGCTGTCCTCCGTCTATCTCTCCGGTACCAATCACGAAGAGGATCAGCCCGGCCATCTGCTGCTGAAAGATCCGGCCGTGCCGACCGAGATCAACCTGCCGCTCTATGCCGGGCCGGAAGCACGCTATTGCCCGGCGGGCGTCTATGAGTTCGTGGGGCTGGAAGAAGGCGATCCCAAGCTGGTGATCAACGCGCAGAACTGCGTCCACTGCAAGACCTGCGATATCAAGGACCCGACGCAGAATATCGAATGGGTGACGCCCGAAGGCGGCGGCGGGCCGAATTACCCGAATATGTGACGATGAAAGCCGCTTTCTACAGCATCAACGGCAATCCCGATGTCTTGACCTATGGCGAGCTTCCCGATCCCGAAGCCGGGGAAGGGGACGTGCTGGTCCGGGTTCAGGCCGTCAGCCTGGAGGGCGGGGACGTTCTTGCCCGGCGGAAGAATCCCCCACCGCATTCGCCTTATGTCGGGGGTTATGCCGCCGCGGGCGTGGTCGAAGCGCTTGGTCCCGGCGTTACCGATCTTGCAGTGGGGCAATGCGTGGCCTGCTTCAATTGGCAAGGATCGCATGCAGAGCTGTTTGCCGTCCCTGCCGCTTTCGCCTTTCCCGTGCCCGATGCGCTCGACATTCAGCTGGCCGCCGCCGGGCTGATTTCCTTCGGCACAGCGCATGACGCTTTGTTCGAGTTCGGCAAGCTCGAAGCCGGGGAAACGGTGTTGATCCAGGGCGCGGCGGGCGGCGTCGGCCTCGCCGCCGTACAATTGGCACACAGGGCGGGCGCGCGCGTGATTGCGACCGCTTCCTCGGACGAACGGATCGAGCGGTTGCGCGGCTTCGGGGCAGCCCATGGCATAGACTACCGGCAGGAAGATATCGCCTTGCGCGCGCTGGAGCTGACGGAGGGCGCCGGCGTCGATCTGGTGGTCGATCTGGCAGGTGGCGGCTCTTTGAAGCCCCTGCTGCAGGCCTTGCGCTATCGCGGGCGCCTCGTCGCGGTGGGCGGCGCGAGCGGGACAGGCAGCGAGTTCGCCTTTGGCGATATCGCGCCCAAGAGCCTGGCCGTACTCAGCGCGTTCTTCGGCCGGGAACTGCATACTGCGCGCATCCACCGGCTGATCGCGGAGTTATTCGCGGATCTGGCTGCAGGCCGCCTTTCGATGCCGATCGACCGGGTCTTTCCCCTGGCAGAGGCTGCGGCGGCCCACCGCCATGCCGAAGAAGGCCATCCCTTCGGCCGGATCGTGCTGCTTCCGTAAGGCCGCCTGCCTGCGCGCAAACCAGATTGACTTCAGTCGCTTTGCGGAGAAACTCCCTCCCGGGTTGTTGGGGGAGATATAAAATGGCGAGTCTTGCTGCGCATGACATGACGCCGCTCCAGAAAGAGCGCGCATTCTTTTTCTACATGGCTTTGGCCATCCTTGCCGCGGTGGTGGCGGGGTTCGGGTTTTTCTTCGCGATCGGGGCGTCCAGTTTCAACGCGCCCTTGTGGATACATGTTCACGCCGTTTCCATGACGGTCTGGGTCGGACTTTATCTGACGCAGAACGCGCTGATCTATCGCGGCCATGTGGCCGTGCATCGAAAGCTCGGGCCCATTGCCGCGGTCTGGGCCCTGTGGATCACGCTATACGGCTTCTGGGGCGCGGCGATGGTCGTGCAGACGGGCCGCGTACCGCCCTTCTTCCAGCCGAGCTTCTTCCTGATGATGGACTGGCTCAATCTGGTGGCCTTCGCAGGCCTGTTCGTGGCCGCGCTGCGCCTGCGCGCGCATTCGGACTGGCACAAGAGGCTGATGCTGGGCGCGATGATCAATCTGATCGCAGTAGCGGTGGCTCGCCTGGTGCTGCCGATATTGTTCGATCAGCGGGGAATGTGGCTGGTCATGCTCATCCTGCTGGGCTTTTTCGCCGCTGGCATGCTGTTCGACCGGAAAGAGCGCGGCGCCGTGCATCCCGCCTATTTCTGGGGCGCGGGCGCTCTGGTGGCCTGGATTTCGCTGACCTTCGTGGCCGCATCCTTGGCGCCGGTGACCGCCTTCACCGCCGGCTTGCAGGGGTGATGATCGCGGTGCCGCCCCTCCGCCTGACAGGCGGGCGGCTGCATTGATCCCGGGCACGAAAAAGGGGTGGGCCCGATCAGGCGAGCCCACCCCCTTCGAAGACTGAAAGTCTCAGGTTCCTAAGGTCTTAGGAATCCGATTCTTCGAGAGCCTTGCTGACCAGGATGTTCACCGAGACGCGGCGGTTTTCGGCCTTGCCCTGGTTCGTATCGTTGGTTGCCACAGGCTGCGATTCAGACATGCCGGTGGGGGTCAGCATGCGATAGGGCTTCCAGCCGCAGGCCTGCTGCAGATAGTTGACCACGCGCCCGGCGCGGCGTTCGCTCAGCACCTGGTTGTAGTCCTGGCTGCCATCGGAGTCGGTGTAGCCGACCACCAGCATCAGGGCATTTTCCATCGCGTCGGCTTCCTGGGCGATCGCGCACAGCTCGGTCTCGGCTGCCGGCGAAAGGTTCCACTTGCCGCTGTCGAAATAGACATTGGTGGTGCCCATGACATTGTACTTGTCGATATCGGCCATCCGGCCGCGCAGGGCTTCTGCCGCTGCCGCGTTCTTGCTGATCGCTTCTTCATTCTGGGAGAAGCGCTGCGACGTGCCGCTGCGGATCATCTGCGCGGTTTCGAGATCGTCCGTCTTGAACTTGATCTCGCTGGCCACCAGGCCGCTGCGCCACTGCACCGTCTTGATGGTAACCGGCAGGCCGTTCAGCAGCGCGTCGTCTGCCAGTGTCTTGCGGCCGAGGCCCAGGAAGCCGCCAGTGCCCTTGATTTCGGTGCCTTCGCTGACGAGCACGACATTGCTGGCGCCTGCATCGCTCATGACGTTCAGACGGTAATCGTCGCGTGCGGCAATGAAGCCTTCGATTTCGGGGCCTTCGGTCATGCCGGAAAGGTCGGCCGGCGGATTGCCGAGCACGGTGGTCATGACTTCGCCGTCTTCGGCTCCGGTTGCTGCGGCCGGCTGCAGTTCCTGAGCCGACAGGCCCGCCGACATCGGCAGGGAAACGATTGTAAACAGGCAGAGGGCTTTCATCCTCTTGGAAACGACACTCATTATAATGCTCCTTCAAGCTTCATCGGCGAGCTGTGCGCGTTCGCGACTAATCCCGAGAACTCCCATATTATGGTATGTCCGGCTGTCAGAACCCCCAATATCTCGCTTGGAAAAAATACCTACTAGACTCGCGGTACGCGAATGCCCGCGTGGATGCCAAACACACCGGCACGCGAACGGTTCCACCTAAAATTAACCATACAGAGCCAATCCGAGTGCAGTTTGCGACGAACCGTTGCGATCAGGCTGCGACGAACCGTTGAGGATGGTGCCGGGGCGCAGGCGGCAGGGCCCATAAGGTGCTTCCCGCCCGTTGCGGAATTGGGCGAAAATTGTCACTAACCGCCGGGCCATGTCGCGTTCGCTGGAAAGCCTCCATCCGCGCAGCATCAAGCTGCTGACCAAGGATCTGCGCAAACTCATCGAAACGCGCCTGTGGGTGCAGATTCTGATCGGAATGGTGCTGGGCGTCGCGGCCGGCATTGCGCTGGCCCCTTCTTCCGGATGGGTTTCGCCCGCCAATTCCGAAGTGATCGGCAACTGGATATCTCTGCCGGGCGAGCTCTTCCTGGTGACGATCAAGATGGTGATCGTGCCGCTGGTGATCGCCTCCGTCGTGCGCGGCATTGCGGCCAGCGGTGATGCCAATCAGCTGCGCAATACCGGTATCGGCCTTGCCATCTATTTCGTGGGGACGACGCTGCTGGCGATCGCGCTGGGCCTGATGGTGGGATATCTGGTGCAGCCGGGCCTCTATGTCGATCCCGGCGTGGGGCAGGCGCTTTCGGGCGGCGCGCCGCCGGATATCGAACCGATGGAGACAGACGGGATCGGAATGGCATCGCTGCCCCAGGCGATCGTTTCGGTGCTGCCGCAAAACCCGCTGAGCGCGATCGTGGAAGGCGAATTGCTGCAGATCGTAGTGCTGGGCGTCGTGTTGGGCGTGGCGCTGATCTCCATGGCGCCGGAAAGCGCCAAGCCGCTGCTGGACCTGATGGGATCGATCCAGCAGGTTTCGATGAGCGTCGTTTCCTTCGTCATGCGTTTCGCCCCCATCGCGGTTTTCGGCCTGCTGGCGCGGGCGATGATGCAGACCGGGCCGGGCGTGCTGGTGGGCGTGGGTGTCTATGCCGCCAGCGTTGTCGCCGCCTTGATGCTATTGCTGGGTCTTTATCTCGCGATCGTATCGCTGATCGGGCGGCGCAATCCGCTGCGCTTCCTGGGGCATATACGCGACGCCCAGTTGCTGGCCTTTTCGACCGATTCCTCGGCGGCGACCATGCCGGTTTCGGTGCGCGTGGCGGAGGACAATCTGAAGGTCCGCCCGTCGACCGCGCAGATCGTGATCCCGCTGGGCGCGACGATGAATATGGGCGGCACGGCCTGCTATCACGGGATCGCCACGATCTTCATGGCGCAGCTCTTCGGGATCGACCTGCAGCCGCCTGCGCTGATCGCCGTGATGCTGACGTCGCTGGGCGCTTCAATCGGCGCCCCTGCCGCGCCGGGCGTGGGGATCATGGTGCTATCGGGCGTGCTGGCCGCCGCGGGGATCCCGCTGGGCGGGCTGATGCTGATCATCGGGCTCGACCAGGTGCTGGAACGCATACGTTGCGTGATGAACGTCACGGGCGATCTGGTGGCCTGCGTGGTGATGGACCGTTTCGCCGGAGGCAAGATTTCGCGCGAGGAAGAGGTCGCGCGCGAATGGGTTTTCGAGGCCGAACGCGCCAAATCCGATTCCGACGTTCTGACTTCCTAGGCTTCTATCCGGCGAAGAGCGCAAGGCCGAGCCCGCCCGCCAGCCAGGCGAAGGCAGCGATTGCCAGGATGCGCAGAATATTCTCCCCCCAGCTATCCGTGTCGCTGCCCATGAAGCCTGCAGTACGCGCCTTCCACACCAGGAAGGCCGCGCTAAGGCCGGCAAAGGCGAGATTGAAGAACAGCGTGTAATCGACCGCGAAGAATTCCTGATCGGTCACGCTGGAGGCATTGGCCGAAGAGGGCAGCAGCCCGGCCATCGCAAAACCGTAATGCAGGATGAGCGAGGCCGCGACGAGGATCGCCAGGAACACGGCAAGAATATAAAGCGCCATTTTCCAGCCGTAATATTTGGCCTGGATGCGCAGCACCGGGAACACCACCAGGTCGGAAAAGATGAAGGCCATGATCCCGGCAAAGCTCACCCCGTTCGAGAACAGCACGGCCGCCAGCGGGATATTCCCCATGGATCCGATAAAGGTGAAGAAGGCCGCCACGGGGCCCACCAGCGCCTGCAGCAGCAATTCCCAGAAGGACGGATCGCTCCCCTGGCCGGAACCGGCAAACAGCGCTTCGAAGAAGCTCTTTGGAACGAAGGCGGCAATGATCCCGGCGACGGTGAAGCCCACCGTCACGTCTTTCCATACCATCCGCCATTCCATCACATAGCGGTTGGCGACCTGCTGCCAGCCTTCGCGGCTCGTGATAAGCTTGCGCCAGTCCGGTACTTCGCCGTCCTCATCCTCGCCCGCGGCCTCCCGCGCATGTTCGCGGGCCTGCTCGATCAGTCGCTTCGGCCGGGTCAGCCGCACGATCAGCCACATCAGCAGGATCAGCAGGATTCCGCCGACATATTCTCCGACCACGAATTGCCAGGTCAGGAAGATGGAAATCACGATGCCCAGCTCGATCACCAGATTGGTGGAGGCGAGCAGGAAGGCGAGCGAGGGGATGAAGCCCGCTCCCTTGGTGAAGAGCGAACGCGTTGTCGCCAGCGCCGCGAAGGAACAGGAAGAGGAGATGAAGCCGAAGCCGGTGCCCAGCGCGACGCTTTTCGGGCCCGCCTCGCCCATCGACTGCCTCATGCGTTCGCGCGTCACGAACACCTGGATCATGGAGGAAATGAGATAGCCGAAGCCGAATGCCCAGAATGCCATCCAGAAGAGCCCGAGCGTCGTATGCGCAGCTTCGGACCACAGGGAAAGAAATCCATCCATCCCTTGGTAAGCGGGCGATCGGATGAGATGTTCCCACAGGAGGACGAGATGCCGACCCTTGGCCGCCATAGCGATGCGGACAAGTGGGGAAATTGCCGCTAAGGGGCAGGCGATGTCCCGCAAGGCTTTCCCGTGATCGTTACTGGCCCATGATCGAAACCGCTTACGCCAAGATCAATCTGGCCCTGCATGTCCGGCGGCGGCGGGACGACGGCTATCACGAGCTGGAGACGCTGTTCGCCTTCGTCGATGCGGGCGATGTCCTCTCCGCGCGCAGCGGCGAGCGGGACGAATTGCGCGTCTTCGGTGAATTTGCGGGCGCGCTGAGCGATCCCTTCGCCAATATCGCGATGCAGGCGCTGGGCGCGCTGCCGCGGCCGGGCGGGCTGGAAATCGAGCTGGAAAAAAACTTGCCGGTCGCCGCCGGGCTGGGCGGGGGCAGCGCCGATGCGGGCGCGGTGTTCCGTCTGGTAGAGCAGGCGCATGGACTGCCCGATGACTGGCGCGCGCGGGCCGCGAAGCTGGGGGCGGACGTTCCCGCTTGCGTGGAAAGCGTAACCTGCATCGGCAGAGGCACGGGCACCGAGCTGGAACCGGGCCCCGGCGATCTGGCAGGCACGCATGTGCTGCTCGTCAATCCGCGTGTTCCGCTGTCTACCGGGCCGGTCTTCGCCGCCTGGGACGGGGCGGATCGCGGCGCCATGCCGCAGGGCAGCGCCCGCGAAATTGCGCTGGCCGGGCGCAACGACCTTGAAGCTCCGGCGGCTTCGATCTGTCCGCCAATCGCCGATGTACTGGCGGCGCTGAGCGGCACCGATGCCTGGCTGGCGCGCATGTCCGGCTCCGGCGCGACCTGTTTTGCACTCTATGACGATGCGCAGGGCTTGCGCGAAGCGAGCGATCGGTTAGCCCGGGAGCAGAGCGACTGGTGGCAGATGCAGGGCAGGATTCGTTGAGCGAAGAAGCATATCGTCTGGTGGGGACGCCGCGTTTCGGCGGGATCGTGATCATGGCGGATCACGCCTCAAACCGCGTGCCCGGCGATATCGATCTGGGCATCGATCCCGCGCTGATGAACGAGCATATCGCGGTGGATATCGGCGTGGCAGGCGTGGCGGAGCGGATGGCCGCGCATGAAGGCACGGCGGCCTTCCTGGGCAATGTCAGCCGCCTGGTCTGCGACACCAACCGTGAAGAGCACGATCCGGCAGCCATTCCCGAAATGAGCGACGGGCGCGAAATTCCCGGCAATCTGGGAATCGACCGGGAGGCGCGGCTCGCCCGCTTCCACCGCCCATTCAATGACGCGCTGGACCGCCTGCTAGACAAGGTGCCGCCCGCGCTGATCCTGGTGCTGCACAGTTTCACGCCGCAGCTCGCCTGCGATCCGGAAGGCCAGCGCCCGTGGCATTGCGGGCTGCTCTATGATCAGGACGATCGCGGGGCGCGCTATGCCCAGCCGCTGCTTGAAGCAGACGGGCTGCATGTGGGCGATCAGCTTCCCTATTCCGGCAAGATCTACAACGCGGCGATCAAGCGCCATATCGAAAGCGAAGGGCGCCCCTATCTCTATATCGAGATCAGGCAGGACTTGATCGCGGATGAGGCCGGGCAGGCAGAATGGGCCGACCGGCTGCGGCGGATCTGCGGCAAACTCGCCCTGGAAATGGTCGGTTTGGGATAGCTGCGCCTTGGCGCGGCCATGTTTTTTTGGCTTTCAGGTGGTATGTATGCTGGGCTAGGGGCCTATGCAGAATGTGATATACTGCCCCATTGGAGCGAAAAATGCCTGCCTATCGATCCCGCACAACCACCCATGGCCGCAACATGGCCGGCGCACGCGGACTGTGGCGCGCCACGGGCATGAAGGATGGCGATTTCGGCAAGCCGATCATCGCCGTGGTCAACAGCTTCACCCAATTCGTTCCGGGCCATGTCCATCTGAAGGACCTGGGCCAGCTGGTCGCGCGCGAGATCGAAACGGCGGGCGGCGTCGCCAAGGAATTCAACACCATCGCCGTGGATGACGGGATCGCGATGGGGCATGACGGCATGCTCTATTCGCTGCCTTCGCGCGACCTGATCGCCGACAGCGTGGAATATATGGTCAACGCGCATTGCGCCGATGCCATGGTCTGCATCTCCAATTGCGACAAGATCACGCCGGGCATGCTGATGGCCGCGCTGCGCATCAATATCCCGGTGGTGTTCGTGTCGGGCGGGCCGATGGAGGCCGGCAAGGTCGTTCTGAACGGGAAGGAAGTTGCGCTCGATCTGGTCGATGCGATGGTCGCCGCCGCGGACGAGCATTACACCGACGAAGAAGTCACCAGCATCGAACAGGCGGCATGCCCGACCTGCGGATCTTGCTCGGGCATGTTCACGGCCAATTCGATGAACTGCCTGACCGAGGCGTTGGGCCTTTCGCTGCCGGGCAACGGTTCGCAGCTCGCCACCCATTCGGACCGCAAGCAGCTGTTTGAGCGGGCGGGGCGGCTCTCCGTCACGCTGGCCAAGCGCTATTACGAGGAAGACGACGAGAGCGTGCTGCCGCGCTCCATCGCCAATTTCCAGGCCTTCGAGAACGCCATGTCGCTGGATATCGCCATGGGCGGTTCCACCAATACGGTGCTGCATCTGCTGGCCGCCGCGCATGAAGCGGGCGTGGACTTCACCATGGAAGATATCGACCGGCTTTCGCGCCGCGTGCCCTGCCTCAGCAAGGTCGCGCCGGCGAAGAACGACGTCCATATGGAAGACGTCCACCGCGCAGGCGGGATCATGGCGATCCTGGGCGAGCTGGAGAAGGCGGGGCTGCTCAACACCGCGCTGCCCACCGTTCACAGCCCGACAATGGCCGATGCGCTGGACGATTGGGATGTCGGCCGGACCCAGAACAACAAGGTCCATGAATTTTACAGCGCCGCGCCGGGCGGCGTGCCGACGCAGACGGCCTTCAGCCAGTCGCGCCGCTGGGCCGAGCTCGATCTGGACCGTGAGAATGGCGTGATCCGCAGCGCGGAGCATGCCTTCAGCAAGGATGGCGGCTTGGCAGTGCTGTCAGGCAATATCGCTCTGGACGGCTGCATCGTGAAGACGGCGGGCGTGGACGAATCCATCCTGGTCTTTTCCGGGCCGGCCAAGGTCTTCGAAAGCCAGGACGATGCCGTCACCGGGATACTGACCGGCCAGGTCGAGGCGGGCGACGTCGTGGTGATCCGCTATGAAGGGCCCAAGGGCGGGCCGGGCATGCAGGAAATGCTCTATCCCACCAGCTACCTCAAATCGAAGGGGCTGGGGGCGGCCTGCGCGCTGATCACCGATGGACGCTTTTCCGGCGGCACGTCGGGCCTGTCGATCGGCCATGTCTCGCCCGAGGCTGCCGAAGGCGGGGCGATCGCGCTGGTCGAAAATGGCGACCGGATCGATATCGACATCCCCGGCCGCACGATCTCGCTGGCGATTTCGGACGAGGTACTTGCGGCGCGCAAGGCGGCGATGGAAGCCAAGGGCGATGCCGCCTGGCTGCCCGTGGCCACGCGCAAGCGCAAGATCTCGCTGGCGCTGCAGGCCTATGCCGCGATGGCGACCAGCGCGGCGCGCGGCGCCGTGCGCGATCTTTCGCAGCTGCGCTATCCGAACGGGAAGAAGGTCAATTGAACATCCGCTCGAAGCGGCGGTGTATCAGCGCAGGCATGAGGGATGACGGGCGCTAACCACCAGATATTGACCGTGGCGCAGATGCGCGCCGCCGAAGAAGCGCTGATCGATGCGGGCACCAGTGTGGATGCGCTGATGCAGATCGCGGGACACGGGGCGGCCCAATGGGTCTATCGCCTGACATGGCCCTATCCGGTCACGGTGCTGTGCGGCCCCGGCAATAATGGCGGGGATGGCTATGTCATCGCCGAGAGCCTGCGCCGCTGGCACCTGCCGGTCTGCGTGGTCGCGCCGATCGATCCGGCAACCGATGCGGCGAAGAATGCGCGCGCGGCCTATCACGGCGATATCTGCTCGCCGGACGAGATTCCGCATGCCTCCGTGCTGGTCGATTGCCTGTTCGGCAGCGGATTGACCCGTCCGCTGAGCGAGGACTTGCTGCAATTGCTGACCGATATGGCCGCGGCGCATAGCCGACGGGTGGCCGTGGACCTGCCCAGCGGGATCGAAAGCGATAGCGGCCATCCGCTCAATGACGGGCTGCCTTCCTACGATTGCACCGTCTCGCTCGGCGCGTGGAAATACGCCCATTGGTCGATGCCTGCCGCGGCACATCTGGGGCAACGCTTCCTGGTGCCGATCGGGGTAGAGCCGGTGGAAGGCGCCGCACAATTGCTGCAGCGGCCGGAACTCTCTGCTCCTTCGCCCAATGCGCACAAATATACGCGCGGGCTGGCGGCCGTTGTCGCGGGCGCAATGCCGGGCGCTGCGCTGCTGGCCTGCCGCGCGGCGATGCATGGCGGGGCGGGCTATGTGAAACTGGCAGCGGAAAGCGCGCCTGCCGCCGCACCGGCGGAGCTGGTGGTGGAGGGGCAAGCACTGGCCGATCCGCGGCTTTCCGCGCTGCTAATCGGCCCGGGACTGGGGCGCAGCGAAGCGGCGGAAGCGAAACTGGCCGCAGCTCTCTCTCGCGATGTGCCTGCAGTGCTGGATGCCGATGCCGTAATGCTGCTGGGCAGACATATGCTGGCAGGGCGGACCGCGCCGATCATCGCCACCCCCCATGAAGGGGAACTGGCGGGACTGGCCCATGCGTTCCATGTCGGCGACACGAGCAAGCTGGGCGTAGCGCGGCAATTGGCCGAAGCGACAGGGATGATCATCGTCGCCAAGGGGCCGGACACCATGATCGCTGCTCCGGACGGGCGCGTGACGCTGGCCGGACCGGCGCCGAGTTGGCTTTCCGTGGCGGGTACGGGCGACGTGCTGGCAGGGCTGGCGGTCAGCCGCCTTGCCACGGGTGCAGAGCCTTTCGATGCCGCCTGCGAGGCCGTATGGCTGCATGGGGAGGCGGCGCGGCAAAGCGGCGCGGCCTTCACTCCAGCAGAGCTGATCGAGCGCCTGCCGGCCGCTTACGCCTCCTGCCTGTGAGCGCCGGCGAGGAAATCCTGCGCGTCGCGGCCAAGGGCGACGGCGTGACCGCGAGCGGGCGCCATGTCCCGCTCGCCGCGCCGGGCGATGTCGTTCATGAAGACGGAACTCTTGAGCGGGGGCCGCATTATGTGGAGCCGCCCTGCCGCCATTTTGGCACATGCGGTGTTTGCCAGCTCCAGCATCTGGATGAGGAGGCGCTGGCCGGCTTCGTGACGGGCCGCGTGGTCAATGCTGCCGAGGGACAGGGGCTGACGCCGGAAAGGATCGCTCCGGCGCATCTTTCGCCGCCATATAGCCGCCGCCGCGCAACGCTGCATGCCGTGAATGGCGGGCAGGGACCCCGGATCGGATATCGCGAGGCGGGATCGCACCGGATCGTCGAACTGGCCGAGTGCCATGTTCTGCGCGAAGAACTGTTCGCGTTTCTGGGCCCGCTGCGCGCTCTGCTGGCGGCGCGAAAAGGCAAATATGCCGTCGATATAGAGCTTACTCTGGCCGAACAGGGGATCGATTGCGGTCTCAAGGGGCTGAGCGTCGAAGGGCTGGAACAGACCGAGGCGCTGCTCGATTTCGCGCGGGAGAACGGGCTCGCCCGGCTGACCGTGGATGAAGGATACGGGGCGGAAGCTCGGTGGGAGCCGCAGCCCGTCACGGTTTCGCTGGCAGGCTTATCGGTGCCCTTTCCGCCGGGATCCTTCCTGCAAGCAACGCAGGACGGCGAAGACGCGCTGATCGCCGCCGCTCGGGAGTGGATTGGCGATGCCGGCACGATCGCGGACCTGTTCGCCGGGCTGGGGACATTTGCATTTGCCCTGGCAGGGCCGGCCAAGGTTCTGGCAGCGGAAGCTTCGCTGGATGCGCATATGGCCTGCAAGGCGGCGGCGGGCGCTTCGGGCAAGCCGGTCCATTCGCTGCACCGCGACCTGTTCCGCAATCCGCTGCAGCCCGCGGAGCTGAACCGCTTCGATGCCGTGCTGCTCGATCCGCCGCGAGCAGGCGCGCGCGAACAGGCGCAATTGCTGGCGCAGAGCAGCGTGGCGCGGATCGTCTATATCAGCTGCAATCCATCCAGCTGGGCGCGCGATGCGAAAATGTTGGCCGAAGGCGGCTATCGCCTGGTGGAGCTGCGCCCCGTGGGCCAGTTCCGCTGGTCAACCCATGTCGAGCTGGCGAGTTATTTCGAGAAGTCCTGACAGGCGCTTTCCGCCTGCTTGCGCCGGGTGAATTCCAGCAGCGAGCCGTAGGTTTCCAGCATTTCGCCGTCCACATCCTCATCCTCGATGATGATGCACAGCCGGTCCTCGATTTCCGTCAGCAAGCCGGCAACGGCCATGGAATCGAGTTCCGGCATATTGCCGAACAGGCCGGTCTCTTCGCTGAATTCTTCCGTACGTTCCTGGCTGAGGCCCAGAACGTCCCGCAGGATTTCGCGAAGCAGCTTGTCGGTATCGCTCGGATCGGTGGAGATACCGGGATTGGTCGTCATGCTGGCATTGAACCCTTGCCGACGGGATTTGCGCCCGTCTCTTTGAGCCCGCTCTAGCCAGAGGCGGCCTTGGAGGCAAGTTTTCGCGCCGTTGCGACAGCCAAAGAAGGCCAGCTCTTGGGGTTGCCCGGACGGTGGCAATCGAGCCGGAAACGCGGCTGCATCTCTTCCGACCAGACATCGGGATAGGCATCGTCGCCAATGCCGAAATCCACGCTTTGGACCTTGTCGTGGTCGATTGCCTGTTCCAGCAGAGCCGCCGTCAGGGCCATGCCCGCCGATAGCTGCCGGCCCGCTTCGGCCTGCGCGGTGTCGTGAACCCAGGCCGTATCGGCTTCGACCGTCCAGAACTGGGCGGCAATCGCGCGGCCGCGCAGGCGGGCAATGCCCAGGCGCAGACGCCCTGCCGCGCCCTCTTCTTGCGCGAAACGGCGCATGATTTCCGCGCTGCGTTCGTCGCGCTGCCAGACATTGTGGCGGACGGCTTCGTATTCCTGCCAGCTGTCCGGGTTGAAACGGCTCGAGACGCTGATTTCCAGCAGCGCGGAACAGCGGCGAAGGCCGCTGCGGAGCGGGCCGGGCCGGCCGGAGAGATATTCATCGAAATTGCGCCCCGCCAGGCGCAAGGTGCGATTGGCGCCGCATTCATGCGGAATCACGACCCAGCCTGCATTGCGGAAGGCGCCTGCCAGCAGATCGGCGCTGCCGTCTTCATTGGGCACGTGAGTCAGCGAGACATGGCTGCGCTTGCCCGCCAGATCGCGCGCGATCGCGGTCAACAGCGCCTGCGTGTCCGCTCCATGGGAAAAAAGCGGGCGCCAGAAGATATTCTGCCATTCGGCCAGCGGATTGCCATTGGCTTGCGGTTGCATCAGCGGGAACACGGCGCTGCCGCATTCGTCCTGCGCCGCGGCGATGAAAGGCTGCAGCCCGCCTACCGATTCAAGCAAGTGGAACCATTCCGGGCGATCGAACGGTGCGGCACTTGCCAGCGGCAAGGCTTGCAACACATTCGCGCTGCCGTGATAGCTGATTGCGACCAACTTACTTTCGCCTCTTTCCAGGAGTTCAACTTGCCACTCGCGCCCGATCCGGAAGTCCGGCCCATCGACCATCTCGCGGATTGCGGGATGGACGGCGATCCGGCGCTCGTGCTGCGCAGCGGTGTGATTACGTATAAGGATTTAAAGGAGCGTATCTCTCTCCTTAGTGCCAAATTAAGCACACTGGTTCCGCAGCGCGGTGCACGCATCGCCACATGGGCCGCAAAGGGGGAACTCACCTGCATGATGCCGCTGGCCGCAGCCCGGGCGGGTCTGGTGCATGTGCCGGTCAATCCGCTGCTGCGCCGCGCGCAGGTCGCCCATATTCTGGCCGATAGCGGCGCGCGCATGCTGGTCGCCAATCAGGGGCGGCTTGCCAGCCTGGAAGAAGGCGACGTTCCGGAAGGTTGTGCCGTGCTGGAAGAGGCGCAGCTATGGCAGCAGGCGGAAGAGCAGGGCGGGCACATGCCGCCCTCCGACGCTGCGCCGAGCGATCTGGCGGCCATCCTTTACACCAGTGGATCCACGGGCTTGGCCAAGGGGGTGATGGTCAGCCACGCCAATCTCTGGCTCGGGGCCGTCAGCGTGGCCCATTATCTGGGGCTGGAGCGCAGCGACGTAGTCCTCGGCGTGCTCCCGCTATCCTTCGATTACGGGCAGAACCAGCTGCTCAGCGCATGGTACGCTGGGGCCAGCGTGGTCCCGCTCGACTATCTGACGCCGCGTGACGTCCTGAAGGCGTGCGAACGCCATGGCGTCACCACCCTGGCTGCCGTGCCGCCACTCTGGCTGCAATTGGCGGAGAGCGAGTGGAGCGAGGCGGCCGCCGCGCCTTTGCGCCGCCTGACCAATAGCGGCGGCGCGCTGACCGCGGATCTGGTGAAGAGGCTGCGCGCAATCTTTCCGCAGGCACGAATCTTCCCGATGTACGGCCTGACCGAGGCGTTCCGCTCGACCTATCTCGATCCCGCGCTGGTGGACAGCCACCCGACCTCTATGGGCACAGCGATCCCCTTTGCCGAAGTCCTGGTCATCGGCGACGACGGGCAGGTCTGCGCTGTGGGGGAGGAAGGCGAACTGGTGCATTGCGGGCCGCTGGTGGCGCAGGGTTACTGGAACGATCCGCAGCGGACGGCGGAGCGGTTCCGCCCGGCGCCCGAGGCTTCCGAATATGGCGGAATGGCCGTCTGGTCGGGGGACCGGGTGGTCCGCGATGAGAACGGCCTGCTCTATTTCGTCGGCCGGCGCGATGCGATGATCAAGAGCGCGGGCAATAGGATCAGCCCGCAGGAGATCGAGGACGCGGCGCTCGCCTCCGGCCTGGTGGCAGAGGCTGCGGCGCTAGGCGTGCCGGACAAGATGCTCGGCCAGGCGGTGCATCTGGTTGTACGCGCGGCTGCAGGCGGGCAGGATGCGCGCGAGGAATTGGCGAAAAAGCTGGCAAAGGAATTGCCCAACTTCATGCAGCCCAAACAGATCCATTGGCGCGACAATCTGCCGCTCAATCCGAACGGGAAGACGGACCGCGCCGCGCTTGCCCGGGACATCGCGCCATGAAGCCGCTCGGCCCGATCCCGGCGGGATATTCCGCGATCGAAGGCGAGCTTGCCATTGGCGGGCGGCAGGCCAGCGCATTGGCGGAGGAAGCGGGCGGTACGCCGCTTTTCGTCTATTCGCGCCAGCATATTCGCCGCCGGGTCGAAGAATTGCGCACGGCCATGCCGGAGCGCCTGGCGATCCATTATGCGGTGAAGGCCAATCCCTTCGCGCCCCTGCTGCGCGAAATGCGCGGCCTGGTCGACGGTTTCGACATCGCTTCGGGCGGGGAACTGGAACTGGTGCTGGCCCAGGGGATCGATGCAAGCGGCGTCAGCTTTGCCGGCCCGGGCAAGCGCGACGGGGAACTCGAGCAAGCGATCGCTGCGGGGGTGACGCTCAATCTGGAATCCGAAGCAGAGGCGGAGCGCGCCTTGGCGATTGCGGATAGGCTCGGCGCTACGCCGCGTCTGGCGATCCGCGTCAATCCGGATTTCGAGCTGCGCGGATCGGGCATGAAGATGGGGGGAGGGGCCAAGCCTTTCGGCCTCGACACCGATCGCGTCGTGCCGCTTGCGCAAAGGATCATTGCCGCCGGTGCGCAGTGGCGGGGCCTGCATATATTCGCGGGCAGCCAGTCGCTGGATGCCGATGCGATCATCGAGACGCAGGGCAATATTCTGGATCTGGCAGGCCGCCTTGCGGAAGAGACGGGCGTGAAGCTGCCGCATCTCAATATGGGCGGCGGTTTCGGCATCCCCTATTTCAATGGCGATCAAGCGCTGGATATGGGCGTGATCGGCGAAGCGCTGAAGGCGCGTTTCGAAAGCTTGCCTGCCTCTATGGTGCAAACCGAATTTGCCATCGAGCTGGGGCGCTATCTGGTGGGGGAGGCAGGCGTCTATCTCACCCGCATTCTCGACCGCAAGGAAAGCCACGGGCAGATCTTCCTCGTCACCGATGGCGGTCTGCATCATCAATTGGCGGCCTCCGGGAATTTCGGAACGGTGGTGCGGCGCAATTACCCGCTGGCCATTGCGACCCGCTTTGCCGATCCACCTGCCGAAGAAGCGAGTGTGGTGGGCTGTCTGTGCACTCCGCTGGACCGTCTCGCGGACCAGGCGGAGCTTCCAAAGGCCGATATCGGGGACCTCGTCGCAGTTTTTTGTGCAGGCGCATATGGCGCCAGCGCGAGCCCATCGGCCTTTCTGGGGCAGGGTCCGGCCCTCGAAATCTTGGTTTGAACCGGCTGCCGTGAAGCGCGGAAACGGGCGGATTTTCGCAGGTCCGTCACCGCAATTTCCGGACCGAATCAAGCCTCCCGGAAATTAACGTTTTGGGATGAAACTGTCCGCTTTTCGGACGGGTTGAGCCGCAATGGTAAATAAAATGTTTGCCAAGCGACTCAGCAATGCCTTAGATTCTTCAATGACTTCCACGAAGATTATAAGAAAGAACCGGGGTCATGGGTCGTTAGCGGGGGTTCTATGGACCGAGTGACGAATAATCTCGACGTGGAGCAAGCCGGCTCCGAAGATTCCGACAAGCCGGTTATGGTTCTTGGCGACAACGAGGAACATCTCGTTGAAACGAGTGCCCGGCATCTCGAGATTCCGGAAGAATTATTCAATCTCAACGAGTTGGATTGTCTGTACGAAGACGATCGCAGAACGCTCTGGACTTATATGAATCCAAGCGGGCGGCCGAGTTTCACACCCACCATGCTGACGGACTTTGTCGACTGGCAAAGGCTGATCGGTGACAATTTCGGCCCCGGCAAGGTGCCGCTGCGGTTCCTGGTGCTGGGCAGCCGCGCACCGGGCGTGTTCTGCTTCGGCGGCGATCTGGAACTGTTTCAGCGCCTTATTCGGGAGCGGGACCGCGCCGGACTGGTGCAATATGGTTACAGATGCGTGGAAATCCTCCACCGCAACATGCTGTCGCTCGACCTGCCGATACTGACCATCGGACTGGTGGAAGGTGCAGCATTGGGCGGCGGTTTCGAAGCGCTGCTGTCCTTCGACTATATCATCGCCGAACGCGGTGCGACCTTCGGCCTGCCGGAGATCATGTTCGGGCTGTTCCCCGGCATGGGGGCGCATGCGATCCTCTCGCGCAAGCTGGGCAGCGCCATGGCCGACCGGCTGATCGTTTCCAATGAGACCTTCACCGCACAGCAGATGTACGATCTGGGGATCGTGCATCGCCTGGCCGATCCGGGCGAGGGCCTGGATGAATGCCGCGATTTTATTGACAAGTCGGTCCGGCGCCTGCCGGGGCTTGTCAATGGGCGCCGCGCCATGAAGCTTACCCGGCCGGTTGCGCTGGAAGAGCTCAAGCGGATCGTCGAATTGTGGGCCGATGCGGCCATGCAGCTGCGCGAACAGGATCTGAAGGTGATGAGCCGCCTCGCCACAGCGCAATCGCGCCTGGTCAAGGCGGCCTGATCATCACTTCATTCGATGCTTGCCGGGCCGAAGCGGCCTAGCGGGCATCGACCATCACGATTTCGGCATCGTCCAGCGCCTCGACGGTGATGGTCTTTTCTTCGGTTATGGCAACGCCGTCCTTGGGCGCGGCCTCCTGCCCGTTCACGCGGATACGTCCGCTGGCGGAAACTAGATATTGGTGCCGCCAGCTATCGGCCTGATAGGTCACGCTCTCGCCCTTTGAGAGCTTGGCGGCCATCACCCGTGCATCGCTGCGGATCGGCAGCGCCTTGTCTTGCTCGGGCTCTCCGCTGGCCAGTATCACCCATTTGCCGGCGCGGTCCCCACGGGGAAATTCGCGCATGCCCCAATCGGGCGGTTCGCCCGCATGGTCGGGCAGGATCCAGATCTGGAACAGCGTGGTGTCCTCGTCCTCCAGATTGTATTCGGCATGGACCACGCCGGTTCCGGCGCTCATTACCTGGACGTCGCCCGCGCCGGTGCGGCCGGTATTGCCCATGGAATCCTTATGGGTGATCGCGCCGGTGCGCACGAAGGTGATGATCTCCATGTCGTTGTGCGGATGGGCCGGAAAGCCCGCCTTGGATGCGATGATATCGTCATTCCACACGCGCAGCTTGCCCCAGCCCATGCGGGCGGGATCGTGGTAGTCGGAAAAGCTGAAGTGATAGCGCGTGTTGAGCCAGCCATGGTCGCGATGCGCCAGGCCATCGAACGGTCTTACGTCAATCATGGGATTTTCCACATCAGCGGGGTGTTGCCGCTGGAACACCCCCAATATGGGGCGTGGGAGCGTGATTTCAATCCGCCTCGCCGTGCCCCGCGGCCATGTAGTCCGCGCTCTGCATTTCCATCAGGCGGCTGACCGTGCGTTCGAATTCGAAACTGCCGTCCCCGGCGGCATAGAGCCCGTCCGGTTCGGCGTCGGCCGTGGCGAGCAGCTTCACCCGGTTTTCGTAAAGCGCGTCCACCAGCGTCACGAAGCGCGCCGCCTCGTTGCGCTGATCCGGGCCCATAACCGGTATGCCGACGATGATGACGGTGTGATAGGCGCGCGCAATGGCCAGGTAATCCGCCGCTCCCAGCGGGTTGGCGCAGAGCCGCTTGAAGCTGAACACGGCGACGCCCTTAAGGCTCTTGGGCACGAACAGGCTGCGTCCGCCGCCGACATCGAGTTCGGCGGAAGGGACATGGGCGGCATCTTCGGGCTTGTAATCGGTCAGGCGGAAGAAAGCTTCGCGCACCTGCGCGGTTGCTTCCGCGCCGATCGGCGTATGCCAGGTGGCCATGCCGCCAAGCCGCTCCAGCCGGTAATCGACCGGGCCGTTAAGCGCGAGGACGTCCATCTCCCGCTCGATCAGATCGATGAAAGGCAGGAAATGCTCGCGGTTGAGCCCGTCCTTGTAGAGATCCGAAGGGGGGCGATTGCTGGTGGTGACCACCGTGACGCCTTCATCCAGCATCAGCGCGCGGAACAGGCGGCTCATGATCATGGCATCGGCCGAATTGTTGACCACCATTTCATCGAAGGCCAGCACACGCAGGCCCTGTGCCAGCTGGGCGGCAACCGGGGGGATGGGATCGCCGCTTTCCTTCTTGCGCTCCTCCCGCAGCAGATCGTGCACTTCCAGCATGAAGGCATGGAAATGTACCCGGCGCTTTTCGCGGATGGAGAGCGTTTGATGGAACAGGTCCATCAGCATGCTTTTGCCGCGCCCCACGCCGCCCCACATATAGACACCGCGCGGGCTCTGCGCCTTGCGGCCCAGCAACCTGCCCAGCAGGCCGGGGTTCGAGTTGCCGGATTCCAGTTCTTTCTGCAATGCGTCCAGGCGCGCGGCGGCAGCGCGCTGCTCCACGTCCGGGCGCAATTCATCCGCGGCGAGCAGCGCCTCGTAATGGGAAAGGATGCCGTCCATCAGCTCCGGGGCTGAAGCGCCTCGAATTTGGGCAGATCGGGATCGAAACGATCCCAGGGCGCGGCGTCCTTCATATAGATCACGCTTTCGGGCGAAACGATGCCGGGATCGTCCAGCGAACCGGCCTGCATGATCACGATATCGCCGGGCAGATCACCCGAGGTGTAGAGCCGGCCGCCACATTCGCCGCAGAAGTGGCGCGTGACGCTGCCGCCCGTATCGCCGTGATTGGTATAGGTCTTGGGCGTTCCGCGCATGTCGAGCTGGCGGCGGTGAATGCCGATAATGGTGGTATGCCCCGTGCCGGTCGCCTTCTGGCAATCCTTGCAGCAGCATTGTTTCACAAAGGCGCTGGGGCCCTGGATCGTGTAGCGGATGGCGCCGCACAGGCACCCGCCTTCTGCTGTCTGTCCTTCGGCGAGCGCCTTGGGCTCAGACATGCCGCTCCGCTTCCATCTTCTTGATTTCCGCGATCGCTTTGGCGGGCGAAAGGCCCTTGGGGCAGACATTGGCGCAATTCATGATCGTGTGGCAGCGATAGAGGCGGAAGGGATCTTCCAGCTCGTCGAGCCGCTCCCCGGTCATTTCGTCGCGGCTGTCGGCCAGCCAGCGATAGGCCTGCAGCAGGATCGCGGGGCCCAGGAACTTGTCTGCGTTCCACCAATAGCTTGGGCAGGCGGTGGAGCAGCAGGCGCACAGAATGCACTCATAGAGCCCGTCCAGCTTCTCGCGCTGCTCGGGGCTCTGCAGCCGCTCCTTGCCCGAAGGGGTGGGGCTGACGGTCTGCAGCCAGGGGCGGATAGAGGCGTATTGCGCATAGAAATGCGTGAAATCGGGCACCAGATCCTTCACCACTTCCATATGCGGCAGCGGTGTGATGCGGATATCCCCGCCCAGATCCTCGATCGCGGTGGTGCAGGCCAGGCCGTTCTTGCCGTTCATGTTCATCGCGCAGGAACCGCAAATGCCTTCACGGCAGGAGCGGCGGAAGGTGAGCGTCGGATCGACCTCGTTCTTCATCTTGATCAGCGCGTCCAGCACCATCGGCCCGCAATCGTCCAGATCGATCTCGAAAATGTCGTAACGCGGGTTCTCGCCGCTTTCCGGATCGTAGCGATAGACCTTGAACCGCTTGGCCTTGGCCGCGCCTTGGGCGGCATGCACCTGGCCCTTGCCGGTGATCTTGCTGTTTTTCGGGAGCGTGAAGGTTGCCATAGCTGCCAGTCCTGCCTTTTCAGCTTCTCTCTAGCGATTGTGCAGTGCGGGGCAAGGGCAGGGCGGCTGACATTCGGAAATTCCTTACCGGCAGCTGCGCGGATGTTTGGTGCGCGGGCATTCCCTTTGCGCGCAATCGGCGTATGCTGACCGGGCAATATTGGGGGAACCGCCTGATGGGTATCAAGTCCTGGTATGAAGAGACGATCCTTCCGCCGTTCATCAAGATGGCCTGCGGCAGTGACAATATCACCGAGCTGAGGGGCGGTATCGTTCCGCTGGCCCAGGGCAAGGTGTTCGAACTGGGCGTGGGCGGCGGCCTGAACCAGCAATTCTACGATCCGCAGAAAGTCACGTCCTTTGCCGGGATCGATCCGGGCGGCAAGCTGCTGGAATATGCGAATGCGGCAGCGCGGGAGAAAGGCTGGGAAGCCGATATCCGCCAGGGCGTTGGCGAGAATATCCCCTTCGATAATGACAGTTTCGACACTGTCGTTTGCACCTATACGCTTTGCTCGGTGGACGATCAGGCGCAGGTCTTGAAGGAAATGCGGCGTATTCTGAAGCCGGGCGGCAAGCTGCTGTTTCTGGAACATGGCAAGGCGCCGGATCCCGGCCCGGCCAAATGGCAGCGGCGGGTCGAGCCGGTGTGGAAGCGCCTGATGGGCAATTGCCACCTCACGCGCGAAGTCGCCCCCGCCGTCGGCGCGCACGGCTTTGCTATCGAGAGCTCGTCCAACAAATATATGGACAAGATGCCCCGCTGGGCCGGTTTCATGGAATGGGGCGTAGGCACCAAAGCCGGTTCATAGTGCGCCGACCGGGCTGACCGGCGGCGAAGGCGGAACTTTCGCAGTTCGCCCGAACGCCGCCGGCCCTGTTCGGTTTATCTACCGCCCGGATTATTCGCCAAAAGTGCGCTGCCACCAGCCTCGGCGGGGTTCGCCTGCCGGTGCTTCCTCATCGCCCGAAACGACCGTGACGACAGGCTCCGATGAATCGCTATTGCTTTCCTCGGTTGCGTCGCTCGCCTCTTCCTTGGCGGGTTCGGCAGGCTTCTCTTCGGCGGTTTCCGCCTTCTTGCGCCTGGTGCGCTTGGGCTTGGGAGCCGGCTCAGCCTCTTCGGCTGCGCCATCGGCCGTTTCGGCTTCCGGCTTGGCTTCCTCGGCCGCTGCCTCGGTATCGGCCTTCTTGCGCGTGCGGCGCTTCGGCTTGGGCTTTTCCTCGGCTTCCGCTTCTGCGGCGCCCGCTTCGGCCTGAGCCTCTTCAGCTTGCGTTTCGGAGTCCGCATCGGCCTTTGCCGCGGGCTTCTTGCGCGTGCGGCGCTTCGGCTTGGGCTTTTCTTCGGCTTCCGGTTCCGCTTCGGCCTGCGGTGCCTCGGCAACTTCGGCGGTTTGTTCAGCGTCTTGCGCCTCTACCGGGCTTTCCTCAGCGGCAGGCTCAGAAGAATCGTCACCCGTTTCGCCGGTTTCGCCGCTGTCCTCATCGCCTTGCGATGCGGCGTTCTCGCCGTCGTCACGCCGTTTGCGGCGCCGTCCACCCCGGCGGCGGCGCTTCTTGCGCGGTTCGCCATCGTCATCGTCGGACCCGTCGTCTGAATCGGCACCGGATGCCTGCTGATCGGAGCCTTCTTCGTCGGAAGAATCGGAATCTTCGGATTCTGCGCCTTCGCCATCGCGGCGCTTGCGGCCGCGGCCTCCACGGCGCCGGCGGCGGCGCTTCTTGCGCGGCTCGCCGTCTTCGTCTTCCTCGTCGCCGGAGAAGGCTTCCGTTTCATCTTCATCCTCGTCTTCATCGACGATCGGATCGAATTTCGGCGTCGATGAGGGGCGCGGCCCGCCGCTCGTCACCCGCATCTTGGCGCCTTCATCCTCGCCTTCCGGCACGATCTGTACCGTCACGCCATAACGCTGCTCGATCTCGAGCAGGTCATTGCGCTTGGC
The DNA here is from genome assembly GCA_030430365.1 of Alphaproteobacteria bacterium. Lineage (GTDB taxonomy): Bacteria > Pseudomonadota > Alphaproteobacteria > Sphingomonadales > Sphingomonadaceae > Andeanibacterium. The sequence goes on along the minus strand of JAUIFP010000025.1, from coordinate 1,700 downwards.
GTTCAGCAGATAGACCGCCGCTTCTGTGCTGGCATAGAGCGTGATCAGCGTGCCTTTGCCCTTGGCAGCCTCGTCTTCGATCACGCGCAGCGCGGTCAGCCCGGCGCTGGAAGCGGTGCGGACCAGGCCCGTGCCGTCGCAATGCGGGCAGGAGCGTGTCGTGGCTTCCAGCACGCCGGTGCGCAGGCGCTGGCGGCTCATTTCCATCAGCCCGAAGCTGGAAATCCTGCCAACCTGGATACGTGCGCGGTCGTTCTTCAGGGCATCCTTCATGGCCCGTTCGATCTTCCGGACGTTGGAGTTGTGCTCCATGTCGATGAAGTCGATCACCACCAGGCCGGCCATGTCGCGCAGGCGCAGCTGGCGGGCGATTTCGCGCGCGGCCTCCTGATTGGTGGCGAGCGCGGTCTGCTCGATCCCGTGCTCCTTGGTGGAGCGGCCCGAGTTGATGTCGATGGAGACCAGCGCCTCGGTTGGGTTGATCACCAGATAACCGCCCGATTTGAGCTGCACGACCGGATCGTACATCGCCGAAAGCTGATCTTCCGCGCCATAGCGCTGGAACAGCGGAACCGGATCGGAATAGGCCTTCACCCGCCGTGCATGGCTGGGCATCAGCAGCTTCATGAACTGGCGCGCGGCCTTGAAGCCGACTTCGCCTTCCACGATCACTTCCTCGATATCGCGGTTGTAGATGTCGCGGATTGCCCGCTTGATCAAATCGCTGTCGGAATGGACCAGCGTGGGCGCTGTCGATCCCAGCGTGTTTTCGCGGATTTCGTCCCACAGGCGCGCGAGATAATCGAAATCGCGCTTGATCTCGGTCTTGGTGCGCTGGAGCCCGGCAGTCCGCACGATGCAGCCCATCGTCTTGGGCAGCTTCATTTCGGAAACGATCTGCTTCAGCCGCTTGCGGTCCGATGCGTTGGAAATCTTGCGGGAGATCCCGCCGCCATGCGTCGAATTGGGCATCAGCACGCAATAGCGGCCGGCCAGGCTGAGATAGGTCGTCAGCGCGGCGCCCTTATTGCCGCGTTCTTCCTTGACCACCTGCACCAGCAGAACCTGGCGGCGATGGATGACGTCCTGAATCTTGTAGCGGCGGCGCAGCGCCATGCGGCGGGCGCGTACTTCGTCCACCTTCTTGGTCCGTGCGCGGCCCTGGCGGCGTCCGCGTCCGCGGCCACGGCGCGAGCGGCCGCCATCATCGTCATCTTCGGACGTTTCTTCGTCCTGACCATCATCGGACTGGTCGCCGTCATCGTCGTCGTCCGAAGAATCGTCGCCGCTTTCGATGGCGCCGCCGTCGATCGTTGCGACATCGTCCTTTTCCGAAGTGTCGATCTCTTCCACGCCGTCGCCGGCCATTTCGTCCGCGAACGCTTCGGAGCCTTCGTCCTCATCGGGGCGATCGTCTTCGTCGTCGTCCTCTTCGGCGCGCAGCGCTGCCTCTTCCTCGGCCGCGGCAGCCTCTTCGGCCAACAGCGCCTCGCGGTCTTCCTTCGGGATCTGGTAATAATCCGGGTGGATTTCACTAAAGGCCAGGAAACCGTGCCGATTGCCGCCGAAATCTACGAAGGCCGCCTGAAGCGACGGCTCTACGCGAGTAACCTTGGCTAGATAGATATTACCTTTGATCTGCTTGTGTTCGGCAGATTCAAAATCGAACTCTTCAATACGGTTGCCTTTGACCACCGCCA
>JAUIFP010000024.1 GCA_030430365.1 Alphaproteobacteria bacterium | reverse complement strand
CGAGGCGCGCGCCGGGCGCGAGAAATTCATCCTGCATGACGGCCCGCCCTATGCGAATGGCGACATGCATATCGGCCATGCGCTGAACCACATCCTGAAGGACATGGTGGTGCGCACGCAGAGCCTGTTGGGCAAGGATGCGCCTTACGTTCCCGGCTGGGACTGCCACGGCCTGCCGATCGAATGGAAGGTGGAAGAAAACTACCGCAAGAAGAAGCTCAACAAGGATGAGGTTCCGGCCAAGGAATTCCGCGCCGAATGCCGCGCCTATGCGCAGCACTGGGTGGATGTGCAGCGCGAGCAGCTGAAACGGCTGGGCGTGAACGGCGATTGGGACAATCCCTATCTCACCATGGATTTCGAAGCCGAGGCGACGATCGTTTCGGAACTGCTGAAATTCGCCGAAGCGGGCCAGATCTATCGCGGGGCCAAGCCGGTGATGTGGAGCCCGGTGGAAAAGACCGCTCTGGCAGAAGCCGAAGTGGAATATGAGGATATCACCTCGACCCAGATCGATGTGGCCTTCCGGATTACGGAATCACCGATCGAAGAACTGATCGGCGCGCATGCCGTGATCTGGACCACAACGCCCTGGACGATCCCGATGAACCAGGCGATCGCCTATGGGACGGATGTCGAGTACCAGCTTTGCACTGTAACAGGTGTTGGCAGTGATGAACCTGGAGTCGACGACCTATTCGCTCGCTTCCATGGCAAGGCTATACTCGTCGCGTCTTCGCTTGTCGAAACGGTACAAGAACGCTTTCAAAGCAACTTCAAATCTGGCGGCACTCTGATCTTCGAAAAAGGCCAGATTATCAAAGGCTCCGAACTCGCCGGAACCGTGGCCCAGCATCCGATGCACGATCTGGGCGGCTTCTATGCCGAGCCGCGCCCCTTCCTGCCGGGTGACTTCGTCACCACCGAAAGCGGCACCGGGCTGGTCCATATGGCGCCCGACCACGGCGAGGACGATTTTGATCTGTGTAAGGCGCATGGCATCTCGCCCAAATTCGTGGTGGAAGGCGATGGCCGCTACCGCGAGGACTGGCTGTGGCTGCCGCGCACGGACGAGCGCAGCGCCAGCGTGATCAATCCCAAGTTCAACGCGCCGGACGGCCCGATTTGCTCAGACCTCAGGGACGCTGGAGCTTTGCTCAGCGCATCCACCGATTATCAACACAGCTATCCACATAGCTGGCGCAGCAAGGCCAAGGTGATCTTCCGCTGCACGCCGCAATGGTTCGTGCCGATGGACAAGCCGCTGACGACGATGGAATACCCCGTCGCCGCCGCAAACGGTGTGGGCGGCGCCGTCGCGCTGGGAGTATCGGGCATGACGGGCACCTTGCGCGAGCTGGCGACGCAGGCGATTGCCGATACCCGCTTCGTGCCCGAAAAAGGCCGCCGCCGGATCGGCAGCATGGTGGAAGGGCGGCCCGACTGGGTGCTCTCGCGCCAGCGCGCCTGGGGCGTGCCGATCACTTTGTTCGTCCACCGCGAGAGCGGCGAATATTTGCGCGACCCGCAAGTGAACGCGCGGATCATTGCCGCCGTGCGCGATGGCGGGGTGGATGCCTGGGACGAGGAAAACGCCCAGGCCCTGCTGGGCAACGATTACAGCGCCGCCGATTATGAGCGGGTGACGGACATTCTGGACGTGTGGTTCGATTCGGGCTGCACCCATGCCTTCGTTCTGGAGAGCGGACGCTGGCCGGAGCTGACCCGGCCCGAAGGTTATGAAGGCCCGCCTGCCGACCTCTATCTGGAAGGCAGCGACCAGCATCGCGGCTGGTTCCAATCCTCTCTCCTGGAAAGCTGCGCCACGCGCGGCCATGCGCCCTACAAGGCCGTGCTGACCCATGGTTTCACCATGGATGCCAAGGGCGAGAAGATGGCCAAGTCCAAGGGCAATACGGTCAGCCCGCTGAAAGTGATGGAGCAATACGGCGCCGATATCGTGCGGCTGTGGGCGCTTTCGGTCGATTACACCGAAGATCACCGGATCGGGGACGAGATCCTGAAGGGCTCTTCCGACCAGTACCGCAAATTGCGCAACACCTTCCGCTATCTGCTGGGCGCGCTGGGCGATTACGACGAAGCCGCCGAACGGATCGAGGCCGTACACGAGATGCCGGAGCTGGAGCGCTATATGCTCGCGCTGCTGCGCGATCTGGACAATGCGCTGCGCGCCGCGATCGAGGCTTACGACTTCAACGCCTATATCCGTGCGCTGACGGACTTCTGCAATGAAGACCTGTCCGCCTTCTATTTCGATATCCGCAAGGACTGCCTCTATTGCGATGCGCCGGATAGCCTGAAGCGGCGCGCCTATCGCACCGTTCTGGACACGCTGTTCCACGCACTGATCCGCTATTCCGCGCCGGTGCTGGTGTTCACGGCGGAGGAAGTGTGGAGCACGCGCTATCCCGAAGGCGGCAGCGTCCATCTGCTGGAATGGCCCGAACTGCCGGAAGCCCATGCGGAAATGGTCACCTGGCAGCATCTGCGCGATCTGCGCGAAGACGTGAACGAAGCGATCGAACCGCTGCGCCGCGAAAAGACGATCCGCTCCAGCCTGGAAGCCGTGGCATCGATCCCGGCGATCGGGCCCGAACTGGCGGATTACAGCGATCCGGCATTCCTGGCCGAGCTGTTCATCGTTTCGACAGTCAAGACCGGCCAAGTGGATGAAGTGAGCGTCATGCGTACCTCGGAAGACAAATGCGGCCGCTGCTGGCGGCACCTGCCCGAAGTGGCGGAAGACGGCGCGCTGTGCGGGCGCTGCGAAGAGGTCGTGCGCGCAGTGGACGCCGCCGCATGACCGCGGTTTCGCGCAACCGCCTGATCGGCCTGTCGCTGGCCGCGGCGATCTTCGCCGTCGACCGCTGGGTCAAATGGCTGATGCTGGTGCCGTTTGACTTGCGCAACCAGCCGGGTGGCAAGATCGACCTGCTGCCCTTCTTCGATCTGACCTGGACGCAGAATTACGGCGTCTCTCTGGGTATGCTGACGGCCACTTCGGCGGAGATGCGCTGGATTCTGGTGGGCGTGACCGGGCTGATCGCGCTGGTCGTGCTGATCTGGATGATGCGCGAGAAAAAGCTGATCGACATTGCCGCGCTCGCGATGATCCTGGGCGGCGCGGCCGGCAATATCCGCGATCGCAGCGTCTATGGCTATGTCATCGATTATGCGGATTTCCACATCGGGACCTTTCGCCCCTTCCTGATCTTCAATATCGCGGACGCGGCGATCACGATCGGCGTCCTGATTATCCTTGCCCGCTCGCTTTTCCTGCGCGACAAGCACGGCGAAGAGAGCGGCGATGCAAAAGACGACAAGGCCGCCAAGACTGGCGATGCGGCCACGGAGACACATTGATGCGTAAATCCACCACCACGATCCTGCTTGCCGCTGGTGCGGCCATGCTTGCCGGTTGCGGCGGCGGCGGAATCTTCAACCGCGAGCGGCCGGACGAATTCGCCGTGCAGCGCCAGGCGCCGCTGGTGGTTCCGCCCGATTTCAATCTCGTCCCTCCGCAGCCCGGCGCGCCGCGCCCGGCCGACGACAGCGCCGGCCAGCAGGCGCTGGATGCGATGTTCGGCGGGCCTTCCGCGCGCAGCGGCAGCGAAACCAGCCTGCTCGAACGGGCGGGAACCGCCGATCCGGGCATCCGCTCCGCCATTGGCGATCTGGACACCCACACGGTGGACAAGGGTACCATCACCCGCACGATCGTGTCGGCACCGGAAGGCGACGGACGCGAAGCCCAGGCACTGATTCCCGGCCAGGGCTGAACGCCCTGGCCGGAAATGTCATGCGGCCATCCCGGCAGCGAGGCCCGGATTATCGGTTGCCCGCTGGGCGGTGAATTGGCGCCCCGGCAACATTGTGAAGCTGGGATCGAACTCCGCATAATTGCAGGTGAGCTCCTCCCCAGCGGCAATATCGCGCACAGCCCAGGCAACATCCGGATTTCGGAAATCCGTATTGGGCTGATCGCTGTGATTCATGAAACGGCCATTGTCGTATTCTAGAACAATCAGCCCTGGCCGGGTCATGTGAGGATAGCCGTAGCGTTCGATGAAATCGCGCTGGAGTTCGGTTAGCGTGGGGAGATCGTTCTCCTTCACCAACAAATCGAACTTTTCGGCGAGCGTCCAAATTGCCGTACCGCTCTTGATCGGTGCAGCCGCAAAAATACCGACCCCTTCGATATCGCTGGGGCCGACATAGGTCGGAACAATCATCATGTTCGGGTGTCCGGGCGCACAAACAGGCGGGCGCCCACGCATCGCCGGACCTTCCGGCGACGATGCAATAGGTGCTCCCGCCGCGCGCCTGCGGCAAGTGGGGCGTTCTACATTTTCCCCTGTGTCTCGGGCTGTTCGTCGTCATTCACGGCTTCGCTAACCAACAGCTTGTCGATCCGCCTGCCGTCCATATCGACAACCTCGAAATCCCAGCCCTGCGTTTCGAAGGTTTCGCCGACCACCGGCAGGCGCTTGAGCACCGACAATGCAAAGCCTGCCGCCGTCGCGAATTCCCGGTTGTCGGGCAGTTCGATGTCCAGCCGTTCCGCCAGCTGATCCGCGGGCATGGAGCCTGAGACCAGCAGCGACCCGTCGGTTCTTTCGACCACGTCGGGTTCTTCGCCTTCATCCAGATGGCTGGCGAAAGTGCCGACCAGCGCCTCCAGCACGTCGGCCGGAGTAACGATGCCTTCCAGGTGCCCGTATTCGTCATGGACCATCGCCATGCCGACGCCGGATTGCTGCAGGATCCGCAAGGCGTCCATGGCATCGATCTGATCGGGGATGACCTCCGCCTTGTGCATGATCGGCGCCAGCGACTGGCAATTGCCGTCATGCAGCAGGGTCTGGACTTCGCGGACTTTCACCACGCCCACCACCTTGTCGGGCGAACCGTCGGCCACCGGCAGAAGCGAATGGGCGGAAGCGGCGATAACTTCGGCGATCCTTTCGGGCCCGGAGGATTCGTCGATCCAGTCCAGTTCCGTGCGCGGCGTCATCAGCTCTCGCACCGGGCGGCTGGCGAGCTTCATGATGCCGGACATGATCGCGCGCTCATCCTCCTCGATCGCGCCCGAACGCGTCGCATCGGCAAAGATCATCTGCAGCTCTTCCGCAGTCAGGCCGTGTTCGCCGCGATGGCGGATGCCGGCGATCCGCATGACGAAGGCCGATGACGTGTCGAGCACCCAGACGAAGGGCGCGGCGAATTTCGACAGCAGCGCCATCGGCGGGGCCATGATCAGGGCAATCGGCACGGCTGCGCGCAGTGCCAGCTGCTTGGGCACCAGTTCGCCGATCACCAGGCTGAAATAGGTGGTGAGGATGATCACCACGGCAAAGCCGATTTCGGGCGCGTATTGCTCCGATATGCCCATAATCACTAGCCGTTCGCCCACTGGGCCGCCCAGGCTGGCACCGGAATAGGCGCCGGCGATGATGCCGATCAGCGTGATGCCGATCTGCACGGTAGAGAGGAACTTGCCCGGTTCGGCGGCAAGCCGCAGTGCGACTTGCGCCGCTGAACTCCCGCGTTCGGCGGCAACGCGCAGCCGCGCGGCCCGCGCCGAAACGATCGCGAGTTCGGACATTGAGAAGATCCCGTTGAGGAGGATCAGCCCCGCAATGATCACGAGGTCGGGCCATGGAAAGGGTGTCACGTTTGGATCGCTAGCAGATTCATTGCGCTACGGGAAAGAGGAAGAGTTGATCGCTTGTTCGGAACCCACAGCGCGCCAAACCGTTCAGAGCGCAGTAATCACACTGCGGGCAGTCCGGGCACGCCGGGCATCCATGCCTGGCAGAGCCAAGAAATGAGGATGGCCATAACATGAAGAAATCCCGCCTGTTTATCGGAAGCTTCGCCGCGATCGCGCTGGCAACCACTTCCGCTTGCGTCACCGACCCGAATACCGGCGAACAGAAGGCTTCTCGCACCGTGATCGGCGCGGGCGGCGGCGCACTGGCCGGCTATCTGCTGGGCGGACTGATCGGCGGCAAGACCGGGCGTATCGTGGGCGCGGGCATCGGCGGCGTGGCCGGCGGTGTCGTAGGCTACAAGATGGATCAGCAGATCAAGGAACTGAAGGAACAGACCGCCGGCTCCGGCGTGGATGTGACCGAGACCCCCGATGGTGAGGCAATTCTGGTCAATCTGCCCGACGGCGTGACCTTTGCCGTCGATTCCAGCACGATCAGCCCCACCTTCCAGGGCACGCTGGACCAGATCGCCAATTCGCTGACGCAGTATCCGGACAGCCTGATCGACGTGATGGGCCACACCGATTCGACCGGTTCCGACCAGTACAATCTGGAGCTTTCCAAGCGCCGGGCCGACGCCGTGGGCAATTATCTGATCATGCGCGGCGTCTCCAGCGCCCGGGTCGAGACGATCGGCTATGGCGAACAATATCCGGTGGCCGACAATTCCACGCCTGAAGGGCGCGCACGCAACCGCCGCGTGGAAATCAAGATCACCCCGATCAGCCAGGAAGAAGTGCAGGAAGCACAGGGATACTAATCCCGGCCTGAAGCGGGCGATATAGGCCAGCCTTCCCCTTCCCGGCGCGGAATGGGGAGGCTGGGACCGCCCTACCAAATAACCTATTTGGAAATATTTGCTTGACACCGTAACGCTGATTGGTTAGACAAACCAAAGATCGCGATGATGCGATTCCCCCGCGGGCAGCCCCAAGACGTGGAGCCCCGCCCCCCTTTCGAAAGCGCGAACGATGATCCAGCTCCACCAGATGGCGGGCATGCCTGCCCATGCCCAATCCCCACGTAATCTGCCTTCAGCCAAACCGTCAGGCCTGTCAGGCGCCCCTTCGCGGCCCGGCAAGCGCCTCGGCCCGCTCTGCCAGCCGTTCCACCGCCGCACGGTGAATGGCCGGCGCGCTGACCAGCAGTCCGAAAGCGCGCGGATCGCGCTTGTTGTAGACCAGCGGGGCGCCGAATGCGTCGGACACGCCCGCCCCCGCTTCGCGCGCAATCAGCGTGGCGGCGGCAATGTCCCACTCGAAACCCCAGCGCAAAGTGGCGACCAGATCGGCCTCCCCAGCGGCGACCATCGCGATCCTGAGCGCAATCGAATTCGGCTTGTCGACCGTCACCAGATCGCTGTCTTCCCGGGGGAGCGAATCCGCCGGCACCCGGGCGCCGGAAAATTCCTGGCGCTGGCTCGCCTGCAGCCGCTTGCCATTGCGCCATGATCCCTGCCCGGCAATGCCGAACCATTCTTCGCCCCGCGCCGGAGCGGACAGCATCCCGATCAGCGGGCGGGCGGCACTGACCAGCGCGACCGAGATGGACCAGCCGGTGCGCCCGCGAATGAAATCGCGCGTGCCGTCGATCGGATCGACCAGCCAGCACAGGCCCCGCCCCAGCCTTTCGGGGTGATCGACCGTCTCTTCGGAAAGCCAGCCGGCCGAAGGCAGCAGATCGCACAGCTCCCGCCGCAGAAAATTGTCCACTTCGATATCGGCTGCGGAAACCGGGCTTCCCGGTTCCTTGTCCCAGCTTTCCAGAACGTGCCCGCCGCCCGGCCATCTGCCCATAGCCATCCGCCCGCCTTCGCGGACGATCTCTTCAAGGCGTTGGCGGTCAATCATCGGTTTCGAGCAGTTGGCCCGGGAGCCGGCACTTTTCAAGCCAAGTCTATTGTGCTTATGCGAACACGCGTACGCAGCCCCAATTCCCGAAAGGTTTTGCCCGACATGAACATTCACGAATATCAGGCCAAGGAACTGCTCGCGAAATACGGTATCGGGATTCCCGCCGGCCATTCCGCGCTCTCCGTCGAGGAAGCCGTGAACGGCGCCAAGCAGCTGCCCGGCCCGCTTTATGTCGTGAAGGCGCAGATCCATGCCGGTGGCCGCGGCAAGGGCAAGTTCAAGGAACTGGGCAGCGATGCGGGCGGCGGCGTGCGGCTGGCCAAGAGCATCGAGGAAGTCGAAGCGAGCGCGAAGGAAATGCTCGGCAATACGCTGGTGACGGTGCAGACCGGCGAAGCGGGCAAGCAGGTCAATCGCCTCTATGTCACCGACGGCGTCGATATCGCTTCGGAATATTACCTTTCCATGCTGGTGGACCGCGGCACCGGCCGGGTCGCCATGATCGTATCCACCGAAGGCGGCATGGATATCGAGGCGGTTGCGCATGATACGCCGGAAAAGATCACCACGATCACGATCGATCCGGCGACGGGCTTCATGCCGCATCACGGGCGCGCAGTGGCCTTCGCCCTGAAGCTGACGGGCGACACCAACAAGCAGGCGCAAAAGCTGGCCAAGCAGCTCTATACCGCGTTCATGAGCCTGGATTGCTCGATGCTGGAGATCAATCCGCTGGTCGAAACCAAGGATGGCGATCTGCTGGTGCTGGACACCAAGATGAGCTTCGATTCGAACGCGCTCTATCGCCACCCAGAGGTTGAGGCGATGCGCGACGAGACCGAAGAAGATCCGATGGAGGTCGAAGCCAGCAAATACGATCTGGCCTATATCAAGCTGGACGGGAATATCGGCTGCATGGTCAACGGCGCGGGCCTGGCCATGGCGACGATGGATATCATCAAGCTCAACGGCGCCTTCCCGGCGAACTTCCTGGATGTGGGCGGCGGCGCGAGCACCGAAAAGGTCACGGCGGCGTTCAAAATCATCCTGTCCGATCCGGCCGTGAAGGGCATTCTGGTCAATATCTTCGGCGGGATCATGCGCTGTGACACGATTGCGGAAGGCATCGTGGCCGCGGCCAAGGAAGTCGATCTCTCGGTCCCGCTGGTCGTCCGGCTGGAAGGCACCAATGTGCAGAAGGGCAAGGACATCCTGGACAATTCGGGCCTGCCGATCGTTTCCGCCGACGATCTGGGCGATGCCGCCAAGAAGATCGTCTTCGAAGTGAAGCAGGCAGCCTAGGCCGCGCCGGAGCCGCCCAGCAGGATAGTGGCGGTTACTCGGCCGGATCGGGCTCCGGCAGCAGTGGCGGGGTGCTGTCCATATAGGTCAGCCAGTTTCGCCAGATGGTGCGCGTGCGCCTGTCTGTCAGCTCGATCTGGCAAGACAGCGCCATGACGGTGCGGATCGTGCCGTCTTTCCAGTCTTCATAGACGGCGCCGCATTCCGCATTGCGATAGGCAAGGAACGCCTGCTGGGACGCCTCGATCGCCGCCGCCACGGAAGGCGCGCCGGCATTGTTCTGCAGCGCGGCCTGGAGATAGCGGTTCATCCGCTCTTCCGCCCGCTCCAGCCTGGCCGCAAAGCATGCATTGATTTCCAGCGTGGTGGTGCCTTCGCAAGATTCGGCTTCCGCCTGCTCATGCGCGGCGGCCGGGGGCGCCGATGCCGCCAGCAGCAGCCCGAAACCTGCCATCCAGAGCCAGCGATACATCGATTTCTCCTTCGCCGCCGCACAGGGCATGTCGGCATAACATGCCACATAACGCAGTATATATTGTTCAATGCCGGTGGCGCTCATACATGCCGTGGCAGGGCTTGACCTCACCTGTACGGAGCGCGATTGCTGGTTCCGATAGGACTGAAGCAGAGGCCGTATCTGTCCGGCCAGGCGAAGGATGCTGAAGAGATGAAGATACTCGTCCCCGTGAAGCGGGTGCTCGACTACAATGTGAAGCCGCGGGTAAAGGCGGACGGATCGGGCGTCGACCTTGCCAATGTGAAGATGAGCATGAACCCCTTCGACGAAATCGCCGTGGAAGAGGCGATGCGGCTGAAGGAAGCCGGCCAGGCCGAAGAAGTGGTCGCGGTTTCGATCGGCCCGGCCAAGGCGCAGGAGACGCTGCGCACCGCCCTGGCCATGGGCGCCGACAGCGCGATCCTGGTGGAAAGCGATGAAGCGGTGGAACCGCTGGCCGTCGCCAAGATCCTGAAAGCGATTGCCGATGAAGTGCAGCCCGGCCTGATCGTGATGGGCAAACAGGCGATCGACGACGATTGCAACCAGACGGGGCAGATGCTCGCGGCATTGCTCGGCTGGGCGCAAGGCACCTTTGCCAGCAAGGTCGAACTTGAAGAAGGCAGCGTCAGCGTGACGCGCGAAGTCGATGGCGGGCTGGAAACGGTGAAGCTGACCTTGCCGGCCGTGGTGACGACAGACCTCAGGCTCAACGAGCCGCGCTATGCCTCCCTGCCCAATATCATGAAGGCGAAGAGCAAGCCGCTCACCACCAAGAGCCCGGCCGACTACGGCGTGGATCCCGCGCCGCGCCTGACCACCACGCATGTGGGTGAACCTCCGGTCCGCCAGGCCGGCATCAAGGTCGACTCGGTCGACGAGCTGGCAGCCAAGATCAAGGAATTGGGAGTAACGGCATGAGCGTTCTCGTCTGGGCCGAACATGACAATCAGGAACTGAAGGACGCCACGCTGGCGGCCGTTACCGCCGCCGCGCAATTAGGCGAAGTCACCGTGCTGGTGGCAGGCAGCGATTGCGGCGCCGTGGCCGAAGCCGCCGCGCAGGTGGAAGGCGTTGCCAAGGTGCTCAAGGCCGACGATCCGGCCTATGCGCACGGCCTGGCGGAAAATGTCGCGCCGCTGATCGCCGATCTGATGGGCGGGTTCGATGCCTTCGTCGCCCCCGCCACCACCACCGGCAAGAATATCGCCCCGCGCGCCGCCGCGCTGCTGGACGTGATGCAGATCTCCGACATTCTCTCCGTCGAAGGGCCCAAGAGCTTCACCCGGCCGATCTATGCCGGCAACGCGATTGCCACGGTGGAAAGCAGCGATGCCAAGCTGGTCATCACGGCGCGCGGCACGGCTTTCGAAAAGGCCTCCGCCACCGGCGGCTCGGCCGCGATCGAAGACGTATCCGGGCCCGGCGATGCCGGCCTTTCCAGTTTCTCAGGGGCCGAAGTCGCCGAAAGCGACCGGCCGGAACTGACCAGCGCGAAAGTCGTCGTTTCGGGCGGCCGCGCGCTGAAAGACGGCGAGACCTTCGAAAAGCTGATCACGCCGCTGGCCGACAAGCTGGGCGCCGCCATCGGCGCGAGCCGCGCCGCAGTGGATGCCGGCTTCGTGCCCAACGATTATCAGGTCGGGCAGACGGGCAAGATCGTGGCACCGGAACTGTATGTCGCAATCGGTATTTCCGGCGCGATCCAGCATCTGGCGGGGATGAAGGATTCCAAGACGATCGTGGCGATCAACAAGGATGAAGACGCGCCGATCTTCGGCGTTGCCGACCTAGGCATTGTCGGCGACCTGTTCGAAATCGTGCCGGAGCTGACCGAGAAGCTCTGAGCGCCGGCCTGGCAGGCATCCCGCAGCTGGCGAAGTAAAGCTGGTGGCTAGAACTGGGTGACGATGAAATGGATCGTTACCCCGACCAGCCCGCCCACCAGCGTGCCATTGACGCGAATGAACTGGAGATCGCGGCCCACGGCCTTTTCGATCCTGCCGGTCACCGTGCGCGCATCCCAGCGCTTGACCGTTTCGGACACCAGCTGGACGATCTGGCCGCCATAGCGCGTTGCGACGCCCACCGCGGTGCGCCGTGCAAAGCTGTTGATCTGCCGTTGCAGCGTTGCATCCTCGCGCAGCGCCTTGCCCAGTTCCGATAGCGCGCTGCCCAGCTGGCCGGCCAGCGCCGCATCCGGATTGCGGGCATGATCGATCAGCGCCTGGCGAATCCGTTCCCACACGCCTTCCCACCACTGCCCCAGGGCAGGATTGTCGAGCAGTTCCTGCTTCATGTTTTCGACCTTGGCCTGCATCGCAGGATCATGGGCCAGATCATGCGCAAGCTGTTCCAGCCCTTCCTCGACCTTCTTGCGCAGGGGATGGTCTGGATCGACGATGCATTCGGCAATCAGCTTGTAGAGGCCGTCGAGCACCGAATTGGCGAGCCTTTCGTCCAGCCCCGTGAGGCGCAGCAGCGCATTGGCCCGGCGATGAACCATGTCGCGCACCAGATCCTCATTCGCCTCCAGCGTTAGCCCCGCCCAGCGCAGCAAGTTCTCGAGCAAGGGGATATGGCGCTTGTCGGCGATGGCGGCCTGCAGCATCTGGCCGAGCAGAGGCGCGACGTGAAGCTTGCCGAGCTGGCTCTTGAGGCCGGCCTTTACCTGGCCGCCCAGCCGTTCCGGATCGAGCGATTCTAGGATCTGGGCGAACAGCTCGGCGGCGCCGGCCCGGATGCGCGATTCACTGCCGCCCACCGGCTCGGACAGGAAATTGCCCGCAGCCTGCGCCAAATTCATCCCGCGCATGCGCCGCGCCACGACTGCCGGCGTCAGGAAATTGCTGCGCAGGAAACCCGCCATCGTATCGGCGATACGATCCTTGTTTTCCGGAATGATCGCCGTGTGCGGGATCGGCAGGCCCAGCGGGCGGCGAAAGAGCGCGGTGACTGCAAACCAGTCCGCCAGCCCGCCCACCATCGCGGCTTCGGAAAATGCCAGCGCATAGCCCCATGCCGGATGCACGTGTTCGAATTGAAGCGCCGTGATGAACAAGGCCGCCATCGCCACCAGCAAGCCGGTGGCGAACAGCCGCATGGTCCGCGCACGGTCTGTGGTCACAGCGCCAATTTCGGAAGGCGCAGGGCCCGTCATTCGGCTGGGTGGGCCTCCGGCCTCCCCGCTCGGCTGTGTTCGTCGCCCGGCCTGTAGGTCAGGAACCGGTCGCGCAGCCACGGCCCGACACGCTTTTCAAGCCCATCGGCCAGGCTGAAGCCCGCCGGAACGATCAGCAGGGTCAGCACGGTGGAAAGGATCAGGCCGCCAATCACCACAGTGCCCATCGGCGCACGCCAGGCCGAATCGCCTGCGAGCGAAAGCGCCGTAGGCACCATCCCCGCCGTCATCGCGAAGGTGGTCATGACGATCGGCTGGGCACGCTTGTGGCCCGCTTCGATAATCGCATCGAACTTGCTCTTGCCCTGCGCCATCTCTTCCAGCGCGAAATCGACAAGCAGGATCGAGTTCTTGGCAACGATGCCGAACAGCATCAGCACGCCGATAAAGACCGGCAGGGAAAGCGGCTGCCCCAAAACGAACAGCGCGATGAAACCGCCCAGGGGCGCCAGGAACAGCGAGCTCATATTGACCAGCGGCGAGACCAGCCGGCGATAGAGCAGCACCAGCACGGAGAAGACGAGCAAGACGCCCGTAATCAGCGCGACCTGGAAATAGCCCATCAATTCGGCCTGCCACAGATCTTCACCGAACGGCTCGTTGGAAATGCCGCGCGGAAGATTGTTCATGATCGGCAAGGCATTGATCCGCTGCATCACGTCGCCCTTTTGCACATTGGGGGCGAGATCGGCCGTGACGAAGACCCTGCGCTGCTGATTGTAGCGCTCGATCGTCGTCGGCCCCGAACCGAATGTGATGTCGGCAACCCGCGAAAGCGGGACGGATCCCCCTGTGGCGGTCGGCACGGGCATATTGCGAATGACGGAAATGTCGCGCCGGGATTCCTCCGACAGCCGGACCCTGATCGGAACCTGACGATCCGACAGGGAGAATTTGGCCGCATTCTGATCGATATCGCCAAGCGTGGCGATACGGATCGCCTGACTGAGAGCGGCGGTTGAAACGCCCAGGCTGGAGGCAAGATCCAGACGCGGTGTAACGATGATCTCGGGCCTGCGCAGATCGGCCTCGATCCGAGGACCGACCGCCCCTTCGACGCCTTTCATCTCCTCTACCAGCTCGGTCGCCGCTTCTCCGAGCCGATTAGGATCGGACCCGGACAGCATGATGGAAATCGGACGCCCGCTACCGCCTGGCCCGCCCTGATTGGACAGGAAGTTGATCCGCACATCGGGGATCTGCTGCAGGATCGGCGTCATCTGCCGCTCGAATTCCACGCTGGTCCGCTCGCGATCGGGCTTGAGCGTGATCATGATGAACCCGCTGCCTTCGAAAACCCGCTCAAGCGCCATTTCGACTTCGGGTTCTTCACGCAGGCGCTCGGCCACGCGGCTCGTGATCCGCTCCGTCTGCTCCATCGTCGTGCCGGGAACCATGTTCAGACGCATCCGGCTGAAATCGCTATCCGCATTGGGGAAGAACTGTGCGGGGATGGACATAAGCAGGCCGGCGGTTGCCAGCAGGGCCAGAAATCCGACACCCAGCATCCAGATGCGATGGTCGCGCCCGCGGGCGCGCAGCCGCCCCAGGAAATAGTCGTGATACTGCGCGTTGTGGCTGCCAAGTGCGCGGATCAGCATGGTTGCCAACCTGCCCACGAGATAGGTGAAGAAAGCGGCTGCCACGATCACCGCCACGGCCAGAACGGGGACCAGGAAGAATGCCACGAATCTCGGCAGACCGAGAGCCGAGACGATGGGCGAGAGCGTCTGCGCAGCGAGGGACAGTGCAAAAAGGAAGGCTGCCGCCGTCACGATGAGGAAGAGAATCGACAGCAGGACCGAAACGGGGCTGGCCGGCACCGTTTGCAGGCGCGAGCGGATAGCGTTCGCTTCAGTCTGATCGACCGACCAGTGCAGCACCCTGAGATAGCGATCCATCCAGGGGCCGGAGCCATGCTCTGCCTGCCCCTTCGCCTTCAAGAAATAGGCCGCGATCATCGGCGTGATCAAACGCGCCACGGCAAGGCTCATCAACACGGACGCGACAACCGTGAGGCCGAAATTCTTGAAGAACTGCCCCGGAACGCCGGGCATCAAGGCCACCGGGAAGAACACCGCGACGATCGAGAAGGTGGTTGCGACAACCGCCAGGCCGATCTCGTCCGCAGCGTCGATCGAAGCCTGATAGGCGCTCTTGCCCATCCGCATATGTCTGACGATATTCTCGATCTCCACGATCGCGTCATCCACGAGGACACCGGCCACCAGGCCAAGCGCCAGCAGTGACATCTGGTTGAGCGTGAAGCCGAGCAGATCCATGAACCAGAAGGTCGGAATCGCCGATAGCGGAATCGCCAGGGCCGCAATGATCGTTGCGCGCCAATCGCGCAGGAAGAAGAACACCACGATGACCGCCAGGACGGCGCCTTCCACCATTGCCGCGATCGAGCTTTCATACTGGGCCTTGGTGTAGTCGACCGAGGTATAGAGCCGCGTGAAGCGAACGCCGACATTGTCCTGCTCGATCTGTTTCAGTACATTCGCTGCCGCGTCATAAACGCTCACATCCGATGCGCCGCGCGCCCTGGTGATCGAGAACACCACCACCTGCTTGCCATCGATCTTGGCCTTGCTGCGCAGCTCGCCATAGGCATCCTTCACCTCGGCAAAATCGGAAAGTTTGACCGACCGGCCGCTGCCCAGCGAGACCTGGGTCTGCGAAAGATCGAAGGCACTCTGTGCATTCCCGAGAACGCGCACGGACTGGCGCGAGCCCGCGATCTCCGCCTCGCCGCCCGCCGCATTCACATTGAGCGCCCGCAGGGTCTGATTGACCTGACTGGCCGTGACGCCCAGCGATTGCATCTTTGCCGGGTCCAGGATCACGAGAATTTCGCGGTCCACACCGCCGCCGCGTTCGACCTCCGCCAGGCCGGGCACCGTCAGCAGCCGCTTGGCCACCGTATCGTCAACGAACCAGGACAGCTCCTCCAGCGTCATGTCTTCCGCAGACACGCCGAAATAGACGAGCGCATCGGAACTGGTTTCCAGCTTGAAGACCTGCGGTTCCAGAATCCCGTCCGGCAGCTCGCTGCGGACCTGATCGACCTGGTTCTTCACTTCGTTGACGGCCTGGTTGATGTCCGAACCGATATCGAATTCGATCTGGGTGCGGCTGCGGCCTTCCTCTGCAGTGGAACTGATCGTGCGCACGCCGTTTACGGTGTTGACGGCAGCTTCGACCCGCTGCGTTATCTGGTTTTCGATCTCAGTCGGGGCCGCGCCAGGTTGCGTGATCGTCACGACGACCAGCGGAAATTCGATATCCGGATCGTTCTGCACTTCCATTTGCGCAAAGCTGGTCAGGCCGGCCAGCAGCAGGCCGACAAACGCAATGATCGGGACGATCGGATTGCGGATCGACCATGCAGAGATATTTCGAAGGCTCATTGCGGTTCCGGCTCAGCTGTCCTGCGTTTCCGCAGGTTGCTGCGCTTGCGCGCCTTCATCGACCGGATTGATCGTTTCACCTTCTGTCAGGAAGCCGCCCGCCCGCATCACGACCCGTTCGTTGCCGCTCAGCCCGCTTGTGACTGCAATTCCATTGTCGGTAATGAGTCCGGTTTGGACATCGCGCCGCTCAGCCTTGTTGTCTTCACCGACAACAAAGACGTAACTGCCCTTGTCGTCCGAAAGAATTGCCGATTCCGGCAGCATGGGGGCGACCACGGTCCCGCTGATAACGGTCGCAGTCGCAAATCCGCCCGGCCGCAATTCGGGCGCGTAAGACAAGGCAACACGCGCGACGCCCTGGCGGTTCTGTTCGGAAATGACAGGTGCAATCTGCCAGACTTCGCCGGTGAACGTCTTGTCGGTGCCGGCGGGCACGACCTTGGCGGGAACACCCACGGAAATGGCCGCGAGATCGCTTTCGCCCAGTTCGGCCAGCAATTCCATCTCGCCGCCCTTGGCAATGCTGAACAATGCGCCCGATCCGGGGCTGACGACCTGCCCCGGTTCGACATTGCGCTCCAGCAGCAAGCCTGCTTCCGGCGCGACGATATTCAGCCGCGCATTGCGGGCCAGCAATTCGCGATATTGCGCTTCCGCGACCTTTACGCGGGCGACGGCGGCATCACGCGTTGCCGTCAGCCGATCGACATCCGCAGTCGAAATGAAACCGCGGTCCACCAGCTTCAAGGCGCGCGCGAGATTGGCCTCTGCCAACTCGGCATCGGCCTTAGCCACTTCGACTTGCGCCGCGCTGCTGACTGCCTGCTGGGATTGGACCGAACGGTCGATCACTGCGAGAACCTGGCCCCTGCGGACCCACTGCCCCGCCTCGACCGGCACGGAAACGACTCGCCCGCCTTCGCCCACAACGCCCACGGGCATTTCGCGCCGCGCCGCAAGAGTGCCGGTAGCCTGGATTTCGCCCTGCACGGTGGTTGTGCCGGGTACACTGACGGTAACGGTAGGTGCCTGCCCCGCGCCCGGCGCGAATTGCGCCTCTTCGCCGCCCTTTGACATCATCGCCACGACAATGAGCACGAGCAGCGCGACAGCTGCGATCACCAACAAGCGCCGCTTGCGCTGTTTTGCGCGCGCCTCGTCCGGATCGCCTAACGGATCATCGCCGTCAAGGAACGGCTCCTGGCCGGTGTCGACGGTCGTCTCGTAATTCATTCTGACACAAAGCCCCGACAAGCCGGCCCGCTGACCGGTGTGTTGTTACACAAGGCCAGCCGGCGCACGGCCGGCGGCTTTTCACGCAGTCCATAGGCGCCCTGCGCCATAGTGACAATGCACGCTCTGCCGAAGACACACCAAAGTCCCGAGGCCTACGTGCCAAGCTATAGATCGGACCCGAAACAGAATTCTCAAGATACGCGGAAATGGAAGCGGCGGCAAAACACAATCGCATTGTGTCTTATCCGCCGCTTCAAAACTCGTTCAGCGCATACGCCCGCGCTGGATCAGATTTACGATCGCTAGCAGCACTACTGCCCCCACGAAGGCGACGATCAGGCCCGTGAGCGAGAAAGCCTGGACGGTCGATTGAATGCCGAGAAGCGGCCCAGCCAGGGCGTTCCCGACGATAGAGCCGACACAGCCGACCACGATATTCCAGAAGATTCCCATCGACGCATCGCGATTCATCACCATGCTTGCCAGCCATCCGGCCACACCGCCAACGATCAGCGCAATTATCCAACCCATGCTTCGTCTCCTCTCTAAGTTCTCGGCTCAGGGCCGCTGCGGCCCGCCAACACTGTTCAAACGCTCTTTCGGCGGATCAGTGCCCATAGTTTTGCGGTAGAACGAATGCCGGCGGCAAGCCGGCCGTCCAACTCGCAAGTTGCGGCTGTATGAATGCAGCAAGATAAACTTGCCTGGCGCAACAAAAAAGGGCCGGAAATTCCGGCCCTTGGTTTTGCAGAAGTTGTTCGGTCAGTATTTCAACTGGCGTTCGTAAAGATCGCGGTAATGCTGAATGCGAGTGACGCGCAGCCCCTGCATTCCCGAACGGTCGACTGCCCGCTGCCAGGATGCGAATTCCTCCAGCGTCAGGCCGTAGCGATCGAGCACCTCATCGATGGTGAGCAGGCCGCCATTGACGGCAGCCACGACTTCCGCCTTGCGGCGGACCACCCAGCGCTTCGTGTCCGGGGGCGGCAAGTCGTCGATCGTCAGGGGTTCGCCAAGCGGACCGATCACCTGCGCTGGCCGGATATTCTGGTTTTCGATCATTGTCTTCCTCGGTCGCAGGTATTCGTATCGCTCATGACACTTAAGCTTATGCTTTCCGTCGCTTTTCGATTGGTTAAAGCAAATGGGTTAATTCCAGGTTTTCCGCCACCCAAGGCTGCAATGTGGCAGGCAGAGGCGTAATCGAAGCTCCCCCGATAGACATGATCGCCAACGATTATCCGGCGGAAATCGCGAGCGGCACCCAGCCGAGCGACCAGTTCGCCCCAACTGAGCACATGCATTCCCTCAGCGCCCGAAAACGGATCGCGTGCCGGTGCGATTGAGCCCAGATTGAGGATATTCCCTTCGTACATGGTGGCTCTCTTAGACTCAGCTTGGTCAACATCCGGTAAAGCCGCGATTCACCATGCGTTAGGGTTGCAGGCCTGCACTTTGCGGTATGGCGCGCGGCAGTGTAAGGGCCGCCCCATGTCCCTAGCGACCAATCTCGATATGCCCGCACTCGATGCGGCCGCCTTGTTCGATCTGCCGCGAGAGCCGCGCGAATGCCGGATCGTCGTGGCCATGTCGGGCGGCGTCGATTCTTCGGTCGTGGCTGCGCTTGCCGCTTCGACCGGTGCCGAAGTGATCGGGATTACCTTGCAGCTCTACGATTACGGAGCAGCCACCGGGCGCAAGGGGGCCTGCTGCGCCGGGGACGATATTCGCGATGCACGCAACGTCGCAGACCGGCTGGGGATCGCACATTATGTGTTCGACCACGAAACGGCATTCCGGGAGGAAGTGGTCGACCGTTTTGCAGACGACTATCTGGCGGGGCGTACACCCATTCCCTGCATCCGCTGCAATATGGGGCCCAAATTCACGGACCTGCTGGCCATGGCCAAGGAACTCGGCGCCGATTGCCTGGCGACCGGGCATTATGTCCGGCGGATCATGGGCCCGGCCGGTCCCGAACTCCACCGCGCACTCGATCCGGCACGCGATCAGAGCTATTTCCTTTACGCGACCACCGAAGAACAGCTCGCCTTCCTGCGCTTCCCATTGGGCGGCCTGCCGAAACAGGATGTCCGCGCGCTGGCCGATCAGGCCGAGCTGAGCGTTGCCGCCAAGCCCGACAGCCAGGACATCTGCTTCGTACCCGATGGCGACTATGCGAAGATCGTCCGCTCGATCCGGCCTGAAGGCGTGGTGCCGGGTGAAATCGTGCATGCCGAAAGCGGCGCGGTGCTGGGCCGCCATGCCGGCGTCATCCATTTCACTGTGGGCCAGCGCCGCGGGCTCGATATTGGCGGCCAGAGCGAGCCGCTCTACGTCATTGCGCTCGATGCCGAGAATGCGCGCGTGATCGCCGGGCCCAAGCGCATGCTCGGCGTTGCGGCCGCGCATATCGATGAAACGAACCGCATCGGCCCGCTGCCCTTTGGCAATAGGGCGCCGCCGCTGACGGCCAAGGTCCGCTCGCTTGCCAAGCCCGTTCCCGTGACATTGGAGGGGCCGCTGGGAGAAGGCGCGCGCACCACGATCCGCTTCTCTTCGGAAGAATATGGCGTCGCCCCCGGACAGGCCGCGGTAATCTATGCCGGAGAGCGCGTTGTGGGCGGGGGATGGATTACCGATACCGTTGGTGCGGCCTGATATCGCAGGCCGTGCCGCGCATCAGCGCGTCCACGGTTCAAGCAGACAGCCCTGGCCCTGGCGATAGGTGGCAGTCTGGCTCGCCAGCAGAGGAAAGCTGGCGGTAATGCTTTGCGCATCGCGGTCTTCGCGCAGCCGGATCATCCCCATGCCGGGCACGAAGTCCTTCCGGCAGTCGTTCAGATCGCGCCCGCCAATATAGCGGCAGGAGCAGCTCATACGGGCCCCGAAGGCGGCCCCTGCAACGGCCTGGTCCATCAAGGTTTCCCGCAAATACCATGCAAGGCCTGCAGCCAGGACGGCTGCAAGCAGCAGGATTCCCGGCCAGCGGGCGGTACGCCTGGAAGAGCGTTTTCTTCTCTGTTGCTTTGCGGTTGCCATAGCCACCTACTTGTCCGAGAGATGCGCCGGCATGAAGCGGCCGAGCCTCTCTATCTTTTCGAATAGCTTGCTGCCAGCCCTCTCGCTGGGGCTATGCGCATGCGGAAGCAATGCGCCCGAGCAGACTGTGGACCTGGCCGCAAGCGCCCGGGCAATGGAAGCCGTCACCGAAAACCCGGGCGCACCGAGGAAAGAACTGGCGGGCAAGATCGACGCGCTCTTCAGCGGTGAGGAAATCGGGGAGACGCGTGCCTTCATCCTGATGCATGAGGGCGACATCGTGGCCGAACGCTACGCCGCGCCCTATGGCGAGGAAACCCGATTCGTCGGCTGGTCCATGTCGAAGACGATCACCGGGGTGATGATCGGGATGCTGGTGGCAGACGGCAAGTTGCGGCTGGACGAGACACCGCCAATACCGAACTGGCAGCGCCCTGGAGATCCGCGAGGGGAAATCACCTTGCGCCAGCTGCTGCAGATGCGTTCCGGTCTGCGGCACACGGAAGAAGGCGAACCCGCCTACGATTCCGACACGGTGCGCATGCTGTTTCTGCAAGGCCGCGACGATATGGCGAGCTGGGCGGAAGCACAGCCCCTGGAAGCCCTGCCTGGCCGAAAATTCGAATATTCCACCAGTAGCAGCGTAATCCTTGCGGATATTGCGGCACGCGTATTGACGCCTGACACTGCACCGGACGCGCGCCGATCGGCAGTGGACGATTTTCTGAAAGCTCGGCTGTTCGTCCCGCTGGGCATGCATTCGACAATCGCCGAATATGACGCAGCCGGAACGATGATCGGCGGCAGCATGATTCACGCAACGGCCCGCGATTGGGCAAGATTCGGAGAATTCCTGCGCAGTCAGGGCGCGGCGAGAGGCGGGCAGCTGGTCCCCAGGAGCTGGATCGCGTTCATGTCCACACCCAGCCCCCTTGCGCCCGATTACGGCGCGCAAATCTGGCTGAACCGGCCTTCGGGTACCGATCGCGATGTGCTGTTCGCGGACCGGGGGCCTTCAGGCCTGATGGCCATGCTGGGGCATCAGGGACAATATGTGCTGGTTTCGCCGGGCCAGAGCCTGGTGCTCGTGCGTCTGGGAAATACCGAGGACGCACAGCGCGATCGGCTCAACGACGCGCTGGCCGACATCGTGGCGCTGTTCCCGGCGGATTAGTCTGCCTCTTATTTGCTTTCGTCCGATCCGGCGCCCGGCAGCAATTCTTCGCTGGCGACACCTTCTTCGTCGATCAGCCCTTCAGGGTCCGGATGGATCAGCACTTCGACACCGGGAAAGGCCCGTTCGATCCTGGCTTCGATTTCGTCCATCACGCGGTGTGCATCCGAAACCGTCATGTCCGGATCGACGGCCGCATGAAATTGCACGAAGTCGAGTGAGCCGCTGGTTCGTGTGCGCAGATCGTGCACGCCGCGCAGTTCCGGCTGTTTGGCCACAACAGCAAGGAATTCCTGCCGCCTTTCCTCAGGCCATTCCCTATCCATGATCTCGTCGATCACGTCCGACGAGGCGCGCCAGGCACCCCAGGCGAGCCATAGCGCAATGACCAGTCCGAAAAATGGATCCGATCCGACAAGTCCGACAAAATGATCGAGCACGAGCGCGGCAATGACCGCGACGTTGAGCAACAAGTCGGACTTGTAGTGAAGGTGATCGGTCGAAATCGCGACGCTTTGCGTCCGGCGGATGACGTGTCGCTGCCAGGCCAGCAGCCCGAAAGTCGCCGCAATGGCGATCAGCGAGACGGCGATCCCTTCTTCCGCCGCTTCCGTTCGGGCACCGGCAATCCATTGGCCGACGGCGCGAATGGCAATGCCGAATGCCGATAGTGCAATCAGCAGAATCTGGACCATCGCAGCAAGCGCTTCCGCCTTGCCATGGCCGAAGCGGTGATCCCTGTCAGCCGGCATTGCGGCTATCCACACTCCGGCAAGAGTCGCAATGCTGGCAATGAGATCCAGCATCGTATCGGCAAGGCTGCCCAGCATCGCAGTCGAGCCGGTGCGCCAGGTCGCCCAAAGTTTGAGCGTGGCGAGCAGCAGAGCCACCGAGATCGAAGCGATGGCCGCGCTCCGCGTAAGCCGCGCTCTGGTCTGCTCGTCTGGTGTCATGGATACAGCAAGGTGCTTTCCCAGCCGCCCCTTACAGTGCGCGTGAAGCGCCGACGCTCATGCAGGCGATTGGGCCGATCGATCCAGAATTCGATCGCGCGCGGCGTGAGCAGAAAGCCCGTCCAATGCGGGGGGCGCGGAATGTCTTCCCCTTCATAATGGCGTGAAAGCTCGTCCACCCGGGCAAGATATGTCGTACGATCATCAAGAGGACGCGATTGATCCGACGCAGCCGAACCAAGCTGCGATATGCGGGGGCGGCTGTTGAAGTAATCGTCCGCCATGGCGGAGGAAACCTCGCTCAGAGGGCCTTCGATGCGCACTTGCCGGCGCAGGGATTTCCAGTGGAACAGCAGCGCTGCCTGGGGATTGGCGATAATCTCCTCGCCTTTGCGGCTCTGGGCATTGGTATAGAAAACGAACCCGCCCGAATCTCCCAGATCCTGGCCATAGCCTTTGAGCAGCACCATGCGCACCGAAGGTGCGCCGTCCGCATTGGCAGTGGCCAGCGCCATGGCATTGGAATCGTTCGGCTCAGTGTCCTGCGCCTCCGCAAACCAGGCGGCAAAGAGTTCGAAGGGATTCGTCTGGGGAATAGCGTTTTGTTCAGCGTCCATCACATCTTCCCGAATTCGAATGACAGATTGTGGCAACCCACGAAGTAATAGGCCCTTGCTCCAAATGCGGCGTCCCGCAAGCGAAGAACGCATGGGGCCCTGCATCGATTATGGGTGACCTAGTCGTCCAAAGGGACTTGGGAAAGGCCCAGAGCGTGCTCTGAAGCTTGCGCGAAGGCATTGTCCTCCCTAGCTAACTTGCCATGAGCAATCCTTATGCAACATTGGGCGTTGCGCGCGGCGCGAGCGAGAAGGAGATCAAGTCTGCCTATCGCAAGCTCGCCAAGGAACTTCATCCCGATCGCAACAAGGATAATCCTAAAGCCGCAGAGCGCTTCTCCGACGTGACCAGAGCGTATGACCTGTTGTCCGACAAGGATAAGAGGGCGCAGTTCGACCGGGGCGAAATCGATGCGGACGGCAATCCCACCCACCCCTTTGGCGGCGGCGGTTTCCGCGGCGGCGGGGGCCAACGCAGCTACCGCACGGAAGACTTCCAGGGCTTCGGCGGCGATAACGCCGACCTGGGCGATATATTCGAAGGATTGTTTGGCGGCCGCAGCGCCAAATCGCCGTTCGGTAACGGCCGATCGGCGGGGTTCGGCGGCGCAAGGCGCCCGCCCGCCAAGGGCGCCAATATTCAGTATCGGCTGAAAGTCCCCTTTGTCGACGCCGCGGCGGGCAAGGATCAGCGCATTACGCTGGCCGACGGGAAAACGATCGATCTGAAACTGCCAGCCGGCGTGGAAAACGGCACGCAGATGCGCCTCAAGGGCAAGGGAGAGCAGGGGCCAGGCGGGCCTGGGGACGCATTGGTAACGATCGAGATCGATAATCACGCCTTTTTCCGGCGGGACGGCAGCGACGTTCGGATCGATCTGCCGATCACGCTGGACGAGGCCGTGAATGGGGCGAAGATCAAGGTGCCCACCGTTGACGGGGCAGTGATGCTGACCGTCGCACCCGGCAGCGGATCGGGCAAGGTGCTGCGCCTGAAGGGCAAGGGATTCGTCAAAAAGGGCGGCGATAGGGGCGATCAGCTCGTGACCCTGGAAATCGATCTGCCGCCGGGCGACAGCGACCTTGCCGAGCGCCTGGAAGGATGGCGCGATACGCGCGACCTTCGCGCCAAGTTTGCTGGCTGATGGCGCTTCAGCCCGACAAGATAGTCCCGCCGACCTCCGGCCCGCCGGTTCCCGACCTCACGCCAGAAGGCAGACGGCGCCATGCGCTTATGCATCGAGGCGAGCCGCAGCCGGCCGAGCAAGAGAAGGCAACGGGGCTGGCGCATTGTATCGACGTTGCCAAGCGTGCTGCTTTGGGCACCTGGCACGATGGCTTCATCCACGCGGGGAACCTGGCTTACATCACATTGTTTGCCGTTTTTCCCTTCTTCATTTTCGGGGCGGCCGTGTTTTCTGCGCTGGGCGAAGAAGCGGACCGCGCAATAGCAATCGACGCGGTTCTAAGGGCGCTCCCTCCAAGCGTAAGCCGGGTTATCGGGCCTGCCGCGCGCGATGTGATCGATGCCCGCAGCGGCTGGCTGCTCTGGGCCGGTGCGGCGGTTGCACTATGGACAGTGGGCAGCCTGGTCGAAACGATCCGCGACATTCTTCGCAGAGCCTACGGCACCAAGCATACCAAGGGCTTCTGGTTTCATCGCCTCACCTCGACAGGAATAATCGTGGGTTCGGTGCTGCTCCTGCTGCTCTCACTGGTTGCGCAGGTCATCATCGGGGCCGCCGAAGAGGTGATTGGCACGTGGTTCCCCGGCTTGGTGACTGTGCTCAACAGTTTGACCTTTTCCCGGATCGTACCGGGTGCAGCTGTCTACCTTTCCATCTTCCTGCTGTTTCTTTCCCTCACCCCTGCTGCCTACCGCTCCAAGCGCTATCCCAAATGGCCCGGCGCCTTGCTCGTCGCGATCTGGTGGGTCCTGATAACGGCACTGTTCCCCCCGCTGCTCAGCTCGATGTTCTCCTACAGTCTGACCTATGGCAGCCTCGCCGGGATCATGATCACGCTTTTCTTTTTCTGGCTCATCGGCTTAGGAATAGTGGCAGGGGCCGAACTCAATGCCGCGCTGGCTAAGACGCCGGAAGAGGAAGGCACACAAGGCAATGCGGCGAACAGCGAGGAGGAAGCAGCGCAATGAGTGGTCTGATGGAAGGGAAGCGGGGACTGATCATGGGGCTGGCCAATGACAAGTCGCTGGCCTGGGGGATCGCCAAGCAGCTTGCCGAACAAGGTGCCGAGCTAGCCTTTTCCTATCAGGGCGAAGCGCTGGAAAGGCGTGTCAGGCCGCTGGCAGAAAGTCTGGGTTCGGACTTCCTGATAGATTGCGACGTGTCGAACATGGAAGCGCTCGATACCGCATTCGATACGTTGAAATCCCGCTGGGAAACCATCGACTTCATGCTGCATGCCATCGGATTCTCGGACAAGAGTGAATTGCGCGGCAAGTTCGTGGATACGAGCCTCGAAAACTTCCTCATGACGATGAATATTTCCGCCTATTCCTTCGTCGCGGCCACGCAGCGCGCCGCCGCGATGATGCCCGAAGGCGGCTCTATCGTTACGCTGACCTATTACGGTGCGGAAAAGGTGGTTCCGCATTACAATGTGATGGGCGTGGCCAAAGCTGCGCTGGAAACCAGCGTTGCCTATCTTGCGAACGATCTTGGTGCGGACGGCATTCGCGTGAACGCCATTTCGGCAGGGCCGATCAAGACGCTGGCCGCCAGCGGCATCGGCGACTTCCGCTACATTCTGAAGTGGAACGAACTGAATTCTCCGCTGCGCCGCAATGTCACGATCGAAGATGTTGGCGGCGCAGGCCTGTATCTTTTTTCGGACCTCGCTTCCGGCGTTACGGGCGAAATTCACCATGTGGATGCAGGCTACAACGTCGTCGGCATGAAGCAGGTGGACGCGCCCGATATTTCCCTGGTCTGACGCGCCGCCCAAAATCCCCGCGATCATGGATTGCCATATATTTTGTTCGTGATATGTTCCCGCGTCTTCGGCAAGGAGAAGCGGGATGCGGAGCGGTGGATGCCAATGCGGCAATGTACGTTACAAGGTCAGCAACGAACCGGTATATAGCGCATTATGCCATTGCGCTGACTGCCGCGCCTCGTCCGGCGCGCCGGCTGTGGCGTGGATGGCGTTCAAGCAGGAATATCTGGACGTCGAATCCGGCGACCTTTCGACCTATGAAGGGAAGAACGGCTCTTTCCGGCAGTTTTGCCCGAATTGCGGCACCGGATTGTTCTTCCGCAACGAGAATACCCTGCCGGGCCTCGTCGACATCCAGTCCTCCACGCTCGACAATCCGGAAGACAATCCACCTGCGCTGCAGATTCAGTGTGCCGAAAGGCTGCCCTGGATGAAAGAGCTTGGCACCCTGCCCGAAGTGGACCGCTATCCGGGCGCGGCCTAGTTCGCCGCCAGGAGCTCCACGATCCGCTGGGCGCTCTTGCCATCGCCGTAGGGATTATGTGCCCGTGCCATGGCGGCATAGGCTTGACTATCGTCCAGCAGGCGCGCGGTTTCCGCGAGGATCTTGGAACTATCAGTCCCGACAAGCCTCGCCGTACCAGCTTCCACACCTTCCGGCCGCTCTGTCGTTTCGCGCATGACCAGTACGGGCTTGCCCAAAGCCGGGGCTTCTTCCTGCACTCCACCGCTATCGGTCAGCATGAGGTCCACAATGTCGAGAAGACGCACGAAATTCGGGTAGTCGAGCGGTTCGATCAGGGCGACATTCTCCAATCCGCCCAACTCCGCTTCCATGACCTTTCGCACATTGGGGTTGAGATGGATGGGGAAGATCACGGCCACATCCGGCCGCTGCGCGAGAACGCGGATCGCACGCGCAATGCCCAACATGCCTTCGCCGAAATTCTCACGCCGGTGGCAGGTAACGCCGACAATCCGCTTGCCCGCAAAACGCCGCTCGAGCCGCGCCAGGCCCTCTGCAAGCGCCGGATCCTGCGCGATACGGCCTCTAATCGCATGAAGCGCATCGATCACCGTATTGCCTGTGACATGGATCGCGCCAGGATCGATATTTTCCTGCCTGAGCGCCTCTGCGGCAGCAGCCGTCGGCGCAAAATGCAGTGCCGCGATCGCGGCGATAATTTTGCGGTTCACTTCTTCGGGCCAGGGGTGATGGATATTGCCGCTTCTGAGGCCGGCTTCGACATGCGCAACCGGTATCTTGCGGTAATAGGCCGACAGGGCGGAACACATGGCCGTAGCCGTATCGCCCTGCACCACCACGCAATCGGGATTCTCCATGTCGAGAATCTCTCCGATGCTGCTGACCAGCGCGGCGGTCAGATCGCCCAGCGAGTGATCGGGGCGCATCAGGGCCAGATCGTGATCCGGCACAAGGCCTGCAACTGAGAGCACCTGATCCAGCAGACCGCGATGCTGACCCGTAACGCATATACGGGAATCGAAACGCGGATCCGCGGCCAATTGGCGGACCAGAGGAAACAGCTTTATCGCTTCCGGACGAGTCCCGAAAATGCTGAGGATCCGCCGCTTTGCGCTAGGCATGGGCCCTTCCTCTTGCTGCTCCGGCTATGCGACCGATGCCTGCGCGCCTACTGGCCGCTTAGTCTTCGGAATCGGCGGCAGCTTCTTCTTCCGGCGCCGGTGCAGAAGGCGTTTCGTCGGGCAAAGCAGCGTCACGCTCCGCCGCGAGGCGCGCCTCATATTCCCTTTCCAGCATTTCGACGCGTTCTTGCTCGGCCGCAGCTTCTTCATCGATAGTCGAAAGCCGCTTTTCGCGTTCCTGCTGAATCAATTCGCTGAAACGGATATCGGAGCTGCCTTCCTTTTCCGCATAGGCGGCGTCGATGAGCTTCTGCGTGCAGCCGGTCCAGCCTCCGCTGCCCGATGGGGAGCATGACATCGTACCGAATTCGCCGACCGTTTCGTATGACTCGACACGTTCGGTCCAGGATTCGTTGGCCGGATCGCTGCTTTCGCGCAGAATTTCGGGAATTCGATAGCGCTCGCTTTCTTCCTTGCGCGCGCAGACGGTAATCTCGTCTGCAGACGAAGGCGGACACGGATCGTCGCCATAGACAATCACTTGGTTGACCTTTTCGTCACCGGCCTCGCCGACAATCTCGGCGGCATCGTCCTGCGCAAATGCAGGCGTGGCGCCCACAAACAGAATGGCAGCAGCAGCGAGGGTCAGGCGTTTCATCGTCGTCTCTCCAAAGCGGCGCAACCGGCCGCAAATGTCTCTTCGGCGCTCCCTATAGAGCAATTGCAGCGCTGAACATGGTCTGAAGCAAATTAGGTGCAATTCTCAATCAAATGCCCGTCAGACGCGTTCGGATAGGCGGATGGCAAGCCGGCATCCCATGCGGATCGCCCCGGAAAGCAGGGGATAGGCCGGCGCCTGTTCCGCCCCGGCAGCCAGCGCGGTATCGCGATGTTCGCGCTCTTCTTCACGGAACTTGTCGATCATGCCGGCAAGCTGCGGATCGTCGCCGGAACTTTCCAGCTCATCGAGTTGACGGGAATAGTGCCGATCGATCTCTTCTTCGACGGCTGCAGTACAGGCCATCGCAGCTTCCGGCCCGATCAGAGCAGTCGCAGCGCCCAGCGCATAGCCGGCCACGGACCAGACGGGCTGCAGTGCGGTGGGCCGCACGCCGCGTTCGGCAATCAGTTGATCGAAGCGGGCAAGGTGTTCGTCTTCCTGCGCAGCCATGCTCCGGATTTCGGTAGCATGCGGGCCGCGCTCACCCAGGACTGCAAGCTGGCCGGCATAGATCCGCGTTGCGCCATATTCTCCCGCCTGGTCGACCCGGATCATCCGCTCGGTATCCGGCCTTGCAGTGTGCCTGCCTGCGCCGCTCATCACGTGTCCTTTCTACGCAACAGCGCAAAGATCGCCGCTGCCACGCCGGTTGAAATCAGGAAATTGAACCCGGCGAGCGATATGCCCATCAAAGTCCAGGGCGCTACATCGCAGCGTACCAGCGGCGCATTCATGATCGCCTCCAGCGGGTCTCCGTCCCCCAGGTCGAGGATGGAGCAGGTCGTGATGCCTTCCCACCATCCATACTCAACGCCGGCGTGATAAGCCCCGATCAGGCCGGAAATGAGAATGGCCAAAGCGGCCAGCGCTATCCACATGCGGCTGCGCCCCGCGGCAAGCGCGAAGAGAGCAAAGGCAATCGCCGCGAAATGGGGATAGCGCTGCCACATGCACATTTCGCACGGATAAAGACCGAAGACATATTGGGAGACATATGCCCCGCCCAGCAGCACCGTCGGCGCAATCAGGGCCAGCCAAAGCGCCGCAGAGGGCCGTTTGGAACTATTCATGTTCATGGCCGGGCTATTTGCTTGCAACGGCTGTACCATGGGCGCGGCGCAAGGTTTCCAGCGCATAGTGAAGCTGGAAATCGTCGATGCCCTGCTCTTCCAGCTCTTCCGCCGTGAGCTGGAAACGCGGATCGTCCTGCTTGTCCGTCTCCAATTCCTTATCGTCGAGCCCGACCTCGTTGATCAGGTGACGGCGAAGATCGGATTCGCGCAGCGACAGCTTCGAACGCTTGGCGGCATCGGGATCGGACAATTGCGGCACACGGATATCCGGGTCGATACCGCCTTCCTGCACGGAGCGGCCCGAGGGCGTATAATAGCGCGCAGTGGTCAATTTGAGCGCGCTGTCGCGGGTCAGGGGCATTAAGGTCTGCACGCTGCCCTTGCCGAAGCTACGCTGCCCCATGACGAGCGCGCGATGCTGGTCCTGCAATGCGCCGGCGACGATTTCCGAAGCCGAAGCCGAACCGGCATCGATAAGAACGATCAGCGGGATACCTTGCGCCGCGTCGCCCCGATACACCGTTTCGGCCTTGTAGACGATGTTCTCCGCCTGGATACGGCCGCGCTGGGAAACGATCGATCCCTTGGAGAGGAAAAGATCCGAAAGCGCCACGGCTTCATCCAGCGATCCGCCCGGATTCGAGCGCAGATCGAGAACCAGCCCGCTCAACCGGCCTGACGCCTCTTCGCGCATGGCCTTCATCGCCCCGAGCACATCGCGCCCGACATCGCGCGAGAATTCGTTCACCGTGATGACGCCGATCGCGCCGGGCTGCAGCTCGTAAGTCACGGGCTCAAGCTCGATCACGCCGCGCGTCACTGTGACATCCAGCGGTTCCTCGCGCCCGGGACGGAAGATCGAGAGACGCAGAGGCGTGCCGGAAGGCCCGCGCATTTGCGCCACCGCTTCGTCCAGCGAGAGCCCGTAAATCAGCTCGCCATCGAGATGCGTGATGTAATCGCCAGCCTTGACCCCCGCCTTTTCGGCAGGGCTTCCGCGCATCGGCGAGATGACTTTGACGGCGCCGTCTTCCATCGTGACGGAAATGCCCAGTCCTTCGTAATTCCCGTCAATAAGCGTTTCGAGCCGCTCCAACGCTTCTCCGTCGAGATAGGTCGAATGCGGGTCCAGCGCGGCGAGCATGCCGTCAAGGGCTCCCTTGATAAGCACCTCGTCATCGACTTCCTCGACATAGCTGGCCTTGATCCGCTGATACGTCGCGAAAACCTTGCCGAATTGCGGCCCAGCGCGGCCTTCCACCTGCGCCAGGCCGGCAGTGGTGGCCGGCAACAGCGCAACGGCTGTGACGAGAGCCGCGGATTTGAGGAGAGGTGCAAACTTCATCTACAGGGCCTTATTCGCGAATTACCGCCCTTGTATCGCGCGCAGCAGCTTAACGCCAGCTTATGGCTCGATCGCAAACAATTGCCGGAACGGCGGCGTTGTTCCTGCAAGAACGGGATGCAAACAGCCTCAACCGACCACATCCAGCGGATTGACAGGCTCTCCGTCACGCCGGACCTCCAGCGTGATGGCAGGATCGCGCGGAGCCGCGATGCCCAGCGGTGCCCCGCTCAGCAGCTGTTCGCCCACCCCGACATCGACCCGCGCCATGCCCGTCACCAGGCTGGTCCAGCCGCCTTCATGCTCGAGAATGACGATCCGGCCATATCCGCGATAGGGCCCGGCGAAAGCCACCCGCCCGGCTGCAGGCGCGACGACCAATGCGCCTTCGCGCGGCTGGAGAGTGAGGCCCTGCGAAACTGTACCCCCTTCCGTCCGCGCCCCGAAGCCCATGATCGTCCTGCCGGCGACCGGCAATTGATAGGCTGAAGGCGGGCGGCTTTGGCCTTCTGCCGCATTCTGGGAATCGACGAGAACTTCGGATTCGGAAGGGCGCGGCGGCCGGATGAGCGGCCCCGGCAAACGGGCAAGCTGCGCGCGCAAAGTGCCCGCATCGTTGATACGCACCACCAGCGCATTGAGATCGCGTGCTTCTTCCGCAAGAGAGAGGGCGCGCTCGGCCTCGCGATTGGCTTCCCCGCTGACCCGGCGCGAAGCCAGCCGCTGGCGCGTTTCCAGGGCCGCAAGCTGGGCATGCTGCTGCTCCAGCCTCTGTTCCTGCGCCTGCAGCCCTGACAAGGCGTTCTCAGCCTCCTCACGGAGCGCCTTGCCCCGTTCCACCTCGCTTCTGAGCGCAGCGGTCCGGCGGCGCACTTCCGGCACCGTGGAGGAGAGCATGGCGCTCAGATAAACCGCTTCCTTCACCGATCCGGGCCGCATGGCCGACAGGGCCAGAGGCCTGCGCGAAAAACGCTGAAGGGCCGCGGTCAGCCGCAAGACTGGCTGGCGTTTCTCCGCGAGCTGCGAGGCGAGGGTCTGATATTGCTGCCGGGCGATGGAAAGGCGCGCCTGGGCCGCGCCGATGCCAGCCTCCGTCTCCTGAATGCGGGCAGCCAGCGCCGTGGCCTGTCGCGCCGTCTTTTCCGCCGCTTCGCTTGCCTTTGCAGCTGCCTCCTCAAGCCGGTTCGCCCGCGTTTCGGCGGCCAGCTTTTCCTGCAAGGCGCTCTCCATCTCCCTCCGTGCGTCGGTGACACTGGAAAAGCCCGCAGAATTCTGGGCCGCAGCGCTTCCGGTCAGCAAGGCTGCCAGGCAGAAAATCGAGAGAAACGGGCGTAGACATGTCGTCATGACGTCAACCTGCCCGATGATAGGGATGGCCCGCAAGGATCGAGGTGGCGCGGAAAAGCTGCTCCATCACCATGGCCCTCGCCAGGAGATGAGGCCAGGTCGCCGCACCGAACGCCAATAGCAGATCGGCCTGGTCGCGCTCATCGTCGGCATGGCCATCCGCTGCGCCGATCACAAAACGCGTTTCGCGAATTCCATCGTCGCGCCAGCGGCCAAGCAAAGCCGCCAATTCTTCGGAGGAAAGCTGTTCGCCTCGTTCGTCCAGCAGGACGGTGCGGTGCGGCGTCAGCGGATCGGAGACCTTTCCGCCACTTTCTGGAAGTTCCGTCAATTTGAAAGGCCAGGTAATGCGCTTTTCATAGCGGGCGACGAGTTCCGCTTCGGGCGAACGGCCGATCTTACCCCTGGCGATGAGATGCAGTTTCATGTGTCCATTTCCAGCGGCCTAGGCTCCTCATATCTAAGGAGGAGCCCTGTCCACTGGTGCCGCCGCCGGCTTAGCGCAAGCCGAAACCGGCCTATGCCGGCCTTACGCCTGACCCGCCGCGACAGGCGGAGCGTCGCCAAACGCCCACATCCGCTCAAGATTGTAGAAGCTTCGCACTTCCGGGCGGAACAGGTGCACGACAACGTCGCCTGCATCGATCAGCACCCAATCGGCTGCTGGCAATCCTTCGATACGGGCAGTTCCGAAGCCTTCCTGTTTGATCCGCTCCGCAAGCTTCTGCGCAATTGCAGCCACTTGCCGTGTCGAACGGCCCGATGCGATCACCATGTGATCGGCAATGCTGGATTTGCCATCGAGTTCGATCGAAACGACGTCCTGCGCCTGATCGTCCTCCAGCGAGCGGAGGACAAGCGCATGCAGCTTGTCGTTGTCGGAAGTGGCGGCCTGATCAGAGATCGGACGTCCTTTGGGCATGCCGGCGGAAACCGGCGAAGTCTGCGCATGATTCATCGCAGTACATACAACTCCATTTTCGAGGGAAAGGATGCGAAAGAGGCATGCGCCTCATGCGCGCATCCCCTTTTCCTGGTCATGAATGAGGCAATGCGTCACATCATCCCGTGGCGGCCCGCCCGAAAATTGGCGGGCCCATTCAGGATCGGCGCGGCGTAAAGATGTTGCCGAGCGCGGATCAGGATCGAAACGCAATTCAAACAGCGCAGGTGCGCTCCATTCACCCCGGTTTCGTAAACTGGCGGCAGGCACCCGGAAGCGGCTGAGCCAGGCCATCGCGGGGCTCGCGAGGGCGCTTCTATCATAGCCCGGACGCGCGATGACCGCAATCGGCATTTCGCGGGCTATTGAACGCCAGCTTTTCCATCGGTGGAATTGCGCGAGATTGTCGGCGCCCATCAGCCAGACGAAGCGCCGTTTGGGGAAGCGCCGCTTGAGCGCACGCAGCGTATCGATCGTGAAACGCGTGCCCAATTGCCGTTCGATGGCGGAAACCCGGATCGACGCCCGCCGTGCAGCGGCCTGGGCGGATTTCACGCGCGCCGAAAGTGGCGCCATGCCTTCATCCGGCTTGAGCGGGTTTCCGGGCGAAACCAGCCACCACACTTCGTCAAGGCCCAGCGCGCCCTGGGCAAAGATGGAGATGCGGCGATGCCCGCCATGGGCAGGATTGAAACTGCCCCCGAGCAGACCGGTAAGCGTGCCGCTGTCTCTTACGCTGGTCTTCACTGCACCTCCCTGCGGGGGGAAGCGCCGCCGCGGCGTTCCCATTGGCCGGGGAACATCCAGCCCGGATACTCAGGCGACAGCTCGCTCACTTCATTAAGCTGCGCAATCTCCGCTGCCGTCAGCTCGATTTCGGACGCAGCCAGGTTTTCCGCAAGCTGTTCCGGACGCTTGGCGCCGAGAATGACCGAACTCACAAAGGGCCTGTGGAGCAGCCAGGCAAGCGCGATACTGGCAATCGCGACACCTCGGCTTTCGGCAATGGGGCGCATGGCATCGATAATATCGAAGGTTTTGTCGAGATCGAGCGAATCCCGCACTCCGCCAGAAGCTATCCGGCCTTCGCCCTTTATCCCTGAGCCCTCTCTTTCGTATTTTCCCGAAAGCAGTCCACCGGCCAGCGGGCTCCAGACCATCAGCCCCACGCCTTCGCTTTCCATCATCGGCACGATCTCGCGTTCCAGATCGCGGCCGGCCAGGGAATAGAATGACTGGATGCTGGCAATCCGTTCCCAGCCCTTTGCTGCCGCAAGGCCCAGCCCCTTGGCGACATGCCAGGCCGCCCAGTTGGAAACGCCGATATAGCGCGCGCGGCCTGTGCGCACGATATCGTCGAGCGTGCGCAGCGTCTCTTCGATCGGCGTCTGGGTATCCCAGCCGTGAACCTGGTAGAGATCGACATAGTCCATTTGCAGCCGGTCCAGGCTGGCATCGATCTCTTCCAGCAGATGTTTACGCGAATTGCCGGCGCGGTTAGGTCCTTCCCCCATGCGGGCATAGCCCTTGGTCGCAACGATGATGTCCTGGCGCGCAATGCCCAGCGACTTGATGGCCTCGCCCGTCGCCATCTCGGACTTGCCTTCGCTATAGGTATTGGCCGTATCGATGAAGTTCACGCCTGCATCGAAAGCCTGCCGTACCAGCGCCGTCGCGCTTTTCTGATCGAGCCCCGCCACATGGGAAAATCTGCCCGCGGTCTCCCCAAAGGTCATTGCGCCCAAGCATAGTTCGGAAACGATAAGGCCTGTATTGCCGAGCCGGTTGTAACGCATGAACTGATCCTCTCGCTTTTCGTTTGCGAATTGATGCGGGGGAAACCCTTCACACGTCAAGTATTCCGGCCGATGCACAGCCGGTAAATTCCTGGTCAGGGGCGCGTCTGGCCCTTGCCTCGCGCCTGCCACTTGTAAGTCGTCAGGCCTTCAAGCGCGACCGGGCCGCGCGCATGCAGGCGCCCGGTGGCGATCCCGATTTCGGCGCCAAGGCCGAATTCGCCGCCATCGGCGAATTGCGTGGACGCATTGTGCATCACGATCGCACTGTCGACTTCGGCCAGAAACCGTTCCGCGGCGGCATCGTCGGCGGTGACGATGGCATCCGTATGACCGGAAGAATGCAGCGCGATGTGATCGAGAGCCGCGTCAAGCCCGTCGACAACCGCCACCGACAGGACTGCATCGAGATATTCGGTGTCCCAATCATTGGCGCCGGCCATACCGATACGCGGATCGAGGGTGCGCGCCCGTGCGTCGCCGCGCAGTTCGCAGCCCGCATCGATCAGAGCGCCGACAACTGCCCCGCCTGCGGGAAAATCCGCATCGATCAGCAGCGTTTCCATCGCACCGCAAATGCCTGTGCGGCGCATCTTGGCGTTGAGCGCTATTTCGCGCGCCATATCCGGATCGGCGGCCGAATGGATGTAGGTGTGGCAAATCCCATCGAGATGCGCGAGCACGGGAACGCGCGCCTCCGCCTGAACGCGTTCGACCAGGCTCTTGCCGCCGCGCGGCACAACCATGTCGATCAGCCCTGCCGCACGCAGCATCGCGCCAACGGCAGAGCGGTCCTGCGTCGGCATCAGCTGCACGGCATCAGCCGGGATACCGCCTTGCACCAGCCCTTTCGTCAGGGCGGCAAGGATTGCGCGGTTGGAATGGACCGCTTCGCTGCCTCCGCGCAGGAGCACCGCGTTGCCGGCGCGGATGCACAGCGAAGCGGCATCGGCCGTCACATTGGGCCGGCTTTCATAGATGATGCCGATCAGGCCGATCGGGATCCGCACGCGCGACAGCTCCAAACCGTTGGCAGGCGTAGCCCGGTCGATCACCTGGCCGACCGGATCGGGCAGATCTGCGACAGCATCCACAGCCGAAGCGATACCCTCCAGCCTGCCAGGATCGAGCCGCAGGCGATCGATCAGCGCCGCACTCAAACCATTCGCTTCACCGGCCGCAACGTCCCTTGCATTGGCGGCCAGCACCTCATCTGCGCTGTCGCGCAGCGCCTTGGCTGCAAGATGCAACGCCGCCGATTTTTCCGCATCGCTCAACTTTGCAAGAATGCGCTGCGCATTGCGGCCGGCACGCGCAAGGCGGCCAACCAGCTCAACCGTATTCTCGACATCATCGCGCAAAGTAGCCATGGAGGGGCCGCATATCACCGCCCTCCCATTCTGTCACCGATTTGCGTCGTCCCGCGCCGGGAACAGGCAAACCTGTCGAATCGCGGCCATTGCGGCGGTTAAATTGCGGTTGTCCGAAATGGTGAATTGGCGGTTTCCAGGTATTTTCCTCAATTCACGGCGCGGCGGAACGATTCATCGCGTCGTTGCACCGCCTCGCCCGTTCGCACCTCCCCCGTGGATAGACCTTAGGGACTTCACCTGTAAGCCACCCCTCGGGATTGAAGACATACGGGGTCGTGATTTTGCGAAAGTTGGATGGGGTCAAGCTGCGCCAGCGGCTATCGGAGTGGTTCCCCGACCGCGAATTTTTCATGCGGTCACAAGGCCAAGTTCGATTCATCAAAGTTTCTTCTAAAATTCAAATGGTTGGTGCAGGCGTCGTCGGTGCGGCGCTGCTCGCATGGGCCGGCACCATGACGTCAGCCGCGGTGAGCCAGTATATCGCCCAGCGCGACCGCCTGGCCCTGCTGGAGCGTGAAACCAAGGTCGAATCGGCGGAAAGCAGAGTCGCGGCCTATCGCAACGATCTGGATGCCGTGGCCGACGAGCTCAAACTGCGCCAGAACGTGATCGAGGAACTCACCGACACGCTCAACCTGCCGCAAAAGGCAGCTTCTGCGGACGATACCGTTTCGGATTCGTCAAGCGAAGCGGCGAAGACCGTCGCCAAAGTCAGCGCCGCGATCCCGGAAGCCGGCGCGCTCGCGGAAATCGAAGCGCGTCAGCTAGCCTATGTCGAACGGCTGACCCGCTTTGCGGATCAGCGCTCTTCCCGCGCAGAAGCGGCGATCCGCAAGCTGGGCCTGGATCCCGAACGGATGCTGGCCTCGGCCCGGCGCGCACAGGGTGGTCCACTGGAAGTGATCAGCACCGGCCGCGACGGCTCGCTCGATCCGCGTTTCGAACGCCTGGGGCTCAGCCTCGCGCGGATGGAAGCCCTGCAGCGCAGCCTGGACGGCATTCCGCAGGTGCTGCCTGCCGATCTGAGCGGCATTTCCTCCGGCTTCGGCTTGCGGCGCGATCCCTTCACGGGCCGCGCGGCCATGCATTCGGGCCTGGACTTCCGCGGCCGGACAGGGGCACCCATCCATGCCGCCGCCAAGGGGACCGTTTCTTTCGTCGGGCGGAAGTCCGGATACGGTAAAGTGGTCGAAATCAGGCATGGCAATGGCCTGATGACGCGCTATGCTCACATGTCGGGCTATCGCGCGAAAGTGGGGCAAAAGGTCGCAGCCGGTGACGTGATCGGCGCCATCGGCAGTACCGGCCGATCGACCGGACCGCACCTTCATTTCGAGGTGCGTATCAATGACCGCGCGGTCAATCCGCGCCCCTTCCTGGAGTCAGCTCCTCATGTTCTCGAAGAAGCCCGTGCAACCGCCAATGCAACCGCCGCGGCCACCAGCCGATAAACAGCAAGACAGGACAACCGTGATGTCAGGCAACAATTCCACATTTTCCGTCATCGGTTCCGATGTCACCATCAAGGGCGACGTCAGTGCCACCGTGGACCTTCATGTCGACGGCAA
>JAUIFP010000116.1 GCA_030430365.1 Alphaproteobacteria bacterium | reverse complement strand
CAATCACCTATCTCGTCCCGGCGCGCTATCTGATCCCCAGCCTGCAGACGGTGTTCCTCACCGGCGACATCTGGGGCCAGTTCATGCCCAATATCGGCATCATGCTGCTGTTCGGGCTGTTCTTCTTCCGCCTTTCATTCCGCGTAACCCGAAGGAGCCTGGACTGATGGGCCGGCTATGGGCGATGATCGTCAAGGAGCTGTGGGTCGTGCTGCGCGATCCCAAGGGACGCACGGTGCTGATCATGCCGCCGCTGATCCAGCTCTTCGTGTTCACCTTCGCGACCACGCTGGACGTGAAGAATGTCGATATCGCCGTGCTCGACCAGTCGCGCGGTGTGCATTCGGCCGAACTGGTCCAGCGCCTTTCGGGCAGCCCCAATTTCCGCGAGATACGCTATCTGCGCTCGACCGACGAGCTGGAGCACGCGATCGACCGCCAGGAAGTGATCGGCGCGCTGGTGATCGAACCGGATTTCGACAGCCTGCTAACGCGCGGGCAGCCGGCACGGCTGGGGCTGGTGCTGGACGGGCGGCGCTCCAACGCGGCGCAGATCGTGAACGGCTATGTCGAACAGATCGCCGCCGGCATGAATGCCGATGCCGTGCCGCGCATGCGCGCAGGCGGGGCGCAGGTGACCCACTGGTTCAATCCCTCGCTGGACTTCATCTGGTTCACCCTGCCTTCGCTGATCGTGATCATCACCTCGGTCGCGGGGCTGGCAATCACCAGCCAGTCCGTCGCGCGCGAAAGGGAAATGGGCACGTTCGATCAGCTGCTGGTCTCCCCCCTCCGCGCGCATGAGATCATTATCGGCAAGATCGTGCCGCCGCTGCTGATCGGCTGCTTCAACGGCACGCTGTTCATGGTGCTGGCTCAGTTGGTCTTCAGTGTGCCCTATACCGGATCGCTGCTGGTCTTCTTCCCCTGCCTGGTGCTCTACATGCTCTCCCTGATCGGGATCGGGCTGTTCGTATCCTCGCTGTCCATGACCCAGCAGCAAGGTTTCCTGGGCGCCTTCGTGGTCACCAATCCGATCATGATCCTGTCGGGCTATGCCAGCCCGATCGAGAACATGCCCGAATGGCTGCAGATCGCGACCCATATCAATCCCGCACGCTATTTCCTGATCATCGTGCAGGGCCTGTTCCTCAAGGCGATGCCGCTTTCGGCAGTGCTGCACCAGGCCTGGCCGCTGGTGGTGATCACCATCATAACCCTGACAGCTGCCGCCAAGCTGTTCCGTTCGCGAATGGAGTGAACCGATGCGTTCCCGTCTGACCGCCCGTCTCGCCACCGGCCTCGCCACGGCCCTCGCTTCCGGCCTGCTCGCATCCTGCGCGGTGGGGCCCGATTATGCCCGCCCGGACAGCACTGGCACCGCGGGCGAGTGGCTGGAGCCGCTTTCGAGCGAACCGGTCGACGCCGCCTGGTGGGAGCAGTTCGGCGATCCGCAAATGACTGCCCTCATCGAGCGGGCGCTGGCCACCAGCCCCGATCTGGACCAGGCGACTGCGCGCGTCGCCGAAGCGCGCGCCTTGCGCGAGGCGGCGCAGGGCGGGCGGTATCCGCAAGGATCGGTTTCGGCCAGCGCCACGGAGAACCGCATCAGCGAAAACGGCCAGTTCCCCGTGGCCAACATTCCCGGCTTCGATCCCGAGTTTCCGCTGTTGGATGCCGGCTTCGATGCGAGCTGGGAGATCGACCTGTGGGGCAAGACCAGCCGCCAGGTGGAAAAGGCCCGCGCGCTGGAAGAGGCCGCCGGATGGGCGCGGCGCGACGTCATGGTGTCGCTGACGGCGGAGATCGCGCGCACCTATATCGAGCTGCGCCAGGCCCAGAGCTATCTCGCCATCAGGACCAGCGAGCTGGAAGCCAGCCGCTCCATCGCTCAGCTGGCCGCGATGCTGCACGATGCGGGCGAAACCTCCCGCGCGGATGCGGACCAGGCGGAAGTGGACATGAATACGCGCGACGTGCTGCGCCGCCAGGCACAGGCCGATGTCTCCTCCGCCGCGTACCGGCTGGCGACGCTGGTGGGCGAAGCGCCCAACGAACTGGTGCCCGAATTGCTGGCCAGTTCCGGCGGGATCCCCTCCCCGCCCAATTCGATCGCCAGCGGCATCCGTTCGCAGCTGCTGGAGCGCCGCCCGGATATCCGCCGCGCCGAGAGCGAACTGGCCGCCGCGACTGCCGGGATCGGCGTGGCCAAGGCCGATCTCTATCCGCGGCTTTCGCTGATCGGCAATATCGGCCTGCAGGCCCAGTCGCTCGACGATCTGGGCGACGGGGAGAGCCTGCGCTACACGGCGGGCCCGTCCTTCTCCTGGCCGATCTTCTCCTTCGGGCGCATCCGCGCGCAGGTCCGCGCCGCCGATGCCGGGGCCGACGGCGCCGCCGCCGCATATGAAGCGGCAGTGACCAGGGCGCTGAACGAGAGCGAGGCAGCCGCCAACCGCTTCGCCGCCAGCGTGCAGTCGATCGATCCGGTCCGCGCTGCCTTGCGCAAGCAGCAGAACGCCCACCGCCTGGCCCGGCTCTCCTTCGAAAGTGGCGAGATCAACAAGCTGGCGGCCGAGGAGGCCCGGCTGCGCCTGGCGGGCGTGGAGCAACAGGCGGCGCAGGCCCGCGCGACGCGCGCGATTGCGGCCGTGGCGCTGTACAAGGCGCTGGGCGGCGGCTGGCAAGGCGCCGAGCGGGTGGCCGCCGGCGGCGGGAGCGACTGAGAGCGGCGACTGCACGCAGGCGACCGAACGGATTCGCTCACAGCCAAGCGCCGCGGCGCCCGGCACGTCTATCCTGCCAGAAGGATAGATGGGAGAATGCCGGTGAAGCCGCTGCAGATCGGCCGGATGAAGGTTCACAAGATATTCGAGATGGAAAGCCCGGTGCCGCTGCTGATGCAGCTGCCGGGCGTGACGGCCGAGGATCTTGCCCGGCTGCATGAATGGTATGCCGCGCCCGACGAGATCACGGAGGATCCGGAAACCAGCATGATGACCTTTTCGGTCCATAGCTGGGTGATCGAGCTGGACGGGCTCAATATCCTGATCGACACGTGCGACGGCAATCACAAGAACCGCTCGATCGAAGCGGTGCACCAGCTCGATACGCGCTATCTCGGCAATCTGCGCGCCGCCGGTTTCGCGCCCGAGGATATCGACATGGTGATGTGCACCCATCTGCATTTCGACCATATCGGCTGGAACACCCAGCTGGAGGACGGCAAATGGGTGCCGACCTTCCCCAAGGCCCGCTACATCTTCGGGCGCCGCGATTACGACTATTTCAAGGAGAACCCGGCGGGCGAGGAATTCCATTACGAAGCCTTCCTGGATTCCATCGTCCCGGTGATGGAGGCCGGACTGGGCGAGATCGTGGAGGAGAATTTCGTCGCCCACCGCGAGATCGGCAATGGCGTGTGGCTGGAGCCCGCCTTCGGCCATTCGCCGGGCTGTTGCACCGTGGGCGCGCAGGCGGACGGGCCCGAAGCGATTTTCTGGGGCGATGTGATCCATCACCCGGTGCAGCTGATCCGGCACGATCTGCCTTTCGCCTTCGACGACGATGCGGCGGCCGCGCAGATTGTCCGCAAGGCCACGCTGGAACGCGCCGCGGACGGCGAGTTGATGTGCTTTCCCGCGCATTTCCGCAGGCAGTCCGCCGGGCAGGTCAAGCGTGACGGCAATGTCTTCCGCTATGAGTTCGTCAACGGCTGACGCGGCTTATTGCGCCGCAAGCATTCGGGGCACGTCAGGGCTTTCCGCGGGCCAGCCAGGCATGGCCGGGCGCTTCGCCTTCATCCTCGGCGGAATCCGGAATGCGCGTGCTCAGCCATTCATCGGCCAGCCGGTCGATACTGGCCGCCATCTGCGCCCCGTCATCCAGGCCGATACGTTCGCGGTGCAGGATCAGAGAGAGGCGCTCGACCATTTCCACTTCCGCGCGCGGGCGGCGCGCGAAACGCATATCGTCCAGCACCCGGAACACCCGCCCGGTGATCCCCGGCGGCACGCAGCCGCAACCACGCAGCTCCGCCAGGATCTGATAGACCTCGTACTCGGCCGGCATATTGTGCGAATCTGGCATGGTTTGCCCCTTCGCCCCGCTTCATGCGCGTACATGGTAAAGCTTTGGCTAACCGCAAGGCAGGCCGTGCGCCGATGCCCTGTGTCCCCTGGATTCATGCGGCCATATTCACTCGGCCTTTTCGGCGCCTTCCGGTTTGCTCTCTGGCAGCGGCTCCTCGATCTCGCTGGCGGGCTTTCCGGGCCAGTAATCGATTTCCTTGCCGCCCCAATCCAGCCCGGCATCGCGCGGATTGATGCAGCTATCGGTTCGCCCATCCTTGCAGACGGCGACTTCGAAGCCGTCGATCCGCACAATCTCGGCGCGCCCGTCTTCGCCGCGCTTGACGATCTCAACCGCACTGGTCTGCTCAGCTTCGGGTGATGCCTCTTGCGCGGCCGCCTGTTCCTGGGCGGAGAGGGGCATGGCGGCGAAGCTGGCCGCAGCACTTGCAAGGGCGATGGAAAGCATGGTCTTCATGGCGCTTCTCCCGGATGCGCGGGCGGCATATTCGCCTGCGGGCAGGATAGCGCCCCCAATGCGCCGCTGTCCAATCGGCGAGTCTGTGCCCCCTCGCCCTTGCGCCCATCCGCTTTCGCCACAGCCAGAAAACGCCCTGCCGCAGGCGCGATCGGGCCGTCTCCCGCGTCTCTCGATTCAGCCCGATTGGCTTTGTGCGAACGGAACGAGGGCGCAAT
This sequence comes from Alphaproteobacteria bacterium, assembly GCA_030430365.1. Lineage (GTDB taxonomy): Bacteria > Pseudomonadota > Alphaproteobacteria > Sphingomonadales > Sphingomonadaceae > Andeanibacterium. The sequence goes on along the minus strand of JAUIFP010000116.1, from coordinate 1,728 downwards.
CTATGCGTCGAGCAGGGGAAGACACGAGGAGAAAATCTGATGAAAACTGGCATTATTACAGCAACTTGTGCCCTCGCCCTGAGCAGCGCGGCTTTTGCCGAGGCTGGCCCGGCGGCATCGGCCCCCGCCCCGGCGGAGCCCGCACAGCCTTCCGCCAATGCAGAGGCGCAAATGGGCGCCCAGGCGCAGGCCGATTTCACCGAGGCCCAGATCGGCAATTACGCCAAGGCCGCAACCAAGATCCGCGGCGTCCAGCAGGATGCCACGATGGACGATTCGGCCAAACAGGCGAAGATGATGGAAATCGTCACCACGTCGGGCCTGGAGCCGGCCACCTTCAATGCGATCAGCCGGCAGATGCAGACCGACGCGGAACTGAAGGAAAAAGTCCAACTGGCGATTGCCCAGAATATGGGCCAATCGAGCAACCAGTAGAAACGCGATCAGCTCCCGCCGAGGGGCTATCGGCGCGGGCCTCGCTGCCAATGGGCGGCGGGGCCCGTTTCGCATGCGGTACAACCCTCTTGACAATATAACCGTTTTGGTTATCTATGAGGCCATCCTGTAACCTCAGCAGGATGCGGATCGGGGGCGGCATGGCCGGCTAAACCCGTTCCTCCCTGTTCCAAATGGGCTGTCCCATTTTGGGACAATCGCGGCTGGCGCTGATAGCGTCAGGGAGGCGGCTTCTCATGCCGGCTCCGCCCGTCCTTTTCCGCTTCAGCGCAAAGGACGGATGCCTGCAGACACCGGATGTGGCGCGGCCATTCAGCCGCAGGGACATGTGGAGCAATGCGAGCCCGCTCCTGATTGTCCCGGCCGGTGGCGGGAGAAAGGGCCGAACCTGTGCGCGGATAGAGCGGAAACACGGAACGCACCGGTCAGTCGCAAGCATTTCCATCCGCCCGCCTGCCTTGACGCCCGTGGACGCCTCACAGCATCCCGGCGCCAGCCGCGCGATCCGTTCTTTTCCATTGGCGTAATGTCCGGGTTCGCCGCCGGATGAATTGGTGTGTCTATATCCCCTTGGGCATCCCAGCGCCTCCCCCGTCATCCCCGCGAAAGCAGGGACCCAGCAATCCAGAGCACTATTGGGCCCTGGGTTACCGCCTGCGCGGGGAAGCGAAGCTGTCCGACAGGACAATGACCAAGAGAAGCGCTGGAATGACGCGCGAGGTTTAAACCCTCAGGCGGCCTCGTCCGTGGAATCGAGCCCATAGGCGCTGTGCAGTACGCGCACGGCCAGCTCCGTCTCGTCCTCGTCGATCAGCACGGAGACCTTGATCTCGCTGGTGGAGATCGCCTGGATATTGATCCCGCGATCGGCCATCGCCTTGAACATCGCGGCGGCGACGCCGGCATGGCTGCGCATGCCCACGCCCACCACGGAAATCTTGGCCACCTTGCTGTCGGTGATGATGCGGTTGAAGCCGATCGTGCCCTTGTGCTCTTCCAGCAGCGCCTGGGTGCGGGCGAGGTCCGCGGCGGGCACAGTGAAGGTCACGTCGGTTTCGCCCTTCTCGCGCCCGACATTCTGGATAATCATGTCCACATTGATGCTGGCATCGGCCAGCGGGGTGAAGATCGTGGCCACCGCGCCAGGCCGGTCGGGCACGCGGGTGAGGATGACTTTCGCCTCGTTCTTGTCGGCGGCGATGCCGGTGATCATCTGACGTTCCATATCGAGGTCCTCTTGAATCTGGGCCAGTTCGTCGTCCCCGACGATCA
>JAUIFP010000115.1 GCA_030430365.1 Alphaproteobacteria bacterium | reverse complement strand
CCGCCTATCTGGCCGTGGCGGGCAAGAGCGTGCTGGTGCTGGAGCGCAATGAATGGTTCGGCGGCGGCGTGGTGACGCGCGAGCTGACCCGGCCCGGCTTCAAGCACGATCAGCATTCGATGAGCCATATCTTCATCCAGGGCAATCCGCTGCTTTTGAATGACGAGCTGGGGCTGAAGAGCAAATACGGCCTGCGCTATGTCTATCCCGATGTGCCGATGATGTCGGTGTGGGAAGACGGGACCACTCTGCCCCTGCACCGCGATCCGCAAAAGTCCGCCGAAGCGATTGCGCATTTCTCTCAGAAGGATGCCGACGCCTTTCTGGAAATGAGCCGCCAGGCCGCCGAATGGCTGCCGATGATCCAGGCATCGCTCTACACGCCGCCAATGCCGGTGGGCGCTTCCGCCGCGATGATGGACCAGAGCGCGGAAGGCCAGGAGATCATGCGGACCATGGCGGTCTCCACCTTCGATCTGATGGAAGAGATCTTCGAACACGAATTCATCCAGATGCATTTCGGCCGCGTCGCGGGCGAGAACCTGGTTTCACCCGACGAAAAGGCCACCGGGATCGGCGCCTATGTGTTCCTGGGCTTCCTGGAGAAGTTCGGCTTCGGCGTGCCGCTCGGCGGTTCGGGCAGCCTCACCAATGCGCTGATCGCCTGTATCGAGGATCACGGCGGCAAGGTGGTGGCAGGCGCGCAGGTGCGCGAAATCACCACCGATGGCGGCAAGGCGACCGGCGTCGTGCTGGATGACGGCACCCGCTATACCGCGGGCGAAGGGATTATCGGCGCGATCCATCCGCATATCCTGCCGGATATGGTCGCCACTCTTCCCGCGCATGTCGCGAAGAATGCCAAGCGTACGCATATCACCGATGCGGCCTGCTTCACCGTGCATGCCGCGCTCGATGCGCCGCTGCAGTTCAAGGCGAAGAATGCCGATGGCAGCGACATTTCCGCCGTGATGTACGAGCTGATGCCCGACAGCTACGAAGGGATGCGCCGTGCATTCGACGAGCTGCGCTACGGCAATTTCTCGCCGACGCCGCTGGTCGGCATCGGCCAGCTGACCCAGCACGATCCCTCCCGCGCGCCGGAAGGCAAGGCGATCTTCCATGCCTGGGATTACGTTCCCTATGAACGGACGGACGGGCGCAGCTGGGATGAAGCCAAGGGTGAATTTGCCGAAGGTATTATCCGCCGGCTGGGCGATTTTGCCGGCAATGTTCCCGATATCGTTCTGGATTATCACTGCGACAGCCCGGTGGATATGGAGCGGACCAGCCCCAGCTTCTATCGCGGCGATCTGCACGGCATCGCCACCACCACCTATCAGTCCGGCGCGCATCGCCCCACTCCCGAACTCGGCCAGTACCGCGTGCCCGAAGTGGACGGGCTCTATCTCGTCGGGCCGTTCCAGCATCCGGGCGGCGGCGTGTTTGGCGCGGGCCGCGCCACCGCGCAGGTGATGGCGGAGGATCTGGGCATCGACTTCGAAGGGATCGGCGTCTCATGAAGATCTATTCGGCAGACAAGAGCGAGCTGATGCAGGTCAGCTCGATCGAGCGGAAGGGCGACGATCTGGTGCTGAAGGGCAAGGTCTTCGGCACCATGCCGATGAGCGCGACCCTGACGCCGGAGCAGGCGCGCGAGGCGCTCAAGCTGCTTTCGCCCAAGCTGCTGTTCTTCCTGCTCACTCTCCCGTTCCGCAAATCGAAAGGCAAGAAACCATGAAACGTCATGAAGGCAAATCCATGCTCGTCACGGGCGCTGCCGGTTCGATCGGCTTCGCGACTTGTGAAATTCTCGCCCGCGAAGGCGCGAAAGTGATGCTGGTCGATATCAATGAAGGCGGCCTGGAAGAACGCGTCAAGGCGCTGAGCGATGCGGGCTACGACGTTGTCGGCCATGTTGCCGATTGTGCGGACGAAGCCCAGGTGATCGGCTATGCCGAAGCGGCGTTGGACAGGCTGGGCCAGGTGGACGGCTTCTTCAACAATGCCGGGATCGAAGGCGATCTCGCGCCGACTCATGAATATGACATCGCGATGTTCGACAAGGTGCTGCACGTCAATCTTCGCGGCATGTTCCTGGGCCTGCGTTACGTGCTGCCGGACATGGTGCGGCGCGGTGCGGGGGCCGTGGTCAACACGGCCTCGATCGGCTCGGAGAGAGGCCTCGCCGGGGCCTGCGCCTATAACGCGGCCAAGCATGGCGCGGTGGGCCTGACCCGTACGGCGGCATCGGAAGTCGCGCAGAAAGGCGTGCGCGTGAACTGCGTGATGCCCGGCGTGATCGAAACCCCGCTGCTGGTCGGCATGCTGGAACAGATGTTCGACGATGTGCAGACCGGGATGGACAAGCTGGGCGAAGTCGCAACGCTCAACCGGGTGGGCCAGCCGGCCGAAGTCGGCAATGTGGTGAGCTTCCTGCTCTCCGAAGAGGCGAGCTACGTCAACGGCGCGAAATGGGAAGTGGATGGCGGCGCATTGGCGACCATCCGCAATGATCTCTAGGCAGGGACGCAGACCTGCGGGCCCTCATTCGAAGCGGAAGTCTGTCGTCGTCATCTTGAACGGCAGCTCGATGTCGAGCTTCACGCTTAGCTGCACTGTGCCGTCCTCGTTCATGTCCGGTCCGGCGACGATGACGGCAAGGCACCGGCCCGCTGCATTGGAAAGCTGCCACCTCTGCAGCCACTCCCTGTATTGGGTGGCGAGATAGGCCGTGCAGTAGCCGACGGTTTGCCCGGCGATCGACACGGCCACCGCACCCCTTTCATTCGGCCGTTCGCCCTCGATGGATAGCGTGGCGATATGCTCTTGCCGCTCACCGCTTCGCGCTAGGCCCTGATAAACCGCGTGCAACTGTGCCTGATGGCGTAGCACACCCATGACATCGAAGGGGAAGCTCGCTTCGCCGTGCAGTAGAATGGCTTCGGCCGGGCCCGCGCCCTCACCCGCGTGTGGCAAAGGAGGACCGGCCATGCCCAGCGCCCGCTTGATCAGGGTCAGGAACACCCGGTCGGCTTCCGGTTGTGAAGACGGGCGAAATGGTCCGGCTGCGGCATCGAAAGATGTCTGAAATGCATGTGTTACATGCCCGATCGTCGCATTGCGCCCGTCCGATTATGGGACAAGTGTGTTATGTTTTCGCCGATCGGCCTACGTTGCGCACTCCATGCCGGGTCGGTTAGCCTCGATAGCGGCGCTGGGTTGCGCAACAATGACGGGCCGTCAAAAGTCTGTCTTCCAAATGATTGCTCAAAGGGACGAGCACTTGTGATTTAAAATCGGGTCGCATTGTCGGACATTGATTTCCAGAGGGGGAACAGATGTTTTCGGACCGGAATACAATTCACTCGGTGGCTGCACCGCTCGCTTTGTTACTTGCCTGTTCTGCCTGTGGCGGCGGCCCTTCCGAAGCCGAGAAGCAGGAGCAGATCGAACGTCAGGCAGCTGTAAACCGCGAAACCGAAAAGCTGCTGGAAGAACTTAGGATGCAGCAGGCGGCCTTGGATCGCGCGAAGCTATGCAATCCGCTCGATGAAGAGCAGTCGCAGATCAACAGTAGTTTTGCCCAGTTGCGTAGCGAATACCCGATCAGCACGGGCTTTCTGATCGGGTGTCTCAGGAACGCGGAAAATCGCGACGCAGCCAATGGCTGTATGCTCACTGCCTGTATCGGTGCGTCCATGGGCGCCCAGAATGAAAGCAGCGGCTGCATGGATCTGGGAACCCGCCTGGTCGGCCTGTCCGAACGTCAGGCGAACCTATATCAGACGCGGCGCCTGCCCGAATATTCCAATTGCGAGGCTACTGTCCGGTCGAATTTCGACACCTAGATCCGCGGCCGCTTCTCGCGAGCTTTATCGGCGGAGTAATGGCCTGCGCGAAGAGGCTAGAGGATCCGGCCATCCTCCAGCAGCCGCAGATGCATGGTGTTGATTCGTCCCACGGCCTTGTCCCCGCAATACATGCCGATCAGCACCACTTCGAAGTCCTTCGTATAGCGGTGCCGAATCACGATATTGTGCGTCTTGAATACCCAGCCCCAAAAATTTTGCGAGTAGCTTGCCTCGTCCAGATCGCGCCACTTCACGCCGCGCTGGCTCCGCTTCCATGGCACGATGCCTTTGGCTTCCCACACGCCGACATCATCGATGAATAGGCGGACACTGCGAAGCTGGAAGAATTTGAAGACAGAAATGGCCATCACAAAGGCGAACATGATGAGGCCGATGGACGCATTATAGCTGTAGATGAAATAGGATACGGCCAGCCAGAACAGGGTGCCGAGAAGCAGTTTCAAATAGGATGGCCATGCCTTGCGGCATATCACGGTAACTCCGCCGGAGGCTTGCTTCCCCATCACATCCACCTTGCCGAAAGATCCGACTCGTGTGGATTGAGCCTAGCAGCGAGAGAGAAGAATGCCAGTTGGTACGCTGCAAGGCTTCTCGGGGCCAGATGCCTGCCAGCGTCTAATCGCCGTCGCGCAGGGCAAGAATATAGGCGGCCAGATCGTCCACCTGAGGGGAATCGAGATCGAAATCCATTTCCTCGGGATAGTTATGGGCATCGCGCAGCCATGCCGAAAGCGTCTGGTCCGTCAGCCCGGGACGCTGCGCGATATCGGCGAATGCGGGCGCGTCGACATTGGGCGATAGGCCCGAGGCGCCGACCGAATGGCAACCGCCGCATGCGGCCTGGGCGAAGCCGACAATGTCGCCCGACCATTCGCCGTGGTCCTGTTGTTCTGGTTCAGTTTGCTCTTCTGTTGCGGAAGAAGCGCTTGCAAAGGCCTGGTTGGACGGCGCGGCCTGGCAAGCAGCAAGAACAAGCGGGAGGGCGAGCATGAAACGGCGCATCATCGATCCTTCCAGGCTGGCAGATACGGGGCGGTTAGAAGAAATTCATTGTCCCGGCAATTTGCTGATTGAACATGGCCAAGCCCATGCCCCGGTCTAGGAAGAGCCGCTTTCACCCTCTTTTACAATTGCAAAGCATTCGGGCAAATGCCCGTCGAGATCCTTCACGACCGTCCCGAAATAGCCGGGCATTTCGGGATGCAGCTTTGCTTCCAGCATGCTTTCTGCGCCCTGTTCCAGCGCCGCTTCGTAAAATGCGAGCACCAGCTCCGGCGTGTCCACCTTGAAGGCGAAATGGCAATTGCTGGCCGGCTTCAGGAAGGGCTGATGATCGGGCGACTGGAGCCAGAAGGACGCATCCCCGCCTTCAAGCCCGTAACCGATGGCCAAGGGCGGGATATCCCAGATGCGAACCCCGCCGATCGTCGCCAGCACCTTGTCATAGAAGGTTGCGGCGCGCGCGACGTCCGTCACGCACAAGGATGTGTGATAAAGCAGACCCATGAAATTTCAGCCTCTTCCGCCAGCCCGGTAACCGCGTGGGCTCATATCGAAACGGCGGCGGAATGCACGGCAAAAACTGGAAAGATCGTTGAAACCGACATCATAGGCGACATCCGTCACGGTCACGTCGGTGCCTTCGCGTTCGAGCCGCTTGGCGGCCAGTTCCAGCCTGCGGTTCTGGATGAAGGCGCGCGGCGTGGTGCCGAGTTCGGCAAACAGCATCTGCACATAGCGGGCCGAAACCCCCATCCGCCCGGCCAGGCGGTGCACGTCCAGTTCCGGGTCGGTAAGTTCGGCCTCAACGGCTTCGAACAGAACGCGGCGGCGTTCTTCGCGCCGATTGGTTTCCAGGGCCGGGCGCATCGGCGCATAGGCCATGTTGAGCATCGGCCAGATCGCATCGCTCAGCGCGTCGACCCATTCGCCCTGATCGCCATGTTCCAGCTCTTCCCAGGCATGGCGCAAAAAGCTTGAAAACAGGGCGCCCGGCCCGCTGCGGCCGCTGACCGGCAGGCCGACATGGTTCCTGAGATGCGGAATCCGCTCTTCGGCGGTGGCGAGCGGCAGGCGCAGGACGATGGTCTGCGTATATTCCTCGAAATTGAGCCAAAGCGGCTGGGAGGGATCGTAGAGCACGAAATCGCCCGCTTCGAGAATCGCCGTGCGGCCGCCTGTGTGATTCGTGCTGCGTCCCTTGTGCTGGATCTGGATGTTGAGCACGCCGGCGCCTTCATAGTCCGGCGCGCTGTAGATGCGTGCGGGGCTGGAACATGGCGACAGCAGCTCGCATTCGCGCAGCCTGCGGCGGTACATCCGCGCTTCGAAGGGGCTTTCCCCCAGCGGTTCGACGCGGATCGGCGCAACCATCTGGGCAATGTCGTTCCAGAAAGGAACGCGGTCGCGCATGGCGACCTGGGCCGTACTCAATTCTTCCAGAAGCGGCATGGGCTTCCACTCTCCAATGGGCTGCAGGGCGCAACCGGGGCCTCTACCGGGCCTTGAGCGCGGGAAGATATGCCTGGTACCGGTAAATTTGCAAGCGAACTAAGAGAGCGGGAGTTCAGGCTTTGCGTTCGGGGTCCAGCCCGGCATCCTGTTCGACCACCTTGGCCATGGCCGTGAAGTCGGCATCATCGCCATATTCGCTCAGCGTCCGTTCGAGCAGGCCCTGCACGATCGCGCCCAGCGGCAAGGGCACCTCCATTGCGGCGGCTTCCTGCATCAAGAGATTGGTGTCCTTCAGGCTGAGCGCGGCGGCAAAGCCGAAATCGAATGTCCGCGGCAGAACCGAGCGGGGCCATTTGTCGCGGGTGGCGGAATTGATGCCGGTCGACTGGTTGAGCACTTCGATCA
>JAUIFP010000114.1 GCA_030430365.1 Alphaproteobacteria bacterium | reverse complement strand
CACGTGTCCGGCTTGCGATACGGCGAAGCTTGCTGCATGGCCGGGCAGATCAGAATCGCGGATAAAGGCAGGCAAAATCCCCATGGCGACACGCGGCGCTCTCGACGGAAAACTGGTGGTGCTCATCGGCGGCAGCGGCTTTTTCGGTACCCATCTCGCGCAGGAACTGCTGGATCGCGGCGCGCGATTGAGGGTGGCCAGCCGCAATCCCGAAAAAGCCTTCAAGCTCAAGCCGTTGGGTAATCTGGGGCAGATCCAGTTCGCGCGCTGCAACGTGCTGAAGGAAGACAGCTTGCGCGCGGTGATGGCCGATGCGGATGCCGCGGTCTATCTGACGGGCGCCTTCACCGGCGATCTGGACGCGCTGCATGCGCGCGGCGCCGGATTGGCTGCAGAAGCCGCGAAAGCGGCAGGCGCAGGCAGTTTCGTGCATATTTCCGCGCTGGGCGCCGATGCGGAATCGGAAGCCGATTATGCCCGCACCAAGGCGGAAGGGGAGCAGGCCGTGCTGGCCGCATTCCCCAGGGCCAGCGTGATGCGCCCCGCCGTGCTGTTCGGCGAAGACGACAATTTCCTGAACATGTTTGCCGGGCTGATTTCGATGTTCCCGGTCATGCCGATTTTCGGGGCCGAGGCACAGATGCAGCCGCTCTGGGTGGACGATGCCGCGCAGGCCGTGGCCAACGCATTGGCCGATCCCGCCGCGCATGGCGGCAAGACGTTCGAAATCGCCGGGCCGGAACCGCTGACCATGGGGCAGATCAACCGCATGATTGCCGAAGCGAGCGCGCGCAAGCGCCTGTTCTGGGAAGTGCCCGATGCGCTTTCGGCCGTGTTCGCGGCGCTGCCGGGCACGCCGATGAATTCCGATCAGTGGCAGCTGCTCAAGAAGGGCAGTGTGCCATCGGGCAAGCTGCCGGGGCTGAAGGCGCTGGGCGTCACGCCCAAGCCGGTGGAGCTGTTCCTGGACCGCTGGATGGTCCGCTATCGCAAGCATGGCCGTTTCGGCACTCAGGTAAGCGCCTGAGCGCAGGGCCCACTAGCGGTTCTAGCTCTAGCTTGCCGGTGCCTCGCCGGTTTCCGCGGCGGGGGCGAGCGGTTCCACCAGCAATACCGCCCCATCGCTGCCGGTGATCCGCACACGCTGCCCCGCAGGCGTATCGGGGCCGCGCACCAGCCATTCGCTGTCTCCCAGATGGACCTTGCCGCTGCCGCCTTCGATCGGTTGGGAAACCACGGCGGTCTGCCCGGTCAGCCGGGCGCCGCGCTTGTTCATCAGCGGGTCCGCATCCTCGATCGGATTGCTGCGCAGATAACGCCGGCCGGCATAGACGGCCAGGATCGCCAGCACGGCGAAGATGAAAATCTGCAGCGCGACACCGATCGGCAGCAGCCAGGCGGCCACGCCGGTAATCAGCGCGGCGCCTGCCAGCCAGATCAGGAAGACGCCGGGCACCAGCATTTCCGCAGCCGCCAGGAACAGGCCGATGGCCAGCCAGAACCAGTGCAGGTCGAGATTTTCCAGCGCTTCCATCATGCGCGCCCGGCCGGCGGCACGCTGGGCCGGCGCGGGGGCGTGCCCGGGCCGCTGGCGCCATTGCCGCCGCCATCCGGTCCGTCGCCGCTCAGCGCTTCCCTGGCGAGCTCGCCGATCCCGCCCAGCGTGCCGATCAGCTGGGTGGCTTCGACCGGGAACAGGATCGTCTTGGCATTGGGCGAGGTGGCGAATTTGGCCACCGCGTCAGTGTATTTCTGGGCCACGAAGTAATTGATCGCCTGGCTGCCGGAAGAGGCGATGGCGCTGGAGACAAACTCGGTCGCCTTGGCTTCCGCCTCGGCTTCGCGCTCACGCGCTTCGGCATCGCGGAAGGCGGCTTCGCGGCGCCCTTCCGCTTCGAGGATGGCGGATTGCTTCTCACCCTCGGCGCGCAGGATGGCGGAGGCACGGTCGCCTTCGGCTTCCAGGATTTCCGCGCGCTTGAGACGTTCCGCCTTCATCTGGCGGGCCATCGCTTCGGAAATGTCCAGCGGCGGGCGGATATCCTTGATCTCCACGCGGGTGATCTTCACGCCCCAGGGCGAAGTGGCGTGATCGACCACCGAAAGCAGGCGGGCATTGATCTCGTCACGCTTGGAAAGGGTCTCGTCCAGATCCATCGAGCCCATCACCGTACGCAGATTGGTGGTGGTGAGCGCCATGATCGCATTATAGAGGTTGGCCACTTCATAGGCGGCCTTGCCCGCTTCCAGCACCTGGAAGAACACCACCGCGTCCACGCCGACCATGGCGTTGTCCTTGGTGATGATTTCCTGGCCCGGAATATCCAGCACCTGTTCCATCATGTTCACCTTGTGACCGACCCGGTCGATGAACGGGATGATCAGATGCAGGCCCGGTTCGGCCGCCAGCGTGAATTTGCCCAGACGCTCGATCGTGTAGACATAGCCCTGCTTGACGACGCGAACGCCCATCATCAGGAAGATGAAAGCTACCGCCACACCGATCAGCGCAGCAACGAATCCGCCCATGATTGGGGCCCCCCTCTCGAAAAAGATACCGTATGTTAGCGCAGGGGGTGTTGCGGACAAGTAAAAGCGGTGTGGCTATACTGCCGCGGTGGTTGCGTTGAGCTGCGGCACAGTAATTGTGCGGCGCCCGCCAAAGTCGGTGCGCACGACAATCAGGCCCAATTTCTCGAAATGATCGAGCAGGCGCTGGATGCGCCGCGGTGAGCTGGTGCCGTAAGAATGCGCCAGCGCGTCATCGTCCGGGCAGGGTTCACCCTGGGCCGCCGCCTTCAGGATGACGAGGAACGGCGTGAGGAGGTCTTCGGGCACAGCGCCGGCGATAGCGCGCACTTCGTCCCGCTTGCCCTCTTCCAGCTCTTCCAGCCCTGCCACCGCCTCGGCAAAGCGGCGATGGAACTGCGCCATGTTGAGCGTGCCGGCGGGCAGCCCCTTCATCCGGCAGCGCACGGTGAAATCCTGATAGAGATTGGCAGCGGACTGGAAGGTGGCGCCCTCTTCCCCCGCCAGATCGCAGAGGATTTCACCCAGGGCCGCGTCCGATTCCTCGGGCGAGAGCGGCTCCGCGTCAGGCAGGGGCGCCGGTGCGGAAAAGGCGCTGATCCGTTCTTCCATCTCGGCCGGTTCGGGCCGGGGAGGCGGTGGCGGCGGCGATGGGCGCGGCGCATCTTCCCTTGCCGGTTCGACGAACAGCAGCGCTTCCTTCTCTTCTGCAGAGGCGGATGGCGGCGGCATCAGGGCGGAGGAGACGGCGTTGGAGGCCGTGCGGACCGATGCGATCTTGACCGAGACGGGGCGCCGGCAAATCGCCGGGCCCAGCGCGAGGAAATGACCGCGCGCCAGATCGCGAATCTGTTCCGCCTGGCGCCGTTCCATGCCCAGCAGGTCGGCCGCGCGGATCATGTCGATATCCAGGAAGGTGCGCCCCATCAGGAAGTTGGACGCTTCGGCTGCAACATTCTTGGCCAGCTTGGCCAGGCGCTGGGTCGCGATAATCCCGGCAAGGCCGCGCTTGCGGCCCCGGCACATCAGGTTGGTCATGGCCGCCAGCGACATGCGCCGCACATCTTCTGCCACTTCCCCGCCCCCGGTGGGCGCGAACATCTGCGCTTCGTCGACGACGACCAGGGCGGGATACCAATGCTCGCGCGGGGCATCGAACAACCCGCCCAGGAACAGCGCGGCGCAGCGCATTTGCTGTTCGATCTCGAGCTCGTCCAGAGCGAGCACGACAGAGGCGCGGTGCTGGCGAATCCGCTGCGCCAGAGTCACGATTTCCCGGTCGTTATAGGCGGAGCCGTCCACCACGACATGGCCGAAGGGTTCGGCCAGTGAGACGAAGTCGCCTTCCGGATCGATCACGACCTGCTGCACGAGCTCAGCGCTCTCTTCCAGCACGCGGCGCAGCAGATGCGATTTGCCCGAACCGCTATTGCCCTGCACCAGAAGGCGCGTGGCCAGCAGCTCTTCCATGTCGAATGTAACAGGCTTGCCGCTGGTATCGGCGCCGATCTGGATCGAAGTGTCCACGCCCCGCTGTTAACGGGCCGACGCGCGAAGCCCAAGACAGGCCGCGCCGCTTTCCCCGTGGTTTTGTGCGAAATCCACGGATTGCCGCCTGTCGCGGCCCGTCCGGCCATGCATGCGGGAAATCAGTCCGCCCAGTAGAGCCGCGTTGGATTGTCGATCAGCAGCTTTTTCTGCAGTTCCTCGCTGGGCGCGATGCGCGGGATCATGTCGACGATATGCCCGTCATCGGGAATCTCGTCCTGCATGTTGGGATGCGGCCAGTCGGTGCCCCAGATGCAGCGGTCGGGATAGTCGGCCACCAGCGGGGCGACCGCCGCGGCAAAGGCATCCCACGGATCGCCACCGCCGCCTTCCTTGATCGCGTCCAGCCGTTCGGGGCAGGTCGCCTTGAAATGAATGTCCTCGCGCGAATCCAGCAGCGCGCGGAAGGCCTTCATGTCCGGCCCGTCGGGCCCCTGGGTCACGTCGGGGCGGCCCATATGGTCGATCACGATCGGCACCGGGATCGCGTCCATGAAAGGCCGCAGCTCCTCCAGAATGTCCGCCTCGAAATAGATCACGACATGCCAGCCCTTGGGCAGGCGCTGCGCCACGTCCAGGAACTTGTCCTTGGGCGCATTGTCCACCAGCCGCTTCAGGAAATTGAAGCGGATGCCGCGGATCCCGCCGCCATGCAGCTTGTGCAGATCGTCTCCCGGGATATCGGGATCGACCACCGCCACGCCGCGCGCCTTGCCGGCGGATTTGGCAATGGCGTTGACGGTCGCCGTATTGTCCGTGCCGTGACAGCTGGCCTGGACGATCACGTTCTTGTCGAAGCCCAGATGGTCGCGCAGGGAGAACAGCATTTCCGGCCCGGCATCGGCGGGCAGATATTTCGCCTTGGCGCTGAAGGGGAACTTTTCCATCGGGCCGAAGACGTGGCAATGCGCGTCCACCGCGCCGGGGAGCGGGGTGTATTTCGGCTTGGAGGGGTTGCCGTGCCAGCTGACGATACGCTCACTCATACGAATACGGTTCCATCCATCAGTTTGCGCGCCGTGCGCAGCAGGGCGGAGCTTACCACTTCGCCGGCCTCGTTCACTTCCAGCACGCAGCTCATCTCGCCGGTCGGATGCTCGACCGACAGCGTCTTGGTCGATCCTTCGGGAATATGCGCCACGTCATTGGCGGGGGAGCCTTCCACCATGCAGGCGGTTGCCACGCTGACCGCGGCCAGCACGCCCACGCTGGCATGGGCGCGGTGCGGGATGAAGCTGCGCGTGGTGATCGCGCCGCCATATTTGGGCGGGGCGACCAGCGTCATCTTCGGCACCGATTTGCCCGACACGTCGCCCAGATTCATCATCGGCCCGGCGGCGATGCGGATCGCCTCGATCTTCGTGCGGATGCTGGCAAAGGCTTCGGCTTCCAGCTCTTCGCGCGATTCATAGCCGGTTGCGCCCAGATCTTCCGCCTTCATGATGATGCAGGGCATGCCGTTGTCGATCAGCGTGCAGCGCACGCCTTCGATCTCGTCCACCGCGTTGCCGGTGGGCAGCAGCGCGCCGCAGCTCGACCCGGCGGTGTCGCGGAATTCCAGCGGCACCGGCGCATGGGTGCCGGGCACGCCGTCGATCTTGGCATCGCCGCGATAGTTTACCGTGCCGCCGGGCGTCTGCACCGTGGCGACGGCGACCTGCCCGGTATTTTCCATATAGATGGCAACCTTGGTCTCCTCGCCCGCAGCATCCACCAGCCCGCGCTCGATCGCGAAGGGGCCGATCCCGGCCAGGATGTTGCCGCAATTCTGCGCATCGGTGACGATCGCCTTGTCGACGAAGACCTGCAGGAACAGATAGTCGACATCGATCCCTTCACGCTCCGACTTCTTGACCACGGCGACCTTGCTGGTCAGCGGGTCGGCGCCGCCCATGCCGTCGATCTGGCGCGGATCGGGCGAACCCATCACGCCCAGCAGGAAGGCGTCGCGCTCCTCGGTGCTTTCGGGAAGATCGGATGCCAGGAAATAGCCGCCTTTCGACGTGCCGCCGCGCATCCACATAACTGGGGTCTGATCCATGATCCTTGTCGCCTATTGCCTATGAAAGGGAGATAGTGAGGATCACACCCATTTCAGCCCCATATCCTTCAGCTTGTCGCGGAAACCGTACATGTCGAGGCCGAGCTCGCCATTGGCCAGCTTCACCCGCTTCTCTTCCTCATTGGCTTCGCGCGCCTGCGCCTTCTTCAGCACTTCTTCCGCATTCTCGCGCTTGACCACGCAGACCCCGTCATCGTCGGCCACGATGATGTCGCCGGGGCGGATATAGGCGCCTGCGCACACGACATCGACATTCACGCTGCCCAGGCTGGCCTTGATCGTGCCCTGCGCGAAAACGCGCTTGGACCAGACGGGGAAGTCCATTTCGGTGAGGTCGCGCACGTCGCGGATGCCGGCATCGATGATCAGGCCCTTCACGCCGCGGGCCTGCGCGCTGGTGGCCAGCAGGTCGCCGAAATAGCCGTCTTCGCACGGGCTGGTGGGGGCGATCACGATGATGTCCCCGTCCTGGCACTGCTCGATCGCGGCATGGACCATGTAATTGTCGCCGGGGGGCACGCTGATCGTTACTGCGCTGGCACCCACCCGCGCGCCGGCATAGATCGGGCGCATATAGGATGCGAGCAGGCCGGTGCGGCCCTGCGATTCGTGCACGGTCGCCACGCCGCAGGCGCCCAGGGCGTCCACCACTGCGCGATCCGCACGTTCGATATTCTGGACGACG
>JAUIFP010000023.1 GCA_030430365.1 Alphaproteobacteria bacterium | reverse complement strand
CTTGCGAAGGAAAACCAGCGATGGCCAACAAGTCTCTCCAGCAGTTGCTCGAAACCACCGACCACTGCATCGTCGCGCCGTGTGTTTATGACTGCGCCTCTGCCCGTGCAGTGGAAATGGTCGGCTTCGAAGCGATGATGCTTTCGGGCGGCGAGGTCTCGATCGCGATGAACGGGGTCATCGACTACGGCTTTTCGAACCTCACCGATATCGAATGGATCACCAGCCGGATCAGCCAGACGAGTGCAATCCCTCTGGCCGCAGATATCGAAGACGGCTTTGGTGGCCCGCTTGCAGTCTACCGTTCGACCAAGCGGATGATCGCGGCCGGGGCCAAGGCGCTTCAGCTGGAAGACAGCAGCGACATGGAGGAATCGACCAGCCTCCTGCCGCGCGAAAAGTATTACGAGAAAGTGCGCGCCGCACTCGCCGCGATGGAAGGAACGGATTGTTTCCTGATCGCGCGCACCAATGCCGATCCCGAAACGGAAATGGATGAAGGCTGCGAGCGCATGGCGGCGGCGGTGGAGATGGGCGCGAAGATGAGCACGGTGGTGCGCATCTCCACGCTCGATCACGCAAAGTATGTTTCTGCCAAGGTCCCCGGCTGGAAGATGTTCCCCGACGTACGGGATATCGACGGCAAGCCCGGTGTGACCGTGGAAGATATCTATCCGCTCGGCTTCAACTTCCTGACGATGCATTACACGCTGAAAGCGGCGATGGATGGCATGCTGGAGCACGGCATCCACAATTACGCGCAGCAGGGTTGCCACTATACCTGCCAGAAGGAAGACGCGACCAAGATCATGGGCATGAGCGCTACGCCCCTGTTCGATCCGCACAGCTACATGGAGCTGGAAAGCCGGTTCGGCGGCCAGAAGAAAGACTTCACGATCGTCGGCAACGCTGTGGAAGACTTCCCCGAAGGCTTCGTGCGTTCGAAGATCGACGACAGGCTCTAAGCCGAAAGCGCCGCTGCATCATCCCGGGCCGGCCCGGGATGATGCAGGGCTATTCGATCAACCCTGCGCTTGCTCGTGAAACTCGCGATAGGGTTTCAGCGCCAGCATCATCATCACCACCATGATGGGCACCGCGCAACCGATCACCACACACATGGAATAGCGGATCTGTGACGGATCCTGGAACACGTAGTCGGTCATTGCGCCGATAACCGTCGGCCCGACACCCAATCCAACCAGCGTCGTGAAGGTCACATAGACGGCACTGATCTGGGCCCGCGCCCTGTTGGGGACGATCAGCTGCAGGCTCGTGGCTGCGCAGGGGAAGGGCATATTGCCGAAGAAAAGCGTCACGCCCAGAAGCAGAAGCGCCAGATAGGGGGAGGGCATCAGCGGCGCGAGAACGCCCGAAACGCCAGCGACCGCAAAGCCAGCGCCTGCCACTTTCAGCGGCGCATCCCGGTGCCCGCGTGAAGCGAGCCAGTCACTGGCGAAGCCGGCCACGATGACGCCGGTCATACCGAACACGATCAGCACGAGGCCGAAGCCCCAGCCCACCTGTTCGGCGTTCCAGCCATAGGTCCGCTGGAGCAGGGCCGGGGTCCAGATCGCGATGGAATAGGCGACCAGCAGCACCATCGCGAAGCCGATGAACATCGGGATCAGGGCACGCCACATGCGGCCGATCAGCGCAGCGGTTTCCTTTGCCGAAAGCTGATCGAGCTGCGGGCCCCGCCGCACCGGTTCGCGCAGCAGCAGGAACAGAGGTACCAGCAGGACGCCCGGTGCGCCGATCAGGATGAAGGCTGCCTGCCAGGGCTCAAGCCCTGCCAGCAATCCGCTTTCCAGCAGCTCCGATCCGGTCAGCGCCGTCAGCAGGCTGCCGCCGCCGATAAATGCCAGGCCTTGCCCGACCGGCGCGCTCATCAGGAAGCCCGAAACCGGCCGGCCGAGCTTGTCGGGTGGGAAATGGTCGGACAGCATGGAAAGGCCTGCCGGTGTCAGGCTGGCTTCACCCACAGCCACGCCGATGCGGGTCAGGAACAAATGCCAATAGGTCTTGGCCAGGCCGGAGGCCATGGCGAACAGGCTCCAGAAGAACAGACAGATCGCAATCAGCCATTTGCGGTTGGTATTATCTGCCGCACGTCCAAGCGGGATGCAGGCGATGACGTAGAAGATGCCGAAAGCGATGGATTGCAGCGCACCGAAAGCGGTGTCGTTGAGGGAGAACTCCGCTTTGATCGGTTCGACCATCAGATTGATGACGGTCCGGTCGAACTGCGAGACGACCGAGGCAAGCGCCAGCAGCGCGACCAGGATCCATCCGCGCGAGAGGCTGGGCCATGCGCCGTCAGGCCCTTCTTCGGCATTTTCAGTGCTGGCCATTTTCAGTCCTCTCTTGTCAATGTGACCGTTAACATGGATTGCCGGTTTGACACCTCAACCGGGCAGATTCAAGCTTCCTAGGTTTTCAGGCTTTGCGCGACCTGATCTGCGAATTTGTCGGGGGCGAGCGTGCCGTCCAGGCTGAGGCAAGCTTCGTCTTCCGCCGGCAGTTCCAAAGTGTCGATCTGGCTGCGAAGCATGCTGGCCGGCATGAAGTGCCCGGGCCGATCTTCCATCCTGCGCTGCAGTTCTGCCTGGCCGACCTGCGGCAGGACGAACAGAATCGGCCGTTTTGCCATTCGTGTCAGCCGGTCCCGATATGCCCGTTTCAAAGCCGAGCATGAGGCCACACTATCGCCTTGCGCAAGGGCCTTGCCGATGGAATCCAGGAACGGTTCGCGATCGGCATCCGTCAGCGCTTCGCCCCGCGACATCTTGGCGATGTTGGCCGGCGGATGGTGATCGTCGCCCTCTATGAAGCGCCAGCCGAGCCGCTCGGCGATTGCCTGGCCCAGCGTGGACTTGCCGTTGCCGCTTGGCCCCATCACCACCAACGCCCGATACATTGCAAGCCTACTCGCGCCCCAGGTCGAACAGCTTCATATATTCGGCACTGTCCGCGGGGCCGAGCCCGCCAGCCACCAGCATCCGGTGCAGTTCGGTGATGAGGCCGGTCACTGGCATGGCCGTTCGGGTCGAAAATGAAGAGCTCTGAACCGTCTCGAGATCCTTCAGCATATTGTCGATCCGGCCGGTAGGCGTGAAATCGCGTTTGGCCATCTTGGCCATGAATTCCTGCAGGATGGCGGAATCGGCACGTCCACCTGCCAACGCGCCGGGAATCTGCGTGGCATCGATCCCTTGCGATTCTGCGAATTTCACGGCTTCGGCCACGATCAGGAAGTGGCCTGCGCATAGGATCTGGTTGACCAGTTTCACGGTCTGTCCGGCACCGGCTGCGCCCAGATGCGTGCGCCGGGCCGAGATCAGCGCGAGGACAGGTTCAGCCCGTGCGACGTCGGCCTTGCTGCCCCCGAGCATGAGCGTCATGCGGCCTTCTTTGGCGGCAGGCGCACCGCCGGATAGCGGCGCGTCGACCCAGCCCATGCCGCATTCGTCCTTCAGACGTTCGGCCAATTGTGCCGTACGCCCGGGATCGATGCTGGACATGTCGATCAACAGCTTGTCCGCAGATCCGCTCATCGCCGCGCCGTTTTCGCCGAACACTGCGCGTTCGACGATGTCGGCACTGTTCAGGCTGATGAAAACGAAGTCGGCATCGCGCGCTGCTTCTGCAGGGGAAGCCGCCCGAATTCCGCCGCGTTCGATCAAATCTGCGCCAGCCTGTTCGGCGACGTCGAAAAAGGACAATGCGCAGCCTTCATCGAGAAGGCGGGAGCCGATTGCCGAACCCATGGTGCCGGCGCCGATCATGGCGATTGCGGGCTTCATGTCTTCACCGATTTGCGCTCGATAATACTCAGCCCGACATCGACACGCCCCGTTTCGCTGCTGACACCGCGCTTGAGCAGCTCGACGATCGTCTTGCCGGTGCGCTGGCCCAGGCCGTTGAAGTCGACGTGAATGGTGGTGAGGGGCGGATTGATGATACGGCCGATCTCGAAATCGCCGAACCCGATGACGGAAAGCTGATCCGGTACCGATATTCCGCGCCGCTGGCATTCCATCAAAACGCCCACTGCCGATAGGTCGGACACGGCGAATACCGCTTCGCAATCGGGCGCCTTGTCCAGCAGCACTCCAATCGCCGCAGCACCGTGATCGTAGCTGAGCGGGGCCTTGCCATGACGGACCACGGCATCGGTTGGCAGGCCGGCATAGCGCAGCTCGTCCTCGAAGCCGCGCATGCGCTCTTCGCCGCGATGGTCGAGCACTTCGCCCTCAACGGTGGCGCCAACGGCTCCGATGCGGGTGAACCCCTTGTCGATCAGGTAGCGCGCCGCGGTCCGGCCGACCTCCTGGTTGGAAAAGCCGATAACATGGCCGATCGGGCGGCTTGGCAAGTCGGCGATTTCCAGGATCGGCACATCGGCGGAAAGCAGTAATTTGCTTGCTGCATTGCTGTGGGTCGCGCCGGTCAGAACGATCGCCTCCGGCCGCCGCGCAAGCAAGTTGCGCAATTGGCGTTCTTCCTCGGCCATGTCGTATTCCGTGTAGGCAATCAGCAGTTGGTAGTTCGCCTCGCGCAGGACTTCGGTCAGTCCGTGGGCCACCGCCGCAAAGTTGGCATTGGTGAGAGTAGGCAGCATCAGGGCTATGAAACCCGTCTTGCGGCTGGCGAGACTGCCGGCCGCCCGATCAGGAACATATCCCAGATCGGCGATGGCGCTGGCGACCTTTTGGCGCGTTGCCGGAAGAACCAGATCGGGATCGCTTATGACGCGCGAAACGGTCATTCGTGAAACGCCTGCGAGCTGCGAAACGTCGCGAATTGTGGGGCGGCGCGATCGCTTCACCCGCTCTTCGGTCTTCGCCACTGACTACTTTCCCTCCAAAACCAATCAATGCTGCCCGGACAGGCGGTCGATTCCGCTGATAACATGGTAAAAGCGCCCGTCGAACATCTCCATCAATTCCATCGTCACGGCACGAGCGGCATCGCGGGCAGGGGAGGTAATCGCTTCGCGCATCTTGTCCATGTCAGGATAGTCGACTTCCTGGATCATCAAGATCGGACGCTCCGCATCGTCGCTTTCTTCGATACGGAAAAGTCGGACGTCGAGAGCGTGCGGGAATGCTTGCCAAAGGGGGGCAAGGCGCGTTTCCACCTCGTGAAAGAACTTCTCTTCCATTCCCGGTTTGACGCTGCCTTCGAAGATTGCGCGGCGGGTAATCATGCAGGTTCTCCGGCGATGGCGAGATGCAGTTTGACGACCTTGCTGCGATCGCCCGCAAGATCGAAAGCGTCTCCGGCGCGATCGAGCGGATAAGTGCCCGAAAGGATCGGAGAAACGTCGATCTTTCCGCTGACGATCATTTCTACTGCGCTGCGGAATTCGTCATGCGCGCGGAATGCGCCGACCAGTTCGATCTCGCGCGTTTGCACCATATTGATCGGCAGGGAGGTTTCGCCAGGGGGCATCATGCCCAGCTGAACGATCCGTCCGCCCCTGCGCAGCACACTGAACAGAGAGTGCAGGGCTTGCGGCGCGCCCGAAGCTTCCAGCGCAACGTCGAACTGGGTTTCGTCGTCCTGGAACCGGGCAAAGCCGTCGGGTTCCGATTGGACGTTCACCGTCTCATCGACGCCGATCTGCTCACGAGCGACGGCAAGGGCCGCATCTTCGATATCGGTTGAAACGACATAGGCCGCGCCTGCCTGAATGGCCGAGCGTGCCGTCAACAGGCCGATGGGGCCCGATCCGGTCACGATCACACGCTTGCCTTGCAGGTTGCCGGCCCGCTTCACGGCATGCAGCCCCACGGACAGCGGTTCGGCGACCGATAGCGCAAGCAGATCCGTGTCGTCAGGCACTGGAATCACCTGATCCTGGCGGAGGATCAATGCCTGCGCGAATCCACCCTGCACATGCGGCATACGCGCCGCGCTGCCCAGAAATCTCATATTCACGCAAAGATTGGAGCGCCCGGCGCGGCAATAGCGACAGGATAGGCAGGGGCGGCTGGGATCGAGCGCCGCGCGCATGCCGGGCTCCAGATTCTCGACCGCAGAGCCGATTGCGGCCACGCTGCCGGAAATCTCGTGCCCCAGCACCATCGGCTCCTGAATCGAAAAGTCGCCGACACCGCCGCGCTGGAAATAATGCAGGTCGGAGCCGCAAATTCCGCCATAGGCGACATTTACGAGCACTTCATCCGGCGCAAGTTCGCCGGGATCGAACTCTTCAATCCGCAGATCGCGGGCACCGTGGCAAATCGCTGCGAGCATTGTATCCTCACTCCAAATCTATGGGACCGTTAACATGAGGGCGGGGCAACGGCAATCCTGCCTGGCACTTGCCGGTTTGTTTCTTTGTAGAACAGGTGAAATGCCTTTCCCCGGCAACCAGATTTATCGGCCGCAGCATATTGCCATGTGAACGGTCACTTCGTATGACGCGATCCATGGATGAGGGGACTATCTTCGAACTATTCGACCTGAGTGGGCGCAATGCGCTGATCACCGGATCTACGCGAGGAATAGGGCGTGCCATCGCGCAAGCGCTCTCCCGGGCGGGTGCGCATGTCATACTCAATGGCCGATCGCCCGATGCCCTGGCCGAAGCAGAGGAGGGCATTCGCAAGTCAGGCGGCTCGGCAAGTGTGTCGTGCTTCGATGTCACCGATGCGGCCTCCGTCTATGCCGGGATCGCAGAGATCGAGGCCGAACGGCCGATAGATATCCTGGTCAACAATGCGGGTATCCAGCGGCGTGCGCCGCTTCATGAATTCGACGACGATGACTGGCGCGAACTCATGGCGACGAATCTGGATGGGCTCTATTATGTAAGCAAGGCCGCGGCGCCGGGCATGATCGAACGCGGACGCGGCAAGATCATCAATATCGCCAGCGTGCAAAGCGAGCTCGCTCGCCCCGGTATCGCGCCTTACACTGCGGCCAAAGGTGCAGTCCGGAATTTCACCCGCGGGATGTGCGCGGACTGGGCTCAGTTCGGCCTGCAGATCAACGCGATTGCGCCAGGCTATTTCGATACCCCGTTGAATGCCGCCCTGGTCGCCGATTCCGAATTCGATACTTGGATCAGAAAGCGCACACCGGCAGGCCGCTGGGGCGATCTGAAAGACTTGCACGGGGCAGCCATCTTTCTTTCATCCTCCGCTTCCGACTTCATCAATGGCCAGACGATCTATGTCGATGGCGGCATTACCACGGTGATCTGATCCAATGGCCGACCAACTTCCTCACGCTCTGCAACTGTGCCCCTTTTCCGACTATCTCGAAGGCGGCCTCTCCAAGCGCGTCGAACTTGTGCCCTGGTATTCAATGGACGAGGCAGCGCAAAAAGCCTTTCTGTCCAGCAATGCGCAGGATTGCCGGATCGTCGTGACAGGCGGCCATATCGGTTGCCCGCCCGACCTGATGCGCAGCCTTCCTGCGCTTGGTCTGGTTGCGATCAACGGTGTCGGTTTCGATAAGGTCGACCTCGATCTGGCGAGCAGCCGGTCGGTAGGTGTCAGCAACACTCCCGACGTGTTGACCGAGGACGTAGCCGACCTCGCAGTGGGGCTGATTATCGCGCTGAGACGCGGCATCGTTGCAGGCGATGCCCATGTTCGCGAAGGCAAGTGGCCGGGCGGCGACATGGCGCTTGGGCGCAAGGTCAGCGGTGCGCGCTTCGGGATTATCGGGCTTGGCAGGATCGGGCGGGCCATTGCCGCCCGCGTCGCGCCGTTTGGAGAGGTCGGCTATAACTCGCGCACTGCGAGGGCGCCGGATTACCGCCATTTTTCCGCCATCACGGAATTGGCGGAATGGGCGGATGTCCTGATCGTGGCCTGTGCGGCCAATACCGAAACCGCCAACCTGGTCGATGCCGAAGTCCTGCAGGCGTTGGGCAGCGAAGGCGTGCTTGTGAATATTTCGCGAGGGTCGGTGGTCGACGAACAGGCTCTGTGCGACGCGTTGGAAGCTGGCAATATCAATGGCGCCGCGCTCGATGTATTCGCCAACGAGCCCCATGTGCCGGAGGCTATGCGCAGTTCTTCCCGCACAGTTCTGACGCCCCATGTCGCAAGCGCCACCGTTGAAACACGCCAGGCGATGGCCGATCTCGTCATTGCGAATGTCGACGCCTTCCTGGCGGGCGAAGACCTCACGACTCCAGTGACATGAGCGGCGGGCAAGTCGCTGTCCTCACAGGTGCAGGAAGCGGCATCGGCCGCGCCGTCAGTATCGCGCTTGGGCAGGCAGGCTGGCGCGTAGTGCTGGCTGGCAGACGCGCTGAACCGCTCAAAGAGACGGCGGAGGCGATAAGCGGCCATTCGCTCGTTTGCCCCACCGATGTGGCCGACGCAGCTTCGGTCAGCAGTCTTTTCGACAAGGCCGTGCAGGAGTTCGGCCGCATCGATCTGCTGTTCAACAATGCCGGACTTTCGCTTCCTTCGACCCGGATCGACGAGATCGCCGATGAAGATTGGAACCGGCTGGTTGCCGTCAATCTGACGGGTGCGTTCCTGTGCCTGCGCGCAGCCTTTCGCGTGATGCGGGATCAGGAACCGCAAGGCGGACGTATCATCAACAATGGTTCGCTCTCCGCGCATGTTCCGCGGCTGCATTCCGCAGCATACACGGCGACCAAGCATGCGATCACCGGCCTGACGAAATCGGCATCGCTCGATGGGCGCGCCGTGGGCATCGCCTGCGGCCAGATCGATATCGGCAATGCGGCAACCCATCTTGGCGGCGGCGCGGCAGGCGGTGCATTGCAGGCGGACGGAGAGGTCCGCCCGGAACCCGTTATCGATACGCAAGAAGTAGCGAAGGCGGTTCTGCAAATGGCCTCGCTTCCGCTGACGGCCAATGTCCAGTTCATGACGATCATGGCCACAAGCATGCCATATATCGGGCGTGGTTAGGGCGATGCAGCAGTGGCCCCATAGGAAGATTTGAGCCGATTTCATCTCACACGCGCAAATTCAGGGAAAACCAGGATGCCTAAATCAATCACAGCAGCGGTTCAGCGGGAAATCGGCGCTCCGCCCGTCATTGAAACGCTGACTATCGCAGAGCCGCAGGAAGACGAAGTCCGTATTGCGCTGGCAGCAGTCGGCGTATGCCACACCGATATGGTAATGCGTGACGGGCATGTGCCGATACCGCAGCCCGTCGTGCTCGGTCACGAAGGGGCCGGTATTGTCGATGCGATCGGCCCCGGTGTTACCGGCCTCGCGGTGGGCGACAAGGTCGTGCTGAGCTTCGACAGTTGCGGACATTGCCCGTCCTGCGACGATCACGAACCGGCCTATTGCCACAATTGGTTCCCGCTCAATTTCGGCGGTGGCCGGCAGGACGGCAGCACCGCGCTGACTGACGAAGCGGGCAAGCCGGTCCATAGCCACATTTTCGGCCAGTCATCCTTCGCCAGCCACGCCATCGCGCATTCCCGCAATGTCGTTAAGGTTGAAGCTGACGTCCCGCTCGAGATCCTGGGGCCATTGGGCTGCGGGATTCAGACCGGCGCGGGCAGTGTGTTGAACGTTTTGAAGCCGAGACGCGGCAGCAGCATGGCTGTGATCGGAACAGGCGCGGTGGGGCTCTCTGCAATCATGGCTGCGGGCATCGCAGGCGTGGAGACTGTGGTGGCGATCGACCTCAAGGCAGATCGGCTTGCACTGGCCCGGCAACTCGGTGCCACGCACAGCTTCAAGGCTGACGAGGGGAGCGTGGCCGAGTTTGCGACTGCCGCGGGCTGCACTGCAGGGTTCGACTATATCATCGACACGACAGGGATACCGGCCGTCTGCAACGCCGCGATCTCCTCGCTTGGTCCGCGTGGCGAGCTGGCTCTCGTCGGCGCCTATCCGCCTGGTATGAATGTCGAGGCGGAAGCGAGTTTCTTGATGAGTGGTGGTCGTGTCGTTCGGGGCGTGGTCGAAGGCGGGGCCGACCCGCAGACCTTCATTCCCGAACTGATCGAGCATTATCTCGCCGGCCGTTTCCCTTTCGACAGGCTGATCGAATACTTCGCCTTCGATGACATCGCTGAAGCGATCTCGGCCGGAGAGAGCGGAAAAGTGGTCAAGCCCGTCTTGCGCTTCAATGCCTGAATTGCCCTTGCCGGCCTGACTCCAGCCGCTTGGCGGACCTTGCGTTCTGCAAAACGCGGCGGGGTCGCTTGGGGGAGTATGCGCAGGAGATCGGGCGCATCGCAGTTTGTTTAGATGCCGCGCACCGCTGGCGGAGGCGCTTCGTTGCCAGGTCGAGCGACCGCATCCCTGCGTTTTTGATGGTGCAGCGCCCGCTCCGGCCTTGATGGCGATTGCGTAGATGTGGCATCTTGGAGTGATTAAGGGGTACTTCGTCGGTAGAGATTGTTTGAAATATGCGAATTCTCTAGTCAGCAATAGATTGCCCATAACCAGAAATTTGGTCGCTCAGATACCGTAGGGAGCCAGTTCTAGACTTGGTTCGGATAGCCCGCTGCGCCGCGATGAAATCATTTGCGGCCGAGCCGGACATTTCAAAACGGAGTGGTCACGAACTGGATGTTCTTCTGGGAAGATCTCGAGCGCTTTACCGATAATGTCGCGATCCTGACAGAGTCCGGCGAGAGCATCACCTATCAGGAACTTGCCCAGAAGGCGGACGAGGCCGGTTTCGCAGGCGGCAGACGGCGCCTCGCATTGATCGAAGCTGACAACAGCCTGCCCGCGGTCATTGCCTATCTTGGAGCGCTGCGTGCCGGGCATGCCGTCTTGCTGCTTACAGCAGGCAAGCCCGAAGACACTGCCCGGCTGACCGAGTTATACCGGCCTGAACTGGTCTGGACGCAATCGTCCGGTTTGACGGAAGTGACCGAAACACCCGTTGGAGAGCTTCACCCTGAGCTCAAGATACTGCTCTCCACCTCCGGTTCGACCGGAAGTTCCAAACTGGTCAGGCTCTCTGCGACGAATATCGACGCCAATGCGCGGTCCATCGCCAGCTATCTGGGCCTAGAGGAGCAGGACCGCGCAATCACGACGCTGCCGCTCGCCTATTCCTATGGTCTGTCGGTGCTCCACTCCCGCCTTGCGGCCGGTTGCAGTATTGCATTGACGAACCTCTCGGTGACCGACCCGGGTTTTCGTGAATTGATGGCGCGGTGCCAGCCAACCACGATTGCCGGCGTACCCTACACATACGAGCTGTTGCTTGCCTCAGGAGGGATCGACGATCTGCCGGATTCGGTCCGCCTGCTGACTCAGGCCGGCGGAAAACTCGTTCCGGAGCTGGTCGAGAAAGTTCATCACTCCGCGGAGCAGCAGAATGCGCAATTTTTCGTCATGTACGGGGCGACGGAAGCGACTGCGCGAATGGCTTACGTCCCGCCCGATAAGCTGTCCGAATACCCGGACTGTATAGGAGGGCCGATCCCGGGCGGTTCCTTCAGGCTGGTCGACCCCGAGACAGGTGAACCCGCCGAGGATGTCGGTGAATTGGCTTACCGCGGCCCCAATGTGATGATGGGATACGCGGAGACCCGCGAGGACCTGGCGCGGGGCGACGAAGTTGAAGAGCTTGCCACGGGCGACCTCGCCGAAGAGGTGGCGCCGGATATCTATCGCGTAACTGCGCGCAAGAGCCGCTTCCTGAAACTGTTCGGATTGCGCATATCGCTTGCCAAGGTGGAGCAAGAGGCCAGCCGCATGGGCTGGACAGTGGTCGCTACCGGAGACGACCGCAGGCTCGTCGTCGCCTATGAGGGGAGCGGCGAAGCCCGAACGCTGGCAACATCGCTTGCCCAGCGTTTCAATTTGCCTGCCGGCCGCGTGATCGCCTCGGCATTTGAAAAGATTCCTCGTCTGGCGAACGGCAAGCCGGACTATCAGGCGATCCTCGCATCAATTCAGGGCGAGGGCGCAAAGAGAGATGCCGGGGCCATAGACCGACCTTCGGGCAAAGGGAGCGCCGGGGAAGACAATCCCCGTCTGCAGAAACTCGCCGCAGCCTTTTCCGAATTGTTCGAGCGCGACGATATCGATCCCGATGAGAGCTTCATG
Source organism: Alphaproteobacteria bacterium (assembly GCA_030430365.1). GTDB lineage: Bacteria > Pseudomonadota > Alphaproteobacteria > Sphingomonadales > Sphingomonadaceae > Andeanibacterium. The sequence goes on along the minus strand of JAUIFP010000023.1, from coordinate 29,306 downwards.
AGCCTTGGCGGAGATAGTCTGAGCTACGTCCAGGCTTATATGATCTTGGAGGAAATCGTCGGCACCGTGCCCGACGAATGGCATGCGATGAGCTTGCGCGAAATCTCCCGGCATGGCCGCCCGGTGAGCAAACACACGGCGCGGATCGAGAGCATCATCTTCCTGCGCGCTTTGTTTATTACCCTGGTTGTCGCGATCCACGCTCCGTTGACGTCGATCGGCGACAGCGCGACGAGTGCCCTGCTGGTCATTTCGGGCTATCTGTTCTGCAAGTCCAATTGGGATTCGATGTTTGTGTCTGGCCGTCCGGCCAAAATGCTCCGGTCGATCACGCACCTGCTTCCATTAACGGCACTCTTTACCTGGGCTACAGTGGTTTGGGGCCTCTTTCTGGACCATCCCATCCCTTGGGCGAATGTCCTGCTCATGACCGATTTGGTCAATCATCCGACCTTTCCCGGGATGATCCGGGACGAGGGCATCTACTGGTATCTGCACAGCCTGATCAAAGCCATCGCGATCGTCTTCCTGCTCCAGGTTCTGGTCGTCAGACGCATCAGGACGAGGAGCAACCAGTATCTGTGCTTGATTGCCATCTGCGCGCTCGGCTTTGCCGTAAGGCTGATTGCGCCCCTGCTGTTTTTCGATGAACCGCGGGATCTACCTAGTTACGGTCTGACCATCTATCAAACCGCGCCATTCGCCACTCTGCCGCTGTTCTATCTCGGCATGTGCCTCGCATTACCGATGAAGAATGCGCAGCATACTCTTGTACTTGCGGGTGTTTTTGTCATTTGCCTACTCTCCCTTTATTCCTTTGGGTTGGGGAGCTCGGTATACCTGGCGCTGATCGCTCTCGTGCTGCTGTTCCTCCCTGTCATCAAGGTTCCGCGCTTCAGTGTCGGGATCATTTCGGCCGTCGCTTCAGCCTCATTCTACATCTATCTCGTCCACACCTGGACCAACAAGCCATGGCGATTGCTTCACAAAGGGCAGTTGAGTGAAGGCGATATCTACACTTGGGGGATGACCATTGTGGGGCTGACAGCAGGAGTGGCCTTCATGCACGTCGTCCGTCACAGCCCGATGCGCTGGCTTGCCAGAGGATGATAAGGTGCTGGCAAGGGGTTCCCCCCTTGCGCGCTATTATTCCTGGGTAGGCAGAGTGAGCGATATGCGCATCGTGCGCCATGCACCGGCATCGGTAAAGGTGACTGTGCAATCGTGGCAGCCATTGCCCTCGAAATAGACCATATTCTGTTCGCGGTAGTCTTCGCGCGAGCGGACGTCATAGCCTGCCTCGGCCAGCCCGTCGGCGAAGAAGTCGTATATCTGGTCCGCCGGCATATCGGAACGCCCATTGATGAGATGGGTGCTGGTGCCGATATTGTTCGCTCCGTCGAGTTTGAAATCGTCGGGCAGTGGAAAACCGCCGGGCAGCCATTCGGGAATGTCGCCGTTGCCGGATATGGCGGCCGTTTCCGCCTCGCTGTCGGATGCCATGGCAGCGGCATCTTCGGTATTTCCCATTTCGCCCCCGGAATCGCCGCCGCAAGCGGATAGGGCAATCGAGAGAGCAAGAAGCGGGAATTGGGCACGCAGGTTCATATCATAGGTCTTTCGGTTGTGTTCGGAGAGGCGTGGAAGTTCGTTGCACTGGCCTATTGGGCCTGCGCGTTGAACGTGCCGCTGATCTCTAACGGCGCCTCGAACACCGTTTCCATGTCATCGGTCATCATCTGCGCATCGACGCGATCGAGCGTGGCGGAAAAGCTGCCGCTATAGACGCCGCCTTCGCCCTCATTGTCGAACTCGATCTTGGCCAGACCGAGTTCGCTTTCGAGAGGGTTCATCTCTGGCCCATCAAACAGTTGCGCGGTATCGGCGGACGCTGCGCCTCTCTGTGCCATCAGCGTTATGCGGAGGCCTTCGGTATCGTCCGCTTCGCCGCGAATGATAACCACGGATATGGGATCGTTGTCTTGCACCGTCACGCCATTCTCGCTGCCATCGCCGACTTGGAAAGTGTAGGTTTGCCCGTCGATATCCGCCTCGATCATGCCGGCCTCGGCCTGTTCGCCGGCCGCCGCGTTGCTCGCTGTTTCTCCTTCCGCACTGTCTTCCGCACCGCCGCCGCATGCAGCGAGCGCAAGGAGGGGAGCGAGCGCCAAAGGCGCGAGGAGATGACGGTTCAAGCATTCCAACATTGGAATCTCCAGTCTCTTGATGGCGAGCAGCGTGATGATGACGCCGCGCGAGGCCCGGAAAGTCATTCGGGCCAATAATACCACTTGGCATCGGCGGGCAGATCATCGACGACGCGGTAGGCCCTTTGGCGCGCCACATTCGGGGCGTCGCCGACCTTTTCGATCTCGGCCAGTTCGATTTCGAAGACGTTCCAGCCGGGCTTCAGCGCCATGTCGTAAGTGGAATTGACCTCCACCCCGGTCTTGCCGTCCGGGAAAATGTCGAACGCGCAATTGCCTTCGATCGTCACATCGTCGGGAGTGTAAAGCCATTGGTAATAGCGTCCCGCAGCGGGCTGCGCCTTGCCCGCGCGCGATAGAGCGATGGCCCGGTTCGATGCGGCGACGGCTCCGCCAATGAGTTTCTCCTCCGCCGCCAGGCCGATCATCAGCATCGACGAAGTAATGAAGTATGTTGCATCCGGATCGGTGCTCGTCGTCCCGCCGTCGCTGCAGCTGAAAACCTGCGACAGGGGCTGGGTGGCATCGAAGCTGGCCGGCAGCTCGAATATCAAGGTGCCGCCCTCCGTAACCTTCCCGATCGGCACGGGCGGCGCTCCGATCTGCCAGACCAACAGGTCGGCCTGTCTCCCGGACCAGTCACTTATCTTGCCCTGCGCCCCGTTTATCCCATCCTGCGCGAAGCTGACACCAGCCGCGAATGTCAAAGCGGCTGCGGCGGCAAAGCCGATGGCAGTGGTCTGTAATGGCAAGGGCATAGGCGGAGCGGTCCAAAATATTGTTGATCGTTTGCGGGCGGGACCGGACCGAACAGTCTCTCCCACCCAGACGCGAGGAGATGGCGCGCCTGGCTTGTCCATCACAAGTCGTGAAAAATCACGACTTGCTCTGCTGCATATCGCTCCGCTTCTTCGCGGCCATGATCACAGAACGCATCCTTACGCCCATTGTTTCATTCGTTGTGGCCGGCACGTGCCTGGCCGTACCTGCCGCCGCGGGGGAAACCTACGGCCTTTGCGGCAAAAATCGCGAGGCCGATATGCAGGGCCTCGCAATCATGTCGATGCATGGCCCCTGGGAAGTGACGCTTGGGCCTGGCTATGTTGTCACGAATGGCGTTGCCCTGCCGCACCCGGGAAGCGAAAAGCCGGAGATTGCCCATATCGAGGAGCATGACGGTCATTTCACGCTGACCCCCCAAGGCGAAAGCGGCGGTGTGGTTCTGGGCATCAGTGCCGTTGGGCCAGATGAAAAGGACTGGCGGTTCGAGAATAAACCGCATCTGCCGGAAGGCACCAGGATACTGCCCGGAGCCAGGATTCCCGATCTGCCCTTCGACCAAAATACGATCGAGCAAGAAGCGAACTGTCCGATGAACGAGCTGCCGCGCTATATCGGTACCGGTGCCGCGACGATCGAGGGCGTGACGATGAATTTCACCTATCGTCTCGTCATGGTCAATTACAGCGAACTGGTCGGTAATCAGGAGGTTACTGGTACGGCAAACGGCCATCCCTATGTCGAACGCCGCACCGTGCGCATGACGAAGATGGACGAATCGGTCGACTGATGATGTCTCGAACAATGCGCCAGGTGGGCCATGCATTTGCCCTGACTTGCGCGGTCGGTTTGGTCCCGCAACCGCTTGCTGCGACACCGTTTGGCGTCGCCGTCAAAGCCGAGCAGCTTACCGGAGACGCGCAAGGGGCGTGTCGGCCGAGCTTTTCCTTCACCTATCCAACCGACATAGAGCCGCATGACCGCAAGGTGCGCATCCAGGGCGACAATGGGCGGATCGACGTTGAAAAGGTCTGGCATTTCCCGCTTGAGGGTAAGGCGCATGCCACGCGAAAGGCTGGCATCGGCATGACCAGCGCCACCTTTGCGAGCTTCGAAATCGTCCCGTGCCGGCCGACCATGTGGGTCGTGACCATTGGGCCATGCCATTCGCAAAGCTGTCCGCCCATGGGATTGCTTCGTAGCGCTGAACTGGGCCAGATGACCGTCATCAGAAAACGGATCGACCAGTAAAATTCCGACATTTTGATCGCATTTGGCCGCCTCTTTCGCGCGAAAGCGTGCCGGCAATGCGAAGACTCCCGATTTTGCTAAAAGAAGTTCATTAATGATAATGCGTATGCGTATCATTGACTCAAGTTCTTAGCGGCTTTTATGCTTGTCGCTTACTACTTGTTCTCTTGAGGGCTTGGTGTTCGACTTAAGCGATCTTGCCGACAGCATAAACAATGCGTCTAACAAGGACGAAGCCTGGGGCGCGTTTGCCGAACAACTGCGGCGGCAGGGCCTCGGCAGGACTGCGCTTCACACGTCTTTGCCCCTCAATTCGCCCAATCCATTCTCCGACAAAAGGGCAGGGCCAAGTTTCGGCCGCGTCTGGGACGAGAAACACGACCGCCGACTACATGATCATACCGGCGACCTGCGGGAGGCGTCCGACCCTCTTCTGTTCCATATGCGCCCGACTTTGCGTTTCTTCTCGTTGTCGCGAGAGCCGATGTTCGTCGACCATCGGCGGATATTGATGAGCCCGAATGAAACCGCCTTCAAGCCGCTCTGCCGTATCATGATAGAGGATATGGGCCAGTTTCAGGGCCTGGCATTGCCCTTGCGCGATCCGGCGACAGGGACAGCCACGATCCTGTCGGCCTGGGGTGACGAGGACCGTAACGAGTTTTCGGAGTTCATCCAGGCTAAGTTAGAGACTTTGCACCTGCTCGGATATTATCTGGTCGGGATGCTGGAGACGAAATGGCCCCAGCTCTTCCAGTCGAGCCCCCAAAGGCAGGATGAACTGTCCGATCGTGAGCGGCAGGTGCTCGCATGTCTGGCCTGCGGCATGAGCACTGCCCAAGCGGCCGATGCACTTTATATCTCCGACCGCTCCGTCAATGAATATATATTGCGTGCTCGCAAGAAGCTGGCCGCACGCACACGCACAGAAGCTGTCGCACGTGCAACCTTCCTTGGAATGATCTGACGCTGCTGGGCTCTGTGCCTGCTCGCTAACCCGATTGCAGCCAGCCTCGCCAAAGCTGCTGCTAGATCGGCCCTAGCTCGCGGCCTTACCAAAGCTGCCGGCAATGCGGGTCAGAGACATTCAAGCCTGCAAGTGATCCCGAGACCATCGAGCTCGGCTTGAATCTCGTCCCGGTAGATCCGGTTCATGGCAATCACCAGATCCGGTTTGATTTCCGCAAGCGCGGACGGGGGAACGATTTCATGGCCGGTGCCCGGCATGAAATAGCCCTGGCGATTGGGATTGATATCCGTCACGCAATCCACCAGCTCGCTCACGCCCATCGTCGTCAATAGAGAGACTGCCTTGGAGCCGGATCCCCACAGGACAACACGCTGCCCCTGTTCCTTGGCCTGCCTGATCATCGTGCGCCAGTAGTCCCGCTTTTCCGCCAGGCGTTCAGGAAAACTGGAGACGAGCGCCGCCATATCGCCGCGATCCGGCAATTCGCTTACCGATTGGGCGCTATCGTCGGCGACAGCTTCGATCGTCAGATATTGATCGTCATATTCCTGCGCGGTTCGCGTCACGCGGAAACCGCATGACTGGAATAGGCGGCCAAGCGAATAGCCGGTGAAGTAGGAACAATGCTCGTGATAGATGTCTTCGAACGCACATTCGCTCAAGATCCGGTGCGCTTCGGGAACCTGGAAAAAGACCACAGTTCCCTTGGCCGCCGTCAGGCCCTTGCGGATGGTGGAGATGAACTGCGCCGTGTCGCTGATATGCTCCAGCGTCATCTTGCAGCACAGGAAGTCGGGCTCCGTCCGGCAATGTTCGGGCAGGAAATATTCGGGAATCAGCGTGACCCGTTCCGCTCCGTCGATACCCTCCAATCGCTCCGGTATCGCGCTCGGATCCACGCCGACGCCGCGATTTTCGCCCATTTGCGATAGCAGCACCAGGAATTCACCCTTGCCGCAGCCAACCTCCATCACTTCGCGTTCGTGGAGATCGTGCCGCTCGATCATTTCGGCGGCAAGCTGGCGATGGAACCGGCTGAAGGTCTGTGAGAAACCCTGCGTTTCCTCGTACCGGCCGGAATATTCCATCTGGCGGGCATCGAATTCCGCGTTGAAGACGAAATCGCAATCGCGGCAATAGGTCAGGCCGATATTGCTCTTGGGGCAGTCGATGGCCTGCTGCCTGTCGTCGAACAACAGGCAGGAATTGGCCGGAATACCCCGTACTTCGTAAAACAATTCCAGATCGCGCGAACCGCAGCTTGGGCAGGAATGGAGCCAAGCGGATTCCACGAGGTCCTCCGTTCCGGTTGAAGGAGCCAGGATCGACTCTGTTTCGTTCATTACAGTACCTTCGGATCGGGAACGGGAACGATGAACTTGCCGCCGCCGGCAAGATACTCGGCCTGCTGTGCCGCGATTTCGTCAATGAAATTCCAGGCCAGGATCAGGACATAATCGGGGCGCTCTTCCAGCAGGGCCTCGGGCGACCGAATGGGAATTTTTCCGCCGGGCATCAGACGGCCATGCTTGTTGACGTTCAGGTCAGCCACGAAGTCGATCATCTCGTGATCGATGCCGCAATAATTGATCATGGTCGCGCCTTTTGCGGCTGCGCCATACGCCGCGATGGATTTGCCCTCGGCCTTCAAGCCATTGAGCAAGGCCATGAGCTTGTCCCGAAGCGCGTCGACACGCTGAGCGAACTCGCGGAAATACTCGGCACTGTCGAGGCCTACTTCCCGTTCCAGCGCCAGCAATTCGGTCACGCTTGGGCCGACATTTTCCGTGGGTTCTGCGAAGATACGCAGTGAACCGCCATGAATGCTCAATTGTTCGACACGGTTGATGAAGAGACCGTGTCGGCGGAACAGATTGTCGAGCGCGGTGAGCGAGAAATAGCAGTGGTGCTCGTGATAGATCGTGTCGAATTCGATATGCTCTACCAGCGGAAGCAGATGCGGCATTTCGATTACGGCCACGCCGTCCGGCTTCAGGGCCTTACGGATCCCTTCAACGAAGCCGTTCGTATCCTTCACGTGGGCGAGCACATTGTTGCCGTGAATGACATCGGCCTGGCCGTATTGCTCGGCGATTTCCTGCGCCAGTTGCTCGGTGAAGAACGTGCAAAGCGTTCGCACGCCGATCTTTTCAGCATCCGCAGCCGGCCCTTGTGCAGGGTCGATGCCCAGAACCGGGATTCCCTGTTCTACGTAATTCTTCAGCAGATAGCCGTCATTGCTGGCCAGTTCGATGACAAGGCTGGATGAATCCAGCCCACGCTCGGCGGCACGCGCCAGCGCATTTTCCCTCGACCTTGCCAGCAAGTCCGGCGAAATCGAGGAATAATACGGATAATCGTCGGTATAGAGGATTTCCGGCGCAACGGTTTCGTCGATTTGCACAAGGGCGCATTCCGGGCAGAAGACCACATTCAGCGGGAATGTGAGTTCCGGTTCGGAAGCCTTTTCCGCCCGCACGAGCCGGTCGGCCAATGGCGTGCGCCCGAGGTTGAGAATGGGTACCAGCGTGCTGCTTCCGCAAGAGCGGCAGGCGGTTTCCGTTACCGAGAGATCTTTATGCTGTTGCAAGTGCATCGCGGCCGTCCTTTGGTGCCGGTTGGGTTGCGGGAAAAAGGCGTTCGTCAATTTCGCCTGCTTCGATACGATGCCTGATATGGTCGATCCGTTTGAAGCGCGGCCCCTCGAAATCTTCGACGGTTAGCCCGTATGCGCGAAACGCTTCGTACAATTGTTCGACGCCGCGGCGCACCGTCCATTGCGGCTTGAAGCCGTGCAGGGTGCGCGAGATGTGATTGCAATCCACCCGGTAGTTGCGGATGTCCGCACCGATCTCGTTGGAGAAGGTGATGCGCGAGCCGGTCACAACGGAACGGACGATTTCGGCGACTTCGTGAATCTGGTAGTTCTCACTGGTCTGGCCGACATTGAAGATACCCAGATGGACGTCCTGCAGCGGCGCCTCGATCGTGGCGATATAGGCTGTCGCGATATCCTCTACATGCACCAGAGGGCGCCAGGGCTTGCCGTCGCTCTTCAGCCTTACGTCGCCGGTGGCGCAGGCCCAGGCCGTAAGATTGTTGACCACCAGATCGAAACGCAGGCGCGGCGAGACACCAAATGCTGTTGAGGCACGCAGGAATGTCGGGCTGAAGCTGTCGTCCGCCAGCGCCGAAATGGCCACCTCGGATTCCATCTTCGATACACCATAGGGCGTGACGGGATTGAGGTCCCCTTGCTCGGTCACGAAGCCATCGCCCGATGCGCCATAGTTGGAGCATGACGAAGCGAAGACGAACCGCGGCACGCCGGCGGCCTTGGCAAGCCTGGCCAGATCGACCGATGCCGCAGCATTGATTTCCTGGGTCAGGCCCGGTTGATAATCACCCAGCGGATCGTTCGATAGGCCGGCGAGGTGAATGATGGCATCGAAACCGGTCAGCTGTTCGACCGCGTCTTCCTGCTTGACGAAGTCGCGAACATCGCGGCCCAGCAGGGGCAGATGGGTTACCGTACCGGCAAAAGTGCAATCGCTGAAGAGGTCGCTGTCGAGACCTGTAACGTCATGCCCGCGCTCGAGAAGCCTCGGCGCCAGAACGGTCCCAATGTAGCCGAGGTGCCCCGTCAGCAGAATCTTCATCAAATCCATCCTTCCAGATTTTCCAGGGTGCATGACCCGATTGCCATAAGTCGTTTAGGATCTGCTTTTCGCGCATGGTGTCCATGCATTGCCAGAAGGACTGATGGTGGAATGCCCTCAATTGTCCTTCTTCAGCGAGGCGCGATAGCGGGCCCTGCTCGAACATTTCTTCCTCGTTCTCAATGAAGTCCATCACACCGGGTTCGAGGACGAAGAAAGCTCCGTTGATCCAGCCCTCCCCAATTTGCGGCTTTTCCGAAAACTTCGTGACCCGGTCTCCATCCATTTCGAGATGGCCATACCGGGCCGGCGGACGAACAGCCGTAAGCGTGGCAAGGCAGCCGTGAGACCGGTGGAAAGCCAGGAGCTCGTGCATGTTGATATCGGCGACGCCGTCGCCCCAGGTGACAAGCATGGTGTTGTCTCCCAGCCAGGGCGCCAGCTTCTTGATGCGGCCGCCCGTGCCGGCATTCATGCCGGTATCGACAAGGTCGACGTTCCAGTCAGGCAATGTATCCGGACTGTGCCGGACGAGTTCGCCCGAGCGCACATTGATGGACACCGATCCCTGATTGTTGAAGTAGTCCCGAAACCAGCGCTTGATATATTCGCCCTTGTATCCGAGCGCGACGCTGAAATCGTTGAAGCCGAAATGCGAATAGAGCTTCATGATGTGCCAGAGGATCGGCATTTCGCCGATCTCGACCATGGGCTTAGGCCGCGTGCTGGTTTCTTCGGCCAAGCGTGATCCCAGCCCCCCGGCCAGAATGCCGACCTTTATCTTCTTTTCGCTGCTAATAAGATCCATTGCCGCCTCTTGCCCTGCTGCCCTTGCGCGATGGCGTTGCACTTTGCCGCTTCAGCTCCGCCGATCCATCCCAATGAAAATGGTATGGCAAAAACGGATCGCGCTCGGGCAAGTCTAGCATCGCGAAAACCTACATGATTGCGGGAAAACTGGTTACCCCTTTTTCCCCATCTGCTTAGGACTTACGGCGCGAAGCTCAGACCCTCGATTGCTCTGCACGGTCCCCGTAGGTAGGGCATTCTTCTTAGCAATTGCTCGTCGATTGGGGCACTGTATCGCGCTGAAACAATGAATCGCGGAAGTCTTATCACATGGCCGAATATCGAGCCACAGAGATCAGCAAGGGCTGAGACGGCTTGAAACCAAGATTGCTTCTATTTCTGGCCATCGCGATCAACCTGATCGCGGCCACCGCGCCATTCCGGCTTGATCTGCCCAAGCTCGTTCAGAATCGCCTTGAGGAGCGTCAGGACGGTGCTTTCGTTTTCCGAGAACCCAGCATGGCTCGGTCAACGGATTCTCCCGATTGGGTAAAGGATGCGAAGCGGACCGGAAGGCTTGCGATCGACCTGAAACTCACGCCTGCAACGCTGAACCAAGGCGGCCCGGCGCGAATATTGGCACTGTCGCATGGCTATCTGGCCCACAACTTGATCATCGGGCAGGAGCAGCGGAATCTCGTAATTCGCCTTCGCCGCGACGATGCGCAACTGGATGGTCAGCCGTCCATAGTCGTTTCTGGTGTCTTTGAGGGCGGCCGGAGTATCGAACTTCTCGTTCAGCTGAGACCGGGGCGATTGCAGGTCGATATCGACGGGGCGCCCGCGATTGACAGCCCGCTCCCGGACAATGCCCTCAGCACCTGGAATGACGGCTACAGGCTTGCTCTGGGCAACGAGGTCGTTGGTCTGCGTGGCTGGAATGGCACAATCGAAAGAGCCGTGATTTTGACTCCGGCGTATCGCGACAATCTTCTGGCGCCAGGCAATCTGCAAATACCTGAGCAATGGTGGCAGATCCCTGTACGCTTGCGGGTTGCTTCTTCCGATATTCGCCCGGAAGACGTCTTTGCCGCGCTCCTGCATTTCCTCGCCTTCGTGCCCATAGGATATGCAGTGATCGGCACATTTGCGCAGCCTGGGGGCAGGCTTCTCTGGCCAATGGCTCTTATCTTCGCACTTGCTCTCGGAATCGAGGCGTCGAAGGTGCTCATCGAAGGGAGGCACCCGACTGCCCTGAACCTGGCCGCAAACTTCTTAGGCGGCTCGGCCGGAGCGTTTGCTGCTTTGAGGCTCCGCAGACTGCGCCGGAAGGCCTAAGCGCCCGTTCGCAAGGGTCCGCGAAGCTGCGGTGCCATCCTGCAGGGCCTAGGATTGGCCGCCAGTGACGACGTCTTCTTTGCCGGAAATGGAGTTTTGACTAGCAGTCGGAGCAGCGGCCTTCTGCTTTGCTTGTTCCCCTGGCGCCGCCTTTGAATTGGCGTCTCCAGAGCTTGTGATCGCCGTTTCCCCGTCTTCGGCGAAATAGGTCTTAGCAGGGCGGATCGTGCGGTAGACCTTGCGTCCGACGCCGCGGATCACGCTGTAAAGCCGCGGCACGGTGGACCATGCATACTCGTCGGCGTAGCGCGCCAGCAGGCGCGGAGAGAACATGTAGCCCGCGCTTGCTTTCGTCAGGCGATATCGCGAAGCGATTTCGGGATAGCGCCCCCAGATTTCATATGCGTGCTTGAGCCGGCTGAGATGTATCGTCGAAAAGCTGCGCACATTGCTGGTGTCCTGCCAGACATTGAGGAACAGCCTGTTCTTGGATTGCGCCATCGACTGACCGGGATGTTTGCGATTGTAGAATATCGCCTCGGGCACACAGAGGAAGCGCCCTAGGAGCGCCATCTCGGCCACCAGGTTGCGGTCAGAGGTGTAGTAAGGCCGGTGCAGAGTGGTCTTCTCGATCGCATCGCGGCGCATGAGCCCGAAGATCGCGTGGCATGTACGGTCCATGCGCATAGCCCTTGCAAATCTCTCGACTGGGCCGGCTCTACCCCAAAGCTCGACCGTGAACTCGCTGTCCAGGAATGGCGTATTTGCGTCCAGCATCTCACGCGGAATGCCATGCGCGATCACGAATTGCGGATATTTGTCCAATGCGTTGGCGCATTCTTCAATATAGTTGTCGGAGATCCAGTCGTCATGCGCCATCCATTTGAAATAGGTGCCGCGGGCAAGTTCCAGTCCGCGATTGTAATTGGGCGCTGCGCCTAGATTTTTCTCATTGCGATAAATGCGAACGCGCGGGTCCTTCGCGGCAAGTTCGCGGCAGATCTCAGCCGTTTGGTCCGTAGAGGCATTGTCGACTATGATCAGTTCGAGATCGGTATAGGTCTGCCGCAGAACCGAATTCGCGGCGTCTGCCAGAAAGTTGGCTCCGTTATATACGGGAATTGCAATAGTTACGCGCGGCGAGTGAGCGTCGGACGGTGCTTGATCCGTGGGCGAGTGCTCTCTTTTATCACCGTTTGTCAAAGTCTTATCCTCTAGATTCAATCGCGAGCTTGCGCTTCACATTCTCATAATGAGGCAAGAGTCGCAAACTCCGACGGGGCAAGGTCTTCAAGTGGGACATCTGCGAAGCACGGGATTAATGTTCCGCAAATAGCCCATGGGTCATAGTCGTGGCTGGCGGGCGCTGAGCTGCGTCTCTTGTAAGTTTGAGGTGCATCGCCCAAATCCGGGGGCAATGGAAGAGCGGCTCGTTATTCGATCGAAAATGCCTGCATGCCCCTGCGACTGGCCCGCACCGCGCCGCCTATGAACAAAGGTAATATCAGTGCCAATCTTTCAAGCGAAGCGGTTTCATACCTGCTTAGCCACATATTCAAAGCACCCTGCTTTGGCATCGGTCGCAGGGCTATAGGCGCATGAATGGGCAGTTGAGCGTCGCGGTTGCCATTGCAAGTCTTGGCCGCCCCAGTCTGATTGCTGATCTGATTGGCCGTATGGAGCGTCAATCGGTCAGGCCGGACGTCCTGCTTTTCTCTACCGTATCGGCTGATGACCTGCCGGCGGATTTCGTCGAGAACGAACGGGTGAAGTCCGTCTTCGCACCCAAGGGCCTGACGTTACAGCGTAACGCTGCACTCGATTACCTCGGCGATCGATACGACGTCATCCTGTTCTACGATGATGACTTCATCCCTTCGATCTATAGCGTGGAGAATGTCGCGCGCTTCTTCGCAGCGTTTCCCGACGTCGTCGGCGCGACGGGAGATGTGCTTGCAGATGGAATCCAGTCCGCGGGCATAGATGCGGGCGAAGCCGATACGGTCATTTCGGCTCACGATGCGCGCCAGTCCTTTCCGCTTGAGATCTACTCGGAGCTCCCTGGGCTCTATGGCTGCAACATGGCCTATCGCAGTTCCGCCATTGGGGACCTGCGTTTCGACGAACGGCTGCGCCTCTACGCTTGGCAGGAAGACTTCGATTTCGCCCAGGCGCTCAGTGCGCGTGGCAAGATCGTCAAAACGCCTGCCTTCGCTGGGGTCCATCTGGGCGTCAAGCATGGCCGGGAATCGGGTTTGCGGCTGGGTTATTCGCAGGTGATCAATCCGCTCTACCTCATCCGCAAAGGCACGATGCCGGTTGACTTCGGCGTCATACTTATCGGCAAAAATCTCGTGGCCAACCACATAAAGATGTTCAAGTCGGAACCTTGGGTGGACCGGGTGGGCAGGGTGAAAGGAAACTGGCTCGGCCTGTTCGACGCAATTCGCGGGCGCCTTACGCCGGAACGGATCGAGAGCCTGTAACTGCTGAAAAAGCAGGTGCATTGCGCTTGCTGCACTGGCCTCTACCCAATGGCTGGACACTCCTTGAGCGTTTCGCAGGCATAGGCCGCGATGCGCCCCAGAATCCCTTCTTATCCCCCTAGATAACAAGCAAAATTTCCGCCTTGTGGCGTGTTGCGGTTGCAATACCAAACGGTTTGGTCTCATAGTGCAAATGAAGGCGAGGTCATTAGCAACACAATAGATTGCTATGCATTAAATATCTGAAATAAAATAATAAAATTGGAAGGTTGTGGAGTGAGGGTAGAGAAGAAATTCATAGGACTTTGTCTGATCCTGTCGGCCGCAGTGATGCCTGCATCGGTAAGTGCCCAGATGCGATCGGAAGAGGGGCGCATCGTCTATGAGGCGGCCTTCTTCGAATCATTCTCTCCCGCCAACGCATTGCAAATGATCGAACGGCTGCCGGGCTTCGTGCTTGAGAGCGGCGAAATGGGTGTCCGCGGCTTCGGTCAGGCGGCAGGCAATGTCGTGATCAACGGGCAGCGGCCGAGCTCGAAGAGCGACAGCCTTGCCACGGTATTGTCGCGCATACCCGCCTCGCGCGTGCTGCGGATCGAGATTGCATCGGGTAACAGTTTCGGAGCCGACTATACTGGCAAGTCGCAAGTCGCGAATATCGTGCTCAATGAGCAGAGCGGCATTGCCGGCACGCTCGAAGCGAAGATGGAGCGTGAATCCAGCGGAAGGATCAGGCCGACCATATTGGCTTCTGCAGTCCTCAATCGCGGCGTATCGTCCTTCAGCGCCTCATTCAGCCTTGAGAGCATGGCTTATAGCGAGGACGGCATAGACCTGGTCACGGAGCTGCCGTCCGGGCGGCTGGTGGAAACCTCCGAGGTGTTCAGCAACAGCCGGGAACCTTACAAAATCGCTTCCGTGGGCTGGGCCTACGAACTGGATGAGGACGAATCCGCCCATATCAACGCATCCTATCTGATCGATCCCTGGCCGATCGACCAATTCAGCAGGCGCGTGGCGGCAAATGGCGACGTTCGAGACGAGATCTATCGGCAGGATCACATCTGGCATACTTATGAACTCAGCGGCGATCTTACGCAGCCGCTGCTGGGCGGTGCGATCAAGCTCAATGCGCTGGCCACGCGTCGGGATCGCGCCAATGACGATGTATCGCTGACATTCGACGGCGCGGATCTGATCGGCGGGAACCAGCACTTGCTGGACGACCGGCTGGAAGAGCGGGTTGGCCGGGTCAGTTGGACGCGGGACAAGCTCCGTGGATGGACGGTCGAAATCGGCGGGGAGGCCGCCTATAACGAACTGACCAGCGAGACCGGCCTGTTCAGCATCGACGCCGACGATGAACGGACACGGATCGACCTTCCGATTGAGAATGCGGTCATCAGCGAACGCCGGGGCGAGCTTTTTGCGCGCGCGTCCACAGGGTTGAGCAGCAATCTCAACCTCGATCTTGGCGTAACCTATGAATATTCCGAGCTGGAACTGACAGGCGATGCGGTCGCGAACAGGTCACTGGGCTTCTTCAAGCCGAATGTGGCACTCGATTGGCAGCCGGGCGCATGGCAGGTCAGCTTCAGTGCCAGGCGCACGGTGGCGCAACTGGAGTTCGGCGATTTCGTAAGCGTTGCGGAACTGAACGATGGCCGGGTGAGCGGCGGCAATGCCGATCTGGAGCCGCAGAGGGCATGGGAGTTTCTGCTGAATGCAAGCCGCCCGATCCTGGGCGACGGCAGGGTTCAGATCGATCTGGGGCATGACCGGATTTCCAAGCTGCAGGACCGCGTGCCGACCGAAGGCGGGTTCGATGCGCCCGGCAATCTCGGCACTGGAACGCGCAGCTTCGCCACGCTGAATGTCGATATTCCGCTTGCGCGGATCGGCATTGCCGGCGGACGGCTCAGCGGATCGGCGACATATCTGGATACATCGGTCGTCGACCCATATACGCTTGAACCCAGGCCGTTTTCGGGAGGCCCATTCAAGGAGATCAGCACTTTCGCCTATTCGGCGGCGTTCCGTCAGGACTTCGATACGTTTGCCTGGGGCGTGGACGTCAAGGGCGCCACGGCAACGACCAGTTTCCGCCGAAGCGAACTGGACAAATATCAGAACATCAATCCCAATGTGTCGGCATTCATAGAATATCGGCCGACCCGTCAGCTGACGACGTCGATTGGCGTATCGAACCTGTTCGACGTGCCGGTAAAACGCTGGCGCGACATGTACGATCCGGACCGGTCCGTGCCCGCACCGTTCATGCGCGAGTACCGCGAACGCAATTCGCATCAGCTCTGGTATGTCAGCGCGAAGTGGGTCCTCGATTGATGCCAAGGCCGCAGCATCGCCTGTATCGCTGACATTTCTTCCACACGGAGGACAAACTTATTGTCCCGTTTGCAACTTCAGATGTGGTTAGTTCTGTTTCAACCGGTTACCATGATCGTGACGTAAAGGAAGAGAAGCCGCGACACGCGACACCATGCCCCTCAGTCGTAAATCGATATTTTGCCGCCCGTTTTGGGTTGCAGCCTGCCTCCTGCTGGGCAGCTGCGCGGCATCCGAACAGGACGGCGGGTCCGAAGCAGTGGCCGTTGTTGCCCAGCAGCCGCAAAGCGTTCCGCAGCAGCTTCGGGTCGAAGTCGTGGGATCTTCCCGGGCGGAAATCTCTGCCGAGCTGCATCCCGAGGCAGCGGGCCTGGTGCGCTCGGTCCGATTCTCGGCAGGTGATTTCGTCAGAAAAGGGCAGCCGCTGGTCGAACTCGACAGCCGCCGTGAGCGTCTGTCCGTCGAAGCGGCGGAAGTGCGCCTTCGCGAAGCATCTCAGCTCCTGTCCCGCTATCGCAGGATCGAGGGGACAGGCGCAATCTCGCAAAGCCAGATCGAGGCAGGCGAGACTGCACTGGCCTCTGCCAGAGTGGAGCTGGAACAGGCAAAGACCGCGCTTTCCGACAGGACGGTAACGGCGCCATTCTCAGGTCATATCGGGCTGACACAAATCGATGTCGGGGACCGTATCGCGCCCGATACGATCATCGCGCAGCTGGACCGGCGGCAAACCCTGTTCGTCGACTTCCCAGCACCGGAAACGGCATTCGGCCGCTTGGGGCCAGGTTCCGCGGTTACCGTTTCGCCATTTTCCGAACCGGACCGAATGATCGAGGCGAAGGTCATCGCGACCGATTCGACCATTTCCGACGAGCAGCGCACCTATGTCGTGCGCACGGCGATCGACAATTCGGACGACACGCTGCGCCCAGGGATGAGTTTTCGTGTGCTGTTCGTGGATAGCGGACGGATGCTTCCAAGCGTGCCGGAAGAAGCGATCGTTTGGGGCGGAGACGGTTCCTATCTGTGGGTAGTGCGCGAAGGCGCTGCGAAACGCTTGCCCGTCACCATCGCTGCACGGCGGGAAGGCAGCGCCCTGGTCGAGGCTGAACTGGCCGGGGACGATCTGGTGATTGTGGAAGGCGTGCAGAAAGTGCGCGAAGGCCAGTCAGTCAGGCTGGTCAAGCCGCGGCAGGAAGAGGTGCAGGATATCGAAGTCGATTCCGCTGATCCGGCAGACGCCGAGCCTGGGCCCGAGGCGTGAAGGAGAAGAACGACCTTCCGCTTCTTGCGGTAAAACGGCCGCTGCTGATCGGCGTGCTCAATCTTCTGATCGTGATTGCCGGGATTGCAGCCTTCCTGGGTGTCGAAGTGCGCGAATTGCCCAATATCGATCGGCCCCGCGTCACGGTGCGGGCCACGCTGCCCGGCGCGGCGCCGGAAACGATGGATGCCGAGGTGACGAGCGTTCTGGAGGACGCGGCCGCGCGCGTTTCGGGCGTGCGGCAGATCAGTTCCGCCAGCGAGGAGAACAATTCGCGCGTCCACCTGGAATTCAATCCCGGTACCGATCTCGATACGGCGGCCGCGGATGTGCGCGAGGCGGTGAGCCGGATAACCCGCGACCTGCCTGACCGGGTGGAACAGATTCAGATCGTCAAAGCCGATGACGAGGCGAGTTCGATCATGACGCTCGCCGTATCGAGCAATTCGCGGGACGAAGCCGAACTCAGCAGTATCGTCGAGAATGATATTATTCCGGAGCTGCTGACCGCGGAGGGTGTGGCGAGCATCAACCAATTCGGTTCCCGCCCGCGGCAGATGCGCGTTGTCGTCGATCCGCAGCGTCTGCGACGTTTCGAGCTGACGATATCGGATGTCGCTGCGGCGTTGCAGGGCGCGCCTTTCGACGTGCCGATCGGCAGCTTCAGATCGGACGCTCAGGAATTGCTGGTCAGAGCGGATGCAAGCGCCAGCGATCCGGAACGGATGGCGGATGTCCTTATTCAGGGCACGACCCGGGTCGGCGATGTGGCGCGCACATATTTCGCGCCGGCCGACGCGACCAATTTCGTGCGTCTGAATGGCGAGCGGGTGATTGGCCTGGGGGTGATCAGGCAGGCCAGCTCCAACACGATCGAGATATCGGATTCGATCAATCGAACCGTCGAACGATTGAACGAGCGATTTTCGGATATTTCCGTCGACGTAATTTCCGACGACGCCGAATTCATCCGAATATCCGTGCGCGAAGTGCTGATAACGCTGCTTTTCACAATCGCCGTTGTCGTCTGCACGATGCTGGTGTTTTTCCGGTCGGTCAGAACGACGATCATTCCCGCCACTTCGATCCCGGTGGCACTGATTGGCGTCATCGCGGCGATCTGGCTGCTTGGCTTTTCGATTAATCTGCTGACCTTGCTGGCACTGGTGCTGGCGACCGGGTTGATCGTGGACGATGCAATCGTTGTGCTCGAAAACACGCAGCGCCTTCAGGGGAAAGGCTTGGCGCAGCGCGCTGCTGCCGTGCTTGGAACGCGCCAGGTTTTCTTTGCCGTAATTGCGACGACGGCTGTGCTGGTTTCGGTCTTCGTGCCGATCTCTTTCCTGCCATCCGAAACCGGGCGATTGTTCAGGGAGTTCGGCTTCGTCCTGGCGATCGCCGTCATCATTTCGTCCTTTGTGGCGCTTTCCCTTGTTCCCGCGCTTGCCGCACGCCTGGATTTGACTTCGGCTTCAAGCAGCGGCTGGCTTACCGACAAAGGCCGCAAGATCAACGGATGGTATCAAACAGGCCTTGGGCGATGTCTGGACCGTCCATGGCTTACAGTGGGGGGCTCTCTGGCCGCTGCCGCGATGGCCGCACTGCTCTATAGTACAATCGAAAACGAACTCGTCCCCGATGAGGATCGCGGCTCCGTCCGGATTTTTGCGACCGGGCCCGATGGCGTCGGGATCGATTTCATGGACCGGGAACTGGACGAGATCGAGGCGCAGCTCGCCCCGTTGGTGGAAAGCGGGGTTATTCGTTCCACGCTCTCCATCGTCGGTCGTTACGACCCCAACAGAGTTCTGGTGTTTGCGACGCTTGCCCCGTGGGGCGAACGCGAGGTGACCCAGTCCGAAGTCGTTCGCCAATTGTCGGGCCCCATGCAGGATATCCCCGGCTCGCGAGTCAATGTCAGCGGGCGCGGCACTCTGAGCTTCGGCGGCGGCGGAACGGACGAACTCGAAGTCGCGCTGACCGGCCCGGACTATCCGGAGATCTACCTTTCGGCCCAGGAATTGGCGAGGGCGATCGATACGCAATCGGACATTCTTTCCAATCCGGACATTTCCTATCAGCCGACGCAGCCGCAAGTCTCTCTCGCGATCGACCGGCGCAGCGCCGCGGACCTGGGCGTGGATCTGAACGACCTGGCGATTACCTTGCGTTCCATGGTGGGGGGCACGGAAATTGCGGACCTCAATGTCGATGACGAGGCCGTGCCAATCTTCCTCACGTCCGAGGCCGTGTCGATCACCAGTCCCGATGATTTGCGGAACCTCTATGTTCGGGGCGATGGCGGGCGGCTGGTTCCGCTGACCAACGTCACGAGCCTGACGGAACAGGGCATCGCGGCCGAGCTTGACCGCACCGAGCAGCGCCGGGCGATCGAGTTCGACGTAAACGTCGCCTCGGGCACGGCACTGGAGGCCGCCGTCGCGGAAATCCGCCGGCTGGCCGACGAAACCGTGGCCGACAATATCGACATGGTCCTGCAGGGCGAGGCGGAAACCTTGCAGGAGACGACCCGGGATTTGCTGCTGACCTACTTCTTTGCCTTCGTGATCGTGTTCCTTGTGCTGGTGGCGCAGTTTGAGCGGCTCACCAGCGCATTGGTGGTGATCCTGACGATTCCCTTCGCACTTGCCGCCGCGATCCTCTCGCTCTTCCTGTCGGGCATTTCGCTCAACATCTATTCGCAGATCGGCCTGGTGATGCTCATCGGTCTGATGGCCAAGAACGGCGTGTTGATCGTGGAGTTCGCGGACCAGTTGCGTCATCAGGGACGGGATTTGCGCAGCGCGATCGAAGAGGCTGCATCGATCAGGCTCCGCCCCATTGCCATGACATTGATTTCGACAGTGCTTGGCGCGCTCCCGCTGGTTCTGGCCAGCGGTGCAGGTGCAGAGGCGCGTGAATCGATCGGCTGGGTGATCTTCGGGGGACTTGGTATCGCCGCGATCTTCACCCTGTTCCTGACGCCTGTTTTCTATTTCGGCATTGCCCGTTTCGGGAAACCGCGCAGCATGGACCTTGCCGGGCTGGAAGAGGAAATCGCCAATGTGGACGAGGGCGAGGCACTTGGAGCCAGGGCATGATTGTCCGGTGCGCCGGGATAGTGCTGGGCAGCTTGTTGCTGTCAGGTTGCCTTGCTTCCATTCCGGAAGCGCGCGGGCCGCAGGACGTAACCATGCCGGAGGCCTATGCCGCGAAGTACCGGCCGCCTTCGGGGGCGGAGGAGCAATGGTGGCGCGGCTTCGACGATCCGGTGCTTGAAGGGCTGGTCGAAAAGGCGCTCGAGCAAAATCTCGATATTTCTGCCGCCCGGGCGCGCCTGGAACGAGCCAGAGCCTTTCTGAGGGCAGAACGCGGCGACCGTTTGCCGTCGCTCGATCTAGCCGGTTCGATCGAACTGGAAAGCTCGTCCGACGGAGATGTCACTTCTGCCTCTGCCGGCGCCTTTGCCCTGTTCGATCCCGATCTATCTGGGCGTCTGTCCGCCGAGATACAGGCGGCCGCGGCCGCCGCCTCGGCAGCGGAATATCTGGTGGCGGATCAGCGAAGGATCATAGCCGCCAGCGTCGCACTGCAATTCATCGAACTGCGCCGGACGGGCGAGCGCCTGGCACTTCTGGAGCAATCGACGCAATTGCAGGAGCAAACCCTGCGCGTGGTGACGCTGCGATACGAAGCGGGGCTGTCTGCAAATCTCGACGTGCGCCGCGCGGCAGCAGACCTTTCGCAAACCCGTGCCCAGCGGGGCCTGCTCGAACTGGAGCGCGCGCGCGCCGCCCATTCGCTGGCAGTGCTCGCCGGAGAGACGCCGGGTGAGACGCCTATGGCCGGTGAGACTGCGCTTGGCATACCCAGCTACGGGGAGGGGCCGCCCATCGGTGTGCCTGCAGACCTGCTGCGCCGCAGGCCCGATCTGCTCGTATCAGAAGCGCGATTGATCGAAGCGGCGGCGCAGATCGGCATTGAACGTTCCGACCTGATGCCTTCCCTGACTATTCCCGGAGAGGTGATCGCAGGGGACGGCACAGTCGACGGCCTGTTTTCGGAAGTCCTGCTGACGGTCGGCGCGGCATTGGACCTGCCGCTCTTCGACGGAGGGCGGAGACGGGCAGAAGTCGACGCCGCGGAAGCGGAAGCAGAGGCGCGGTTTGCGGATTACCGGCAATCCATCCTTGAGGTCTTGGCCGAAGTCGAAAATTCGCTGGCCGCGATCGAGGCATATTCCGGCCGCAACGAAGATCTGGCGCAGACGATCGAGGAAAGCGAAGCCGCGTTTAATCAGTCCAACGCGCTCTATCGGGAAGGGTTGGCCACGCTGTTCGACGTCCTCGATTCACAGCGGCAGCTTATTGCCAGCAGGGAGTCTCTCATCGACAGCCAGGCCGCGCTGGCAAGCTCCATTGTGCGGCTGTTTTCGGCCGTGGGAGACACTCCCGAACTTCCCAGCGCAGACGAGTTGCCGGTAGACTGATTGCGCCGCGATATATCCGCGGCGGAAGCCTCGGTTGCATGGCAACTCGTCGGCACGGTCGCCCGCATCGGAGGCAGCTTCCGCTCTCCAGACAATTGACGAGCGTCAAATCAAATTATGCACTTTCGGTATACGATTCGACTGTGACCCGTTGAAGCCTTGCTTCGGATTATGAAGGGAACGGAGAGGAATCATGGCGAACATCGTGCTGGGAATAGCCACGAGCCACAGCCCCATGCTGGTGACGGAAACCAAGAACTGGGGTGACCGCCTGCCGGCCGATCGCGCCATGAAGCACGCCTGGAAAGGCGGGGACTGGTCGTTCGACGAGTTGGTAGAGGCGCGCTCCGGCGAGGGGCTGGCCGAACAGTCGACCAAGGAAGTGTGGGACGCCCGCCTTGAGCAATGCCAGGCCAATGTCGAAAAACTGGCCGATATCTTCGAAGAGGCCAGGATCGACGTCGCGGTTATCGTCGGCAACGACCAAGGCGAGATCTACAACAGCACGTTGAACCCCGCATTTGCCATCCATTACGGCGACAAGATCACGAATTACGAATTCTCCGAGGAAAGGATGGCCAAGCTTCCACCGGGGATCGAGGTTTCCATTCCCGGCTACATTCCTGCCGGAGGCGCTGTTTACGATGGCTGCCCCGAATTGGCGCTCAAAATCATAGAACAGGCGATTGCCGACGAATTCGATGTTGCGGCCATGTCGGACCTGCCGGTGGCGGAGACGCCGCACGCCTGGGGCTTCATCTATCGCCACATCATGCGCGACAATCCGTGCCCCAGCGTCATGGCGACAGTGAATACCTTCTTCCCGCCGAACCAGCCGACCATGCGCCGTTGCTACAAATTCGGCCAGTCGATCCTGGAAGCGATCCGCGAATGGGATTCCGATTTGCGCGTGGCAGTGATCGCGAGCGGCGGGCTGACCCATTTCGTGGTGGACGAGAATGTCGACAAGACCTTCCTGAACGCGCTGGAGACTGGCAATCTAGAGTCGGTTTTCGCGATGGGCGAAAA
The DNA here is from genome assembly GCA_030430365.1 of Alphaproteobacteria bacterium. Taxonomy (GTDB): domain Bacteria; phylum Pseudomonadota; class Alphaproteobacteria; order Sphingomonadales; family Sphingomonadaceae; genus Andeanibacterium. Next base: position 6,698 of record JAUIFP010000023.1, on the reverse strand, counting down.
GACCTTCCGCGACGGGACTTCGGAAATGAAGAACTGGATTCCGGTTGCCGGTGCCATGGGAACGCTGGGGCTCAAGCCGCATGTGCTGGATTACATCCCTTGCTATCGCAGCGAGGCGGGAACCGGCAACGCGATGGGCTTCGTCTATTGGAACTGAGCGCTTTTGCGGACTAGCCCGCGGCGCCGAATTGCAGCCTCTGCATATCCACCGGACTTAATCGCGCGTGTATCCTCATGTCCGTGAGAGTGCCAGCGTCCGTAAATCGTCCGGCAAAGCAAACCGGGCAGGTCCCACTGGGGCCCGCCCGGTGATGCGACGTTACCTGTTGCCGAAATCTATTCGACCGACTCGAACATCTTTTCGAGCTGGATATCGTCCTTCCAGTCATGGCCCGGCGGAACGATCTGTTCGTAGGACTTGATGGCGGAGAAATCGATCGCGCTGTTGGTCAGGATTTCGGGCAGCTCGCCCGTTCTCGCAAGGTTCCTTGCCGCCTTGATCAGCATGCGCCGCCACGTCACGATGGCGAGATCGGACTGGCCGAGATTCTCGTTTTCGCGGTCCGAAATCGGCCCCATCGTTTCGACCACCGCATGGTCTTGCATAACGACCCCCGTGATGCCCGAGAAATAGTCGTTCTTCATCGCTTCGCGGTCCTGATTGTACCACTCCGCGAAGCCGACCTTCTTGGTGAAGTCGGGCTTGATGTGCACGCCCGATTCCTTCTTGCGGAATTCCACGTCGATCGGCGCTTCCGCATTGAAGAACCATTGCATGTGCCAGGTCGATACGTCGTCGCGGGGCACCCATGCATTCACCAGGCGGCGACCCTGCGTGGATCCTGGCGAGGGTATGAAAGTGAAGAAGGGGAACGGCACGATCGTGACGCGGGTATGCGTGCTGCCGTCCGGCAATTTGCGGAGCCCGGCATAGCGGAAGCCATAGCTGGTGTGCTGCACATCGACATCGGCATAGAGCACCTGCTCGTGCGCCAGTTTGCCTTCATCGTGCCAGCGGACCGTGCGGTGCAGCGCCCCCGCATGCACCGTGTCGATCGTGCCTTCGAGGCCTTGCGCGTAATTGCACTCCTCCTGCACTTTCGAGACCATGGAATGGCCTTCGGGCATGTTGAGGAATTCGTATTCGGGGAAGGGCGGCTGGTCCTCCGGCGGCCCCATATAGGCCCAGATCACACCGCCCTTTTCGACAGTGGGATAAGCCACGGCCTTCACGCGTTCCTTGAGCGCCGAATTCGGTGGTTCACCGGGCGTGTCGACGCAATTGCCATCCACGTCGAATTTCCAGCCGTGATAGAGGCAGCGTATGCCGCAGCGTTCGTTCGCGCCCAATGCCAGGGAAGAGCGCCTGTGGGGGCAGCGTTCATGCAGCAGCCCAATGCGTCCTTCCGTATCGCGGAAGCATACCAGATCTTCGCCGAGCAGGCGGACGCGCAAAGGTGTGCCGTCCTTTTCCAGGAGTTCCTCGCTCATGGCGGCAGGGATCCAGAACCTTCTGAACAGCTCGCCCATCTCCGTCCCTGGGCCAACCCTGCAGAGCGTTTCGTTGTCTTCGACCGTAAGCATCTTACCAGACCTTTCCCAATGATTGAGCTTTCAAGACTTCTTCGCGGAATTCAGCGCAAAACTGCTTTCATCCCGGCCGATCATCGAAAGGCCGTATCTTTTCGTCGCGTTGCCCCAGCTGAAGGCAAAATGCTGCGCGCCGGCATTGGTGTCGCGCCAATAGGCCTGGAGGCGTGAACTGTCGTAAATCTGCGAGCCGCCAGCGACTTCGAAGAGCGAATTGGCCGCTTCACGCGCGGTTTGGACGGCATAGGCCCAGTTGCGCTGGATACGGTTGCCTTCCATGGCAGACATCTGCGCAGGGTCCTCGATCGTATCGACCCGGCGTGCGCTTTCACGCACCAGTGCCATGGCTGAATCGATTGCCGCCGCCGAGGCAGCGAGCCGCGAGAGATAGTCACCGGCATCGGCCAGTTCGACCGGCCCGGCATCTGCCAGCTTGGTTCCCATCATGCGGCGGAATTCCTCCACCACGCCCAGCGCAGCCCCGATTGGAGCGCCGACAATGGAAAAGGGAGCGACATAGGAGAAGGGGAGACGGTAAAGCGGCTTGCCGTGCAGCTTTCCGCCGGGGGTCGTGCCGGCCAGCATGTCTTTCAGGCTGACCGCGCGATGTGCAGGAATGAACGCATCCTTCACGATCACGCTTTTGGAACCGGTTCCCCGCATTCCCATGACATCCCAATCGTCGACGATTTCGAAATCGCTGCGATGGAGGATGAAGAAGTATGGCTCTTCATTCCCGTCCGCGCGCCGCAACTGGTTGCCGACGACCAGCCATTCCGCATGGTCAATCCCGCTGGCGAACCGGCCCTGGCCGTTTTCCAGCCGATAGCCGCCATCAACGGGCGTTGCCGTCCCGCCGAGGCGGAACAAGGTGGCCGTCAACGCATCGGGATTGCTCAGCACGTCCTGTTGCGCCTGTTCCGGGAACAGGTTCACCAGCCAGCTATGCCCGGCGACCACGCCCAATACCCACGCGGTGGAAGGGCATGCCGCGGCGACAGTCACCACGGTGTCAAACAGGGCGCCGAAGCCAAGTTCCGAACCGCCAAAGGTTTTCGGCGTGACGATCCCGAACAGGCCGCTTTCGCGCAGTTCGGCAATGCTCTCGTCCGGAACCTTGCGCTTTTCTTCCGTCTGTTTCGCGCGTGCCCGGAAACGCTCCTGCATGTTCCGCGCGATCCCCACTGCCTCATCTACAGAGCGCAGGGTTGGTTTGCTTTCTTGCCTTACCGGTTCAGCCACTAATTCCATGATGATCCTCCCGCACTTGGCTTCGACATCAATTCAGACAGCGCCAACCTTCCAGGCGTCCATGCGCTTTTCGATTGCGGCGCGCTCTTCGTCGGAAACGTACCAGCGATAATGGCCGGCCTTGGAAATCGGCGGGAGGTCGTCTCTCAGCAGTTCCCAGCTTTCGCAGCCGTCTTCGGAGATGAACAATTCGCCGACCGCTGTGGCAGCCAGATAGGTCACGTGATCGGGCGTGGCGTAGAGGCCCATGGCCTCGATATTGCCGCGCAGGGGAGCGCCCATGGTCGCGCCGGCATCGTGGAACGTCTTGCCCCGGTCGGTGCTGACCATGACGGTCGCCTTGGCATCGTATCGCGGGGCGCCTTCGCTCTGGGGCCCGGCAACGACGATCTTGTTCTCATCGAAGGGATCGATGAACAGGGAGTCCGGGTAGCCGATCCGTCCCTTTCGGGTCATCGAATAGGTCCAGGTTTCGCCGCCATCCTCGCTATAGCAAAGCCCGTCGCCGGTCGCGAAAATCATCCAGTCCGGATCGGACGGCGCCATCCACAGGCGGTGGGCGTCGCGGTAGAACTTCTGATCGCCGATCAGGTAACCCTTGAGCTCACGCCAGTGCCCGCCGAGATCGTCGGTGACGTAAAGCCCGCCCTGTTCGACCAGCACGAACAGTCTTTCGGGCCGGTCGTCATGCCAAGAAACGCCTTTGACATGGCCGATATTGGGCGGGGAGGGGAACGTCCAGTTCTCATGCTCCGGAACCGAACGCAGGCTTTCCAGCTCAGTCCAGGTCTCGCCCAGATCGTCGCTGTAATAGAGTCCCACGGGTTCGGTCCCGACCCACAGGCGCGGCCCGGTGTCGAGATACTGGCATTGCACCGAATAGATGTGCGGGCGGGGAATATCGATCCGCTCCCAGGTTTCGCCGCGGTCCCGGCTGCGCCACAGACCGCCGCCGCCATGCGTTCCGGCGAACACTTCATCGGCTTCGGGAACAACCAGCAGGGCGCCGACATGGAGGTCGGGCCGTACGATCTTGGTCAGGCTCCAGCGTGCATCCGCACGGGGACGTTCGAATATGGCGATGCCTTCGACGGTGCCGACCAGCATGCGCAAGGCCGGTTCCGGCCAACGGGTTTCGACGCCACCATTACAGGAAACACAGATCAGCATGTCCAAGTCCTCTCTCTTGACGAAGACTCGCAAGCCTTCGCTTCGCACGAGCAAGACTGCCCGATCGGCGGGAGGGAACATTGCGCCAGATCAAAATGTATAACATTTAGGCTAACGATCTTGTGGACGTCAGAGATCAAGCACCAGATGGTCGGACAATGCGCCCGAACAGCAGATCATCATCGTCTCGTTCGCCTTGCGCTCTTTTGGCGACAGGATTGAATCGCGGTGATCTGGAATGCCTTCGATCACGCGCGTTTCGCAGGCTCCGCACACGCCTTCCTCGCAGCGGGCGGAAACGGTCACTCCGGCCGCCTGCACCACATTCAGGATGCTGCTGCCCGGCGGAACCTGCAATGTTAAACCTGAGCGCGCGAGGACCACGCTGTATCCGCCTACCGTTGCACTTTCTTCGGCAGCTTCGAAATACTCGACATGGATGCATTCCTCCGCCCGGCCATCGGCCCGCGTAGCCTCCAGGAAGGCATCGATCATCGGCAGCGGCCCGCAACAATAAAGGTGTGCATCGCGGGGGCTGGCGGCAATCAGGTCGGCAATGGGCAGAACGTGTCCCGCCTCGTCATCGAAATGGAACGTCGCATGGCCATATTGTTCCAGCTGCGGCCCCAGCAGTTGTTCTTCCCGGTTGCGAAAGGCCGCATAGATCTTGGGTTTCTTGCCGAGATGGGACAATCGATCGGCCATGCAGCAGATCGGCGTGGTCCCGATCCCGCCCGCAAATAGCACCGAATGTGCAGCGTCTTCCACCAGCGGAAAATTATTCAGCGGCGGCGCGACATCGACGATGTCCCCAACCCGCAGCTTGTCGTGAATGAAAATCGATCCTCCGCGGCTGTCGGGTGCCCGCTTGACCCCGACAACATATTTGCCGAGCTGCGTCCCAGCATGCACGAGCGAGTATTGGCGGCTGAGGCCATTTGGAAGCTCAAGCGATATATGCGCGCCGGCATCCGCAGCGGGCAGAATGCCTCCGGCCGGATCGGCGAATGTATAGAGGTTCGTGTCCTTGCCGGCATATTCGATCCCGACAAGGCGCAGCTTCAGCAGATCACCTCTCTCCATAGTTTCCTCGACATCTTAGATAGGTCTGATGTGCGAGAGCTAGCGCCGCTGCGCGGCGTTGTTCTTAACCTGAATCAAATTTAATTCAGTTTTGTTAGACGATATTGCTGCCGAGACAGCGGCTGCTCCATATCGGCGAGACAATGAACTGCAAGATAGCCGCGTGGAGAGGCCTGCGCTGATCCAGCCGAGCGCTTTATTCTAAGAGATGATAATTATCTGGATCTTTCCGCAAGCCGGCTTGCGACAATCCGAATCTGCATTGGCCGAGCAACGCGCCCGTGGAATTTCCAGTACGATTATGTCTTTAGAAGGCTGTTAAACAACAATATAATATCGAATTAGCGGTATGCTGGCGTGAACCTGTGGCTCCGCTGATGATCGGGTTGGGGCTTGGCCGGATCGTTACCCCAGAGCATCTCCTCCTCTAAATTAGAATTGAATTGAAATTATGGGCTCGTATAAGGAAGGGGAAAGACAAAGAGGCCGTTCGAGCCAGTCCGAGGGAGAGCCAGATTGAGCCAGATACGCAATGTCCGGACCGGGGTGTTCCTGCCGCCGCATCACCCCAATGACGAAGATGTGGCGCTCTGCATGCAGCGCGATTTCGAACTCGTCGAATGGCTTGAAGATCTGGGCTTTTCAGAAGTTTGGATGGGTGAACACCATTCGGGCGGCATGCAGCCTTATGGCTCCCCGGAGATGTTCGCCGCCGCCGCGATCGAGCGGACCAAGCGCATCAAGGTCGGCGCCGGCGTGATTTCGGTTCCATACCACAATCCCTTCATGGTGGCGGACCGCATCCTGCAGCTGGACAACCAGACGCGCGGACGGGCGATGTTCGGCTTCGGACCGGGCATGCTGGTCGCCGATGCGGCGATGCTGGGCATCGATCCGACGCAGCAGCGCGAACGGCTGATCGAAGGCGTCGATATCATCATGCGGCTGATCGACGGCGAGATGGTGACGCAGGAAAGCGATTGGTACACGCTGAAGAATGCGCACGCGCATCTCGCGCCCTATTCCTGCCCGCGTCCGCAATTCGCAGTGGCGACATCCCGCACGCCCACCGGATCGCGCCTGGCAGGCAAGTATGGCTTCGGCATTCTCACCCACGGCGCGGGCGACGTTGCCGGCAGCTGGAAGGTTGCCGAGGAATCCGCAGCAGAAAACGGCAACACCATGTCGCGCGAAGATCTGCGGGTGGTGGTCAACTTCCACCTGGCGGAGAGCCGTGAAGAGGCGCTGAAGCAGATGGAGTTCGGCGTTGCGCCTTGGATCGAATATCTCGGCGCGCTTAACCCCAAGGCCTATGCCGAGGTGCAGGAAAAGGCCGGATCGGATATCGGCAAGTTCGTCGATTCACGCGGCGCGCTGGCAGGCACGCCGGACGATGCCGTCGAATTCCTCGAGGCGCTATGGGAAAAGACCGGTGGTTTCGGCTGCCTGCTGATGACTGGCACCAACTGGATGCCCTTCGAAGCGACCAAGCGCTCCTACGAATTGATGGCCCGCTATGTGATGCCGAAATTCCGCGGCACGAACCGGCGGCGCCAGGCCTCGCTCGAATGGGTCCATTCCAAGCGTGAGGAATTCAGCGGGAT
>JAUIFP010000113.1 GCA_030430365.1 Alphaproteobacteria bacterium | reverse complement strand
CTCGCTTTCCGCTTCGGTCAGGTCGAAGGGAACGCGCTGCGTTTCCGCCAGGCTGGAGATGAAGAACAGCACCCACATCGGGAACAGCAGGATATTGAAGAAATACCCGTTCACAATGCCGAAACCGTGCCCTTCCTGCGCCATCACGATCTCGCTGAGATTGAACGTTCCGGCCCACAGCACCACGCAGATCAGGATGAAGCCGATCGAGACTTCGTAGCTGATCATCTGCGCCGAAGCGCGCATGGCGGAGAAGAAGGGATATTTCGAGTTGGACGCCCAGCCCGACATCACCACGCCGTAAACCGAGAGCGAGCTGATCGCGAGAATGTAGAGCAGGCCGACATTGATGTCCGCCAGCACCGCGCCCGCATCGAAGGGGATCACCGCCCATGCCGCCAGCGCGACCGTGAAGGTCACGATCGGCGCGATCAGGAAGATACCCTTGTTCGCGGCGCTGGGAATGATGGTTTCCTGCAGGAATACCTTCAAACCGTCCGCAAAGCTTTGCAGCAGGCCGAACGGTCCGACCACATTGGGGCCGCGGCGCAGGTTGATGGCCGCCCACACCTTGCGGTCGACATAGATGATCATCGCCACGGAAAGCATCAGCGGCAGCGCAATCAGCAGAATTCCGCAAACCGTGGCAACGAACCACGCCCATTCGTAAGTCATGCCGAGAGATTGGAAGAAGGCAGTCATTATTCGGCAGCCTCCGCCAGATCTTCACCGTGCACCAGCTCCGCAGAGCAGCGCTGCATCGTCACGCTGGCGCGCGCGATCGGGTTGGTGAGGTAGAAATCCTTGATCGGATAGGAAATTTCGCCTGAAGCCTTGAGCTCGCCCTTGGGGAGGTCGCTGCCGTAATCGGCCAGCCCTTCCTCGCCCAGCGCGGGAACTGCAGCCACCATGGCGGCCTGCAATTCTTCGAACGTGTTGAAATAAACCGAAACGCCCAGCGCATCTGCCAAAGCGCGCAGGATCGTCCAATCCTCCCGCGCGTCGCCGGGCGCGAACACCGCCTTGTCGGCGAACTGCACGCGCCCTTCGGTGTTCACATAGGTGCCCGCCTTTTCGGTATAGGCCGCGGCCGGCAGGATGATGTCCGCCGCATGCGCACCCTTGTCACCGTGATGGCCGATATAGACCTTCAGCGCGCCTTCGAACTGCGTGAAATCGACCTCGTCCCCACCCAATGCGAACAGCAAAGCGGGCTTGGCCTTCACGAGATCGGCAATGCCGCCCTTCTGCGCGAAGCCGAGCATCAGGGCGCCCATCCGCGCGGCGGAGAAGTGCAAGGCGTTATAGCCGTTCCAGGCACTGCCATCTTCCAGGTCGCGCACCAGGTTCCATTTGTCGGCCAGTGCCAGCGAAGCGCCATGCGCCCCTGCCGCGAAACCGCCGCCGCCGATGATAATGGCGGGACGCTTAGCGCCGGCCATCGTCTCTTCGACTTCCGCCGGGAGATTGCCGAGCACCGACACATCCGATCCCAGGAAGGTCGCCGGATAGGTCGTTTCCCATTCGGGGCCGACCACGAAGATCTTCGCGCCGCGCTTCACGGCCTTGGCCAGGCGGACATTCACCAGCGGCGCTTCCGAACGCAGCTGGCTGCCGATGATGAGCACCGCGTCGGCATGTTCGATGCCGGCGAAGGTCGAATTGAAATTCACGGCCGGCAGGCTGGATACGTCATAATCCATGCCGGTCTGGCGGCTTTCGATCAGCTTGGAGCCCATCGCGCCCAGCAGCGCCCTGGCCGCGAACATCGTTTCGCAGTCGAGCATGTCGCCGGCGACGGCCGCCACCTTCTTGCCCGCCTTGACCTTGGCGATAGCCTTGAACGCCTCGTCCCAGCTGGCCGGCTGAAACTTGCCGCGCTTCTTGATCCAGACCTGGTCGAGCCTGCGGCTCGTCAGCCCGTCGATCTGGTAACGTGCCTTGTCGGAAATCCATTCCTCATTCACGTCATCATTGATGCGGGGCAGCACGCGCAGCACTTCGCGGCCGCGGCTGTCGACGCGGATATTGGAACCGACCGCATCGGAAACGTCGATCGACAGCGTCTTCTTCAGCTCCCAGGGCCGCGCTTCGAAGGCATAGGGCCTGCTGGTGAGCGCGCCGACCGGGCAAAGATCGATCACATTGGCCGAAAGCTCGTGCTTGGCCGCATGCTCCAGATAGGTGGTGATCTGCATGTTCTCGCCGCGATAGAGCGCGCCGATTTCGTCCACGCCCGCCACTTCTTCGGAGAAGCGCACACAGCGCGTGCAATGGATGCAGCGGGTCATCACCGTCTTGATCAGCGGACCCATATATTTCTCGGTCACGGCGCGCTTGTTTTCACGCGCATAGCGGGAACCCCCGCGCCCATAGGCGAGCGACTGATCCTGCAGATCGCATTCGCCGCCCTGGTCGCAAATCGGGCAATCCAGCGGATGGTTGATGAGGAGGAACTCCATCACCCCTTCGCGTGCCTTCTTGACCATTTCGCTGTCAGTGCGGATTTCCTGCCCGTCGCCTGCCGGCAGCGCGCAAGACGCCTGCGGCTTGGGCGGACCGGGCTTCACTTCCACCAGGCACATGCGGCAATTGCCGGCGATGCTCAGGCGTTCGTGGTAACAGAAACGCGGAATCTCCTTGCCCGCGGCTTCGCAGGCCTGGAGCACGGTCGCCCCGGCGGGAACTTCCACTTCGATGCCGTCTACGGTGAGCTTGGGCATTACTCTGCGGCCTCCTTCATCGCGGCGGCATGCTCGGCAATGCGGCGCTCCAGCTCGGGGCGGAAATGGCGGATCAGGCCCTGAATAGGCCAGGCCGCGGCATCGCCCAAGGCGCAGATCGTGTGGCCTTCGACCTGCTTGGTGACTTCATGCAGCATGTCGATTTCTTCCACATCGGCATCGCCGGTGCGCAGCCGTTCCATCACGCGCCACATCCAGCCCGTGCCTTCGCGGCAGGGCGTGCACTGGCCGCAGCTTTCATGCATGTAGAAATGCGAAAGGCGGCTGATCGCGCGGACGATATCCGTGGACTTGTCCATCACGATGATGCCGGCAGTACCGAGGCCGGAGCCGATTTCCTTCAGCCCGTCGAAATCCATCGGCACGTCGATAATCTGCTCGGCCGTGCAGCATGGCACGGACGATCCGCCTGGAATCACCGCCAGCAGATTTTCCCATCCGCCGCGAATGCCGCCGCAATGCTTCTCTATCAGCTCGCGGAAGGGGATGCTCATCGCTTCCTCGACCACGCAGGGCTTTTCGACATGGCCCGAAATCTGGAACAGCTTGGTGCCCTTGTTGTTCTCCCGCCCGAAGCTGGAAAACCACGAGGCGCCGCGCCGCATGATGGTGGGCGCAACGGCAATCGATTCCACATTGTTGACCGTGGTCGGGCAGCCATAGAGGCCGGCGCCGGCCGGGAATGGCGGCTTCAGGCGCGGTTGGCCCTTCTTGCCTTCCAGGCTTTCGATCATCGCGGTTTCTTCGCCGCAAATATAGGCGCCCGCGCCGCGATGGACGAAGACGTCGAAATCATAGCCGGAACCGGCGGCGTTCTTGCCAAGCAGGCCGGCTTCGTAAGCTTCCGCCACGGCGGCGCTCAGCGTTTCCGCCTCACGGATGAATTCGCCGCGGATATAGATATAGGCGGCCCGCGCGCGCATCGCGAAACCGGCGACCAGCGCGCCTTCGATCAGCTTGTGCGGATCGTGGCGCAGGATCTCGCGGTCCTTGCAGCTGCCCGGTTCGGATTCGTCGGCATTGATCACCAGGAAGCTGGGCTTGGGGTTGCCGTTGTGGTCCATCGGCGGTTCCTTGGGCATGAAGCTCCACTTCATACCAGTGGGGAAGCCTGCCCCGCCCCGCCCGCGCAGCCCGGACGCCTTGATTTCCTCGACAATGGCATCCGGCCCCTTGGACAGGATATCCTTGGTATTGTCCCAATCGCCGCGCGCCTGCGCCGCGGCGAGGTTCCATGGCTGATAGCCATAGAGATTGGTGAAGATGCGATCCTTATCGGCGAGCATCGTTGGCTCCTCCATCTCGTTCGCGTCTTGCGTTGAGGAAGAACACGCCCGCTATCACCAGAAACGGCACAGCGATCGTCGTGAATGTCGTGTCGCCTGTGCCCAGGCCAACCGCCAACATCGCGATTCCAATCGGCAGAAATGCGATCCCCACCGAGCGCTGAGATTGTGCAGTCGCCATCACCATTCCCCCCGGTAATCGTGGTTCTCGGTGACCATTTCCTTCAGCGTGGTCGGCCCGCCGCTCGGCTCGCATGTATGCCGTCCCGGCTCCTGCGTGCCTTCCTTGGGCGTTTCGCCCGCGGCCAGTGCGTCCAGCACGGCGTCGAACCGTTCCGTGGTCAGATCCTCGTAATTGCCGTCATTGATCTGGACCATCGGCGCAGTGGCGCAATTGCCCATGCATTCCACTTCGGTCAGCGTCCACATGCCGTCTTCCGTGGTGTGGCCCTTGCGCATGCCGCGCCGCGCGCATGCGGCCAGAATATCGTCGGAGCCGCGCAGCATGCACGGCGTGGTGCCGCAGACCTGCACGTGGAATTTGCCCACGGGAACGAGGTTGTACATCGTGTAGAAGGTCGCGACTTCGACCACGCGGATGATCGGCATGTCGAGATAATCCGCGACATATTCCATCACCGGGATCGGCAGCCAGCCTTGCGTACCGGTTTCCTCGCCCACTTGCCGCTGCGCATAGTCCAGCAGCGCCATCACCGCCGATTTCTGGCGGCCGGCCGGATAATGCGAAATGGCCTCGTCGGCCTTCGCCTTCCACGCGGGATTGTAGGACCAATTGCCCCAGCGTTCGCGCAGTTCGGGCGTATCGGGTTCGAGATGACGCTCAGCCACGGATCATTCTCCGCTCGATAAACCGGCCGATATAGACGCCCACAGTCCCCGCAAAGGCGGTGGACAGCACTTCCTTGGCCGATGAGGTTCCGTGAAACGCAAACAGATAGGCTGCCACTGCCGACGAGAAGGCGGCGAAAATCAGCACGAGGATGAAAAGCTCCCGCAAGACGATCACCGGTCACACTCCCCGAAAACGACGTCGATCGCGCCCAGAATGGCGGTCGCGTCCGGCAGCATGTGGCCCTTGCACATGAAGTCCATCGCCTGGAGATGCGAAAAAGCGGTCGGACGGATCTTGCAGCGATAGGGTTTGTTGCTGCCGTCGCTGACCAGATAGACGCCGAATTCGCCCTTGGGGCTTTCCGTGGCCACGTAAACTTCGCCGGCGGGCACATGGAAGCCTTCGGTATAAAGCTTGAAGTGGTGGATCAGCGCTTCCATCGACTGCTTCATTTCGCCGCGCTTGGGCGGCACGACCTTGCGATCATCGCTCGCAACCGGCCCGTCGGGCATTTCGGCGAGGCACTGCTTCATGATCTTGGCGGACTGGTAGACTTCCTCCACCCGCACCATGAACCGGTCATAGCAATCCGAATTCGTACCCACCGGGATTTCGAAATCCATTCGGTCATACACGTCGTAAGGCTGGCTCTTGCGAATATCCCAGGGGATGCCCGCGGCGCGGATCATTGGGCCGGAAAAGCCCCAGCGGACGGCATCGTCCTTGCTGACCACGGCGATATCGACATTGCGCTGCTTGAAGATGCGGTTGTCGATCACCAGGCTCATCGCATCGCCGAACAGTTCGGGAAGGCGGTTGTCGAGCCAGTCGGCAATGTCGGTCAGCAGCTTGAGCGGAACGTCCTGATGGACGCCGCCCGGGCGGTACCATGCGCTGTGCATGCGCGCGCCCGAAGCCCGCTCGAAGAAATTGAGGCAATCCTCGCGAATTTCGAACATCCACAGATTCGGCGTCATCGCGCCGACATCCATCACATGGCTGCCCATGTTCAGCATGTGGTTGCAGATCCGCGTCAGCTCCGCGAACAGCACGCGCAGATATTGCGCCCGCAGCGGAACTTCCAGATTGAGCAGCTTCTCGATCGCCAGGACGTAGGAATATTCCATCGCCAGCGGGGAGCAGTAATCCAGCCTGTCGAAATAAGGCAGTGCCTGGAGATAGGTCTTGTGCTCGATCAGCTTTTCGGTGCCGCGATGCAGCAGGCCCACATGCGGATCGATCCGCTCGATAATTTCGCCGTCCAGCTCCATCACCATGCGCAGCACGCCGTGTGCCGCCGGGTGCTGGGGCCCGAAATTGATCGTGTAGTTCGTGATGACATCGTCGCCGGTGGTGGGCGACTGTTCGAGCTGCATGCTCATTTCTCGTCACCTTTCTCCTTCCCGCTGTCGGACTCTTCTTCGTCCTTCATCGCGGGGGGATCGGCCTTGGTGCCCTTGGCCGCTTTCTTGTCGGTCTTGGGATCCGCGCCGGTATCTTTCTTGTCTTCGGTGGTCTTGGGCTTGTCGACGTCGGGCGCATCGGCCTTCTCATCGCCCGGCAGCACGTATTCCGCGCCTTCCCACGGGCTCATGAAGTCGAAGCTGCGGAAGTCCTGAGCCAGCGTCACCGGCTCGTAGACGACGCGCTTGTCTTCTTCCGAATAGCGTAGTTCCTGATAGCCGGTCAGCGGGAAATCCTTGCGCTGCGGATGCCCTTCGAAACCGTAATCGGTCAGGATGCGGCGAAGATCGGTATTCCCGTCGAACAGAACGCCGTACATGTCGTAGACTTCGCGCTCCAGCCAGCCAGCGACGGGCCACAGCGTCGTAACGCTGGGCACCGGCATATTCTCGGCGGCGCGGCACTTCACCATGATCCGGTGGTTCTTGGTCAGCGACAGCAGCATGTAGACCACTTCGAAACGCTCATCGCGCCCCGGATAGTCGACCCCGGCGATTTCCATCAGCTGCTGATAGTCGAAATCGTCGCGCAGCAGGCGAAGCGCATCCTCGATACGCTCACGCTCCACGCCCAGCACGATTTCGCCATGCTCTTCCTTGGTATGGATGAGCATGTCGCCCAGCGCCTTGGACAGCGCATCGGCA
>JAUIFP010000112.1 GCA_030430365.1 Alphaproteobacteria bacterium | reverse complement strand
TGACCGAAACTGCGGGTGACATATCCGGGCTACCTCCCCACGGCAGAGCGCAGATATGCCGCAGCCAGTTTCGCGCGCATATACCACTGGGCGCGTTTGAGTGCGCGGCGCATGGACATGTCGCGGATGCCTCGGGATTTCAGGTAGGCCTCAGTCGCGCGTAGGTAGCGAAGATGCGTGCGCCGCAATGGGATACGTGCCATTTCCTGCGATGAGTGCGAGTTCTCGTGCTGGCGGTATCGCGCCCAGCACTGATCGTCGACATGCACCTTGTACTGGGCCAGCAGCCGGGCATAGAACACCTGATCTTCGAACATTCCCCGAAATTCAGGATCGAACCCGCCGACTGCCTGTGCAACGTCGTGCCGGATCAATGTCCCGCAAGATGATGGGCTTTGGTACCTGTTCATCATTAGCAGGTTGAACAGTGCCGGTGGGTTGTAGGCTTGCCCGGGTGCAACGCCCAGATCGTAGAAGAAATCGTCGGACCTCCGCCCGGTGCGCCAGCTATGCCACATCTCCGTCCGGCCATAGACCATCGCCAGTTCCGGGTCGGCCGACAGGATTGCCAATTGATCGGCGGTCTTGTGCGGGAGCCAGATATCGTCCGCATCGAGAAAGGCGATATACCGGCCCGTCGCTTGCGCCATGCCCAGATTGCGCGAGGCGCTCATTCCGCAATTGGCGTTGCCCGGATGCGCGACCATTCTGATCCGCGCGTCGGATTGCGTGGCTCTCTCAACTATGCCAGCGGTGCCATCGGTCGAGCCATCGTCGACGACGATCAATTCCCAGTCGGCAAATGTCTGATTCCGGACGCTCTCAATTGCCTCTTCGATAAACGTCTCACCATTCAGGCAGATTATAATCGCGGAAACGGCAGGGGAACTAGCTGCGGTCATCTCAGCATCCAGCGAATATGATTGGAGATGCGGCGAAGAACGATCCCGATCATCGTGCCGGGCGCCATCAGGAACAGCGACAAACCTTGGCGATAGAGCTGGAGGTTGCGCGGCCCGGCCTTGGCGTTGCCGAACCATATTCCAGCATAATGTTGCCGCCACCAGTGTTTCCCAGCCACCAGGGCTTGCTTCAGTCCTGCGGTTTCCGCGTCGCCTTTGCGCGCATTGAGCACACGCAGGCACCAGCGCAACATGAATGCCGGATCGCGCGACATGTTCGTATCATGATGCCAATATTCGGCCAGGATCTCTCCGCGGCATAGGATCGGGTGATCTCGCGCGAGGCGCAGATAGATATCGTAATCCTCACAAGCAGGTAGTTCTACGCGAAATCCGCCGGTCGCTTCCAGGGGAGCCCGGCGATATAGTACGGTGCCATGCATTCCGATCGGGTTGGTATTCAGGAACTGTGCAAAGGCCGTGCGCGGCACGGCAAGGAACTGCGCCGCTCTCCTTTCGCCCGTCGCATAGACAAGCTCATAGGCGCCGTAACTGAAGGCAGCGCCTGGATCGCGCCTTAGCAATTCCAGGCCAAGCTCGATGCAGTTGAGCTTCAATCGGTCATCGGCATCCAGAAACAGCAGGAACGGAGCACTCGATGCTTTGGCACCAGCATTGCGTGCGGCAGCCAGGCCGGCATTGTCCTGCCGTATGATGCGAACTCCAGGAAACTCTGCGACGACTTTTTCCGGATGGTCGTGTGAGCCGTCATCGATGACGATGATTTCCGCTGCCGGATGTGTCTGGCACAGGACGCTTTTCAGCGCGGCAGACAAGAAATGCGCATGGTTATAGGTCGGGATAACAACCGCAACGGCTTCGTCTTGCGCCTGATCTGTCACCGGCGCGCCTTTGCAGTACTGCGCGATGGAGTGAACTGCGTCTGAATTTGTCTTGCCGCTTCGCCAAACGAAACTGGTGGAACATAGCCGAGGATGCGCTCTGCCTTGGTGATCGGCAACTTTACCTGACAGGACTGCAGCAGGAACATCTCGCGAGAAATTTGCGGGCAGCGCCTTCGGATCAAGCGTGACCACCAATTGGCGCGCGGGCCGTCCGATCCATCAATCGGGACTGGCGCAGGCGGGAGGTCGTCAAGCGAGCGATTCATTCCGGCCGCAACCGGCGCATAGAGATCGCGCCACCGGATGGCCTCTGTATCACCGACGATAAAGGTCTCTCCCGCCGCTTCCGGCGTAATCAGGGAAAGCCGGATAGCTTCCACCAGATTGTCGACATGGCAGGCGTTGCAGATGCCTGCACCGCCATTGACGAGACACGCGGAGCCGTCCTGCAGCGCGTGCGCAAAGGCGTTCGTCCATCGGCAGTCCGGGCCGTACACAATGCCTGGGCGAAGGATCACGATTTCAGGGATGGTGACTGCGCGTAGCTGCCGCTCGGCCTCAACCTTCGCGTTGTTATAGGCAATCTCCTGGTAGTCTCGCAGCGGGCTGCTCTCGTCCGTATCGGGTTTAGGCGATTGGCCGTGGACCGAGGCACTGCTGAGATAGACGATCCGCTTCAGACCGGCCGCACTACTCGCCGAGATCAGAGGCTCGATCGCCCCGACAATGGTCGCCGGGTCGCCTGAAATGCTGTGGATCGCCGCGTCACAGCCGCTCAGCGCGGCCGCCAGCTCTTCCTGGTCGAGGGCGTCTGCGATTCTTGCTTCGGCAATGTTCGCATGGCCGGCGCGAACGATAGGAACAGGTTCGAAGCTGGCGCTGGCGCCAAGCAGCGTCACGATGCGCGAGCCGATAAAGCCAGCGCCGCCGATGACTGCAACTTTCACGATGCCTTTCCCTGGGCCGCTGGTGACGGGATCACCGAAGTTCCCGAACCTGCTCGATCGATTGCCAGCATCGCCGCCGTCACATGCAGTGCGTTTTCTCCCGACAACGCGGGTTGCCTGCCGGTCTGGATGGCGCGGGCAAGGTCGGCAATGCCCAGCGCATAATCGATATGGTGCCGCCTGAGGCGCCTGCGCCATGGCGGGCGAGGGCGCAGGTCGGAGAGCCGGCCATCGAGCCTGAATATCCACCTCAGCAAGCCGATCCTTTGCACGACCGGATAAGTTTCTGCCCGAAGGCCCAGCGCGGAAAACCGGCGCACCCAGACCGGAGCGTCCATATTCCAGCAAGCGTCAGTGAAGATCTCTCCCTCATCTCCAATCACGCGGAAGCGATGATCGTGAGGGGCCACCGTGCTGCAGGTCAGCCGCGCCGTGACTCCGTTCGAGAATGTCAGGCATCCGACGGAAAAGTCATTACCCGGGCTCAATCCGCTGCCCTCGGGCAGGCCCTTGTCGGGGGCAACCAGCCGCGCAAAGCCGCTTACGGTTTCGATCGGACCGAACATCATCACCATCCAGCTGAGGTGATATCCGGCATGTTCCAGCGTACAGCCGGTCGCGAGCTCATCCTGCCACGGCCAGGGAGTGCCCTGCGGACTGGCCCATTCCCATGGCTGCATCTTGTGTATCGGCCCGTCGTCGAGCTCGGCATATACAAGCCGGGGCGTGCCGATATCACCTCGCTTGACGGCCTTGTGAATGGCCTGGGCTGTATCGCCCAGTGCAGTGCATGGCGCGCAGCCGAGCATCACACCCCTGGCCTTGGCGAGATCGACCAGCTCACTGGCTTCGCCCATATCAAGGGCAAGCGGCTTTTCCGAATAGACGTGCTTGCCGGCCTGCAATGCGGCGCGCGTGATATGCGCATGACTTGCCGGATTGGTGAGATTCACGACAATCGATACCGCCGGATCGCGGAGCAACTGTTCCAGGTCGTCAGATACTGTGCCGCCGGTTTGCGCGATCACCCGTTCGGCTCTTGACCGGTCGAGATCGAAGGCTGATTTGATCGCCAGTTCGGGATGATTGGCCAGGCTCGCAGCATAGAAGTCGGCTACGAAGCCGCAGCCGACGATGCCTATGCCTAATGGCTCGCCGCCTTGAACGGCGGGCTTGCCGGTTCTGTCACCGCCCAGCCAGTCGAGAAAATCGAGTCCGGAGCTCAATATGCGTGCGCCTATCCGCACCATCGGGGACCGGCTCATTGTCCACCCAAGTAGATATGCATGGCATGCCGCCATGTGCGGGGGCCATGGGCAAAACGCAGCGCCATTCGGGCATGGGCCTTGGCAGCGGAGCGGTCCCCCGCTGCATTCAATGCGCGCCCGCGCTCAATCGAACGGGCAGCAAATCGTTTGCGCGCGGACCGCGAGACTGAGGCTCTCAATTCGCGTGGAAGCAAGGGAGCGAAAATCTGCATCGCGCGCCAGGTGAAATACATTTCCTGGGCGCCTTGCATCGCGCGCGCCGTCGTCGAAGTGTTGTGAACGCGATATTCGGCCATTGGCCTGGGATCATAGTAGATTGCGTATCGGGATGCGATCCTGACCCACATTTCCCAGTCTTCAGCGCATTTCAGCCGGCTGTCGAAGCCGCCCAATTGTTCCCAGACGGTCCGCCGGACAGCGATCGATGGCGTGACAATACGCTGGTCGCTAGCCAAACGGGTCAAGGCATCGGGGAGAATGCCGCGTGCCGGGATTTCTTCTTCCTGAAATTCCAGTTCCGTGCCTTCTTCATCGATCAGGGCCCACCGGCAGAAGGCCGCACCGATGGCCGGATCAGCCGAAAGTCCAGCCTCCATGGCATCGTAGTAACCCGGGCAAACCCGATCGTCACCGTGAAGCAGATGTATGTAATGGCCTCGTGATCGCTGCAGGCAGCTGGCGAAATTTGCGATTTGCCCGACATTGCGGGGCTGCCGATGGAACTGCACTCTGCCTTTGCCCAGCTGTTCGATGATCTGCGCAGGATCGTCATCCGAGCCATCATCGACGACTTCGATCTGCATCTTGGCGGGGCCAGGATCCTGGGCCAGCACCGAGGCCAGCGTTTCGCCAAGATAGCGGGCGGAATTGTAGGTCGGGATCATGACCGACCAGGTCGGCCGTTCCGAAGCGACTTCGACAACCGGCGAGATGACCGCTCTGTGGTTCGCAGCACTGGTCATTTCAAGGCTTTCGCCAGGATTGCCGCCCATTTACGCCAGCCCAAAGTTCCGCCCACATCGCCCAGCCTGGCAGCATGGTACAGGCACCGAAGAGCCGCTGCCCGTTTCCCTTGATGCGCAAAGTCCAATGCCCAGTCGCCGAACAGGCGCGCTGCTCCAGCGGCAGCGAGCGGCTTGGCTCCCCGGTCTTCGAGTGCCTGCGACGTATAGCGATAGAACTCTGCGATGCGCTTGAGTTTTGCCGTCTCGTCGACGGACGAATAGGTGCCACGCTCATGCAAGCGATAAGCGCCGACCGGGGCGTCCACAAACAGCAGGTCGCCTTCGCTTGCGGCAACGGCATATGCTGCCCAATCGTTCAGAAAGAACTTGTCGAACCAGTCTGACGAAATCTTGGAGAGTGCATCGCGGCGCAGCATTCCGGCACAGGTGGCGAATGGGTTGCCTTCCCAGATCGTCGCGCGATCCACCCGCTTCGGTTGCGTTTGCGGTGTCCAGCGCCGTGAGCTTGGCTGGAAGCCTTCGCCTTCAATGATCTGCGCATTGTGAAAGCAGCCGGCCAGAGCCTCGTCGGCATCGAGGATATCTGCCTGCCTTTCCAACTTGTCGTCGAAAATCCAGAAATCGTCAGCGTCGAGAATGGATATGTAGCGACCTTGCGCCGCTTCGAGAGGGATCCGCAGCGCGGCGTTGGAGCATCGATTGACCGATGAGAAGATGGGCCTGATACGCGGATCGAACTCTGCTGCCGTTTCGATGATCTGCTGAGTGCCGTCCGTCGATGCGTCGTCATAGACGATGATCTCGACGCTTCGGCTCGTGCGCTGCGATTGTGCCGATTGCAGCGCCTTCTCGATGAACGGCCGCTGATTATAGGCTATGAGCAGGATCGAGATGTCGACTTGATCGGGCATGGATCAAATGTGGGCCAGCTCGTGAGCCAGCTCGTCCCTGCTCCAGTTGAGCATCTGTATACGCGGTAGGAAAAGTGGGTCAGTTCTTTTCGTTATAGCGCCGTGTGTCGTGGTGCAGGCGCAAGCCAATCCAGCGGCGGCGACGAGTTCACCTGTTTCCCCATCGTGATGTCCATAAGGATAGGCGAAGCAGCTCACCGGCTGCCCCGAAAACGCCTCGCATTCCCGCAGACCCACGGTGATTTCCTCTTCACGTTCGCTTTTCGGCCGGTCTGGGAGTGAAAGGTGGTGGAGCGTGTGCCCTCCGATCGAAATGGTACCGGCGGGTAGCGCCGCAGCTTGCTCTCGCGACATCGGGCGGTGAGAAGGTCGAGCACCCTTGGGTAGGCCAGCCTGAGCGCGTAGTGCGTCGATCCGGCTGGCGATTTCACCTGATGCGAGCGGCAACAGCTCGGCCCAAATTGTATCGAGTGCCGCCTGGCGCTGTGTTTCAGGAGGCTGCCCGAACTTGCGAATCTGATCTGCGGCATTGGGTTCGCCCAGCAAGAATGTTTGGGTGTGGTCGGCCACACCGAGACTGAGCTCGTTTGCCTTGGAGCCGAGTACAATCCGTTCCAGATCGTCCCACCAGAACTCCCTATCCGGATCGAGCAATCGGCTCGCGAGGAAGAAGGTGGCCGAGAGCCCCTTTTTCGCCAGCAAGGGGGCCGCGATGTCAGCATTGCATGCATAGCCATCATCAAATGTAATGGCGCACGCATTGCTGGGAAGATTACCCTGCATGTGCAGTTTTGCCAGCTCCGCGAGCGGCATGACATTGCGGTTCTGTTTCAGCCAGTCGAGCTGCTCCGCAAACCTTTCGGCCGGGACAGCGAGCCCCCAAGGGTCGTATGCCTCGGCAGCGATCCGATGGTACATGAGGATCAAGGGGCGGGCCTTGCGCGGACCGGCAAGGGTTCGGGCAAGTCTCTTCAGCGCTCTGCGTATTCCGAACCTAGGCACCGATTGCACCGCGTGTTGTGGCCCGGCCGATCGGGAACCTCCGCTTTTTCTCGGTTCGGCGTGCTACGCGAAAGACGAGGCCGCGCGCGAGCTGGGCAATGCTTGCTGCCAGCCGAATCGGGTCCAGCCGCGCCATTTGGGCAATCAGGAAATACGCGTCGTCTAGACGGCGATAGCGGATCGCGCGCCCCAGCATGAACCGCATGAGGCGCATCCTTCCACTATGGAAATGCCGCGCGAGTTCCGGGTGGCGAGTAATAAAGTCGGGCACGCACAG
>JAUIFP010000022.1 GCA_030430365.1 Alphaproteobacteria bacterium | reverse complement strand
TCGCTTGGGTCCATCCGCCGTCTGTGTCGTGCCGGGCGGATGCTGTCAATTTGCCGCTTGGCGCTTTCCTGCATCGGCAAAGCGGGCTAGGCCGCTGGCATGCTCGATGTCGTTCTTTCACTGCTGGTGCTGGCTGCCATTGCCCTGCTGATCGGGGCATTCGTGTTATGGCGCAGAGGCGGCACGACGAAGCAGGCCGGGCTTATGGTGATGCTGGCGGTGGTCATGATCGTCAATGTGCTGATCTGGACCTTGCCGGATGCGGACGGCGTCCCGCCGGTCGAGCGTGCGGAAGAGCTGAGCGAGTAGCCGCCCACCCTTGGGGCAGGCGGCACCCGGTCCTTCGATCAATCGGGAATTTGCCAGCGCACGGAGCTGGTATAGGTGCCGACGATCTTGTCGCCATTGCCATCGATTGCCGGTTTGAAGCGCGCACGGCGTTCGATCTTGGCACAGGTGGCGTTGTCCAGCCCCTGATGCCCGCTGGACGTCACCGCTTCGCAGCTCCTGATCTTTCCGTCTGTACCCACGACCACGCGAAACTTCGTGGTGCCTTCATGGCCCAGCCGGAGGTCACGCGTTGGATAATCGGCATTGGTGACCCAGCGCGATGTGTCGTTGGCCGGAACCGGATCGGTCGCTTCGTAGGCCGGGCCGATGGGGCCGGGCTTCTCCGGCAAGGTGACGTAGATCTGCTTTTCGACCTTGGGAAGGTCGAGCTCGGCCGGGGGAACCGTGGGCAGCGAATTGCCGAGTTCGATCAGTGAACTGGGCGCGGTAATAATGGAATTATCCGTCTGGTTCGGCTGATCGGTCGGGGGCGGCGGCGGCACCACCTTGGGTTTCTCTACGGAGAAGACGGTGGATTTGAGCGGTCCGTCCTTCGCGATCTCCACAATGTCCACTGCAAATCCATAGGCAAGCAAGGCGGCAATCGCTGCATGTATCCCTCCTACCGTGGCGATGGAGGCGATGCGGGTGCTGCCGCTGTGGGTATCTGCATAGGCCATGGCACACTCTCCTTTCGGGCCGCCCTTGTTTTAGGGGGTAGTCGAGTAGGCGCGGGCGGCCACATTAATGTTATAACATTACAGCATGACTGCGGGGACGGCAAGTGGGTGCGTCATGCACTCGTCATGCATGGGAAATGGGAGGGGAAACGGGCGGTTTAGGCCGGTCTTGGCGGAGAAGCTTTGCCTCAAAGACGCGCGGATCGGTCAGTCGGCACTCTTGCGGAAGGCAGCGATACGCGTGCTCGTGGCAATCGGTTCTTCGGCTGGCGAGATCCGGTTATGCCGATAGCTTCTGGGCGCCGTCACTCTCAGCTGGTTGCCCATCGCGTCGGCGAGAGTGGATTCCTCCAGGGGCGTCCGGAACTCCATGCCGAACAGCTCGCCGTCGATCCACGCGACCTGGCCCTGCATATTGGAATTGTGGCAGATCAGCTGGACCTCTTCGCCGACTGGCGGAGGGGAGGGAGCTTCGACCAGTGCTCCATCGACCGATACATCCCGTATGCGAACGACCTGCGGGCCTTCCTTGGCTTGAAGGTGACCGTGCAGGAACACGCGGGACCGTTTGGGTGTCCGTTTCTTGATTGCGACCATGGGTGTTCTCCCCTTTTTTAGGAAAGCTAGGTCGCGGCCCCTAACAAGAGTTTAATTCCGGGGCGTGGATCGCCGCCGGTCCGGGGCCGGCGGCCGACAGCATGAGAACGGCGATCTGCTCATCCCGCTCATTGACACAAAGCTTAGCATCCTCATTATTAACGTGAGAGAAGAGGATATTTATGTACGACCCCAGCGATCCCAGAGCGAGTTTGAAGAAGAGTTCGGAAGCGGCGAACCTGCCTCCGCCCGTCGATTACGCCGACGAGGAACTGATCGAATTCCACCAAGTCCCGCCGCAGGAAAGCGGCCCGGGCTTCAAGACCTGGTATGGTCGCGGTCAGAACTTCGTCCTGTCCTATACGGAGGCGGAGCCGGGCACCGTGCTGGAGCGCAAGGGCCAGCCCGACGAGTACATGGCCTTCTTCCCGCAGGAGCAGACGGTCGTCGATATCGAAACGGCCAATGGCAGCGCCAGCGATGTCAGCTACAAGCTGGCGATTATTCCGCCGGGGGACAGCACGATCACCGTGAAGGAAGGCGGGCAGATCATCCGCCTGTTCGGCGCACTTGCGCCCGATCTGTGCGAGAAGTGCTACAATGCGGAAAGCTATGCCGAGCCGCATCCCAACATTCCGCCGATGCAGAACTGGCCGGATCCGCCCGAGGGTTTCAAGCTGCGTCTCTATCCGATGGATGCGCAGAACCCCACAGGCGGCTTCATGCGGCTCTATCGCTGCACCAATCTGATGATCAACCTGTTCCCGGTGGTGCATGTGGAGCGCGATCAGGACAAATTGTCACCCCATTCGCATGACGATTTCGAACAGTGTTCGCTCACCTTGCAGGGCGATTACCGGCACTATCTGCGCTGGCCCTGGGTACCCAAGCGGACGATCTGGCGCGAAGACAAGATCATCGATTGCTCTTCGCCTTCGATGACGGTGATCCCCTCCCGCGTGGTTCACACCTCGATCCCGCTGCCCGATCCGCCGTGCCACCTGCTGGACATCTTTTCGCCGCCGCGCCTCGACTTCTCGCAGAAGGAAGGCTGGGTGATGAATGCGGACGAATATCCGATGCCGGAATAGGCCCGGCGAGTTTCGGGGAGGGCGCTACAGGAACGTCGTTTCGCGCACGAACATGAAGCGGAACCGTTCCTGGTCCAGGAAATTGGCTTCGTCCGCGCGCAGGGCCTCGTGCTCCGCCGTGCCTTCGCCCGCTTGCAGGGCCTCCATGCTCTCCAGCCAGGCTTCCAGCATCCCGTCGAAATCGGGTTCGGCCCCGCCTGCATAGGCGCCGGGCAGCGCGTGGTTCTGCACATAGCGGCGCAGCGCAGCGAAACTGCGCAGCACGAGCTCTCCGTGGCGCTTCTCCCAGTAATCCTGGAAGTCTGCCACGGCCATGCCCGGCTTGCGGAAGTTGAAAGTCACCAGTTTGAGTGCACCGTCTTGCGCGGAATCGTCCCGCATGACCACTTCGCGCGCCAGCAATTGGCGTGAAGCGGCGGAATCGAGATAGTCCCCTTCGCCTTGCGTGATCGCCTTCATCCGCTGGGATGAGAGGGCTTGCCGCGCCGTGCTCTCATCCGGGAACCACAGCGATTCAAAGCCGTCACAAGGCGCATTGCCGATCTCCGCCTCTTCAGGCGCGGGCATGGACTGCACGTAATGCGTCAGGCCTTCCAGGCGCAGAACCTCCGCTGCGCGTTGCCCGGCCAGATATCGGTGGCATGCCTGCGGCGGCTCCCCGGCCGTGAAGCTGAAGGTCCTGATCCACTTGATCACTCTGCGTCTCCTCTGCCGCGCCGGAATTTCACAGCGGAATCCTTTCCCGATATTTCGCGAGCCATTGGTCGAATGTCAGGGCGCCGGGCACCAGCGTGCGCGTCGTTTCCATGCTGCGCGATGCCCGGTATTGCTCTTCGAATTCCTCGAAGATCTGGAACATGTTGCCCAGATCGTCGGCGCCGGGGAAACCCAAATTGCGGTATGCTTCGGCCGTAACGGGGGCGAAGCGGCAATCGATGCCGAGCCCGGCGCTGCATTTTTCCGCCATCTCCGCGCCGCTCAGATGTTCGCCCGATATGCCGATATGCCGGCCGATCGCGTCCGCACCCTGCCGGAAGATGGCCAGTGCGCATTTGCCGATATCCTCCACGGCGATCCCCGGCATCCGGGCATTCCCGATCGGAAAATCCAGCGCATAGGTTCCGTCTTCGCATTTCTTCGGCCCCCAGCCGATCGTGTAGAAATTGTCCCAATAGAAGCAGGTCAGCAGGAATGTCGTCGGCACCCCCAGATCGGTGAAGACATGATCGATCTGCCCCTTGGCATCGGAATGCGGGCATTTATATCCGCCCATCAGAGTGGGCATTCTGGGATCGCTGAGGGGCAGCCACTGGTCGGTGTCGTCCAGCGTAGACCAGATTACATGGGCCGCGCTCGAGGATTTGGCCGCTCTGGCGATATTGACGGCCTGCTGCTGCTCCCGCTCCACGGAGAGGAATTCCGGATAATTCGTCACGCCGTAAACGCCATACGCACCGGCGAAGGCTGCGGTCAGGCTGGCTTCGTCGTCCAGATCCCCGGCCACGATTTCGGCGCCCCGCCGGGCCAGCTCTTTTGCCTTGTCGGACCCCGGATTGCGGGTGATCGCGCGGCAGGCAAATGCGCCCTGCGGATCGTCCAATATCGCATCGCAAAGGCTGCCGCCTTGCGAACCGGTTGCGCCCAGCACGGCAATGATCCTTCTGTCGGGCAAGCCTTACCTCTCCATCCCAATGTCCCCGGGGCCGATCGGCTCTGCCGGCGATCGTGCGCCGTTCCGGGATTCCATTCATTGGGAATGAACGCAAACATTCATTGCATCGCTAAGCATGTCCGCGTCCGTTTTTGGGCACGCGCGCTGCCCCTGTGCTTCAATGCGGGTGAAAGGTGGTAGTATTCGGGCGAAGCGAATGAAATTCCTAGAAAATTCACCAGCCGGTCATGTGCAAGCGCCAGAATTGCGCTATTCTGATGGCGGAGAGAGCCTATGCAAAATTGTTGCCTGAAATATGAAAACATAGGGCAGCCAACCCGCCTGTTGGGCGTCTCTGACGCAAGAATGGCGGTCCATGTGCTGGAAGCGCAAGATCACCCGGCCAGGGTCGAGCTTTGGCAGGACGACATTCGAATGTGTTCCATCGAACCAAGCAAAGCCGGATTCTGGCGCGTGTCCTGGTAGTTTCCGCTAACGACCCATTGCGGACATTGTTCGCTGCAGTACGACTACCGCACGCCCATCCTTGGAGGCGTCATGCGTTGCTCGCGCGTTCGAGCAATTCGTCAATGTGCCGAAGCATCTGGTGCACCGGCAACTCCACGCTTCCTCCGTGGCCCGCAAATATTCGTGTAAAGCCTAAAAACCACGCAGGGCAGCGATTGACGAGATCTGCTTGTTCCAGTCGAACCAGCAATAGCGACGGTATCCACATAGCTGCTGGGTGTGGTGATCCCATGCCAACGTGTCACCCGTAAACAGCGTGTCTCCGGCAACCAGATACATGACGCTACCGCGGGTATGACCTGGTACCGGCACAATTTGGATCGCAGGATCGGGCGAGGAAAGATCGTCATCGGAGATGATCCGATTGGCAAAGGGTGCAGCATCCAACTCTGCCTCATGGATCCAAACGTCGGCACCGAAGTGCTCGGCATAGCGTTTACTGTCCCCGATGTCGTCGCGATGAGTCAAAAGCACATGATCCAGACCGCCGCGATGCTCCATCCAGCTTACAAGCCGTGTTGACCATCTTGGCCCATCGACGAGGAAGTTGATGTCGCCTGCACGTCCGAAATAAGAGTGAGCGCCATATGAACCCTTCGTGTTGTGGCCCATCCTGAAGAAACCTCCGGCAACTTCCTCGGGGAACAACGGTCCCGGCTCAGGCAGATCATTTGGTGGTATGACGGCGCCGACGGGGCAAAGCTGGGCGGCCTTCCAGGCGGCCTCGATCTCGTCCCCGGTTTCAGGTTGCCTGACGAAGATCGACTGTCCTTTGGCTTCGATGAGCAGTTCAGGGGCGACAGAACGGGACGCCAAGCAATTGATGCATCGGTTCGCTACGGTCCATGTTGCGCCCGATTTCCTGCGGTCATTTGGTCCCTCTGACTTCGACATAATGGCCTTTCCCTCAGTGGAATGTTGCGCCGCCGTCGACGACCATGATCTGGCCAGTAAAAAACTCAGCGGCGTCGCTAGCCAGGAACATGCATGCCCCCGTGAGGTCATCCGGCCGTTCCTCTCGGCGGATTGCCCGCATTGCGACCACTCCATCGCGCATCTGCTGCGAGAACGCCTGGTTGCTCTCGATCCCATCGGTTACCGTCAGGCCGGGCGCGAGGGCGTTCACGGTTACGCCGTCTTGGCCGACCTCTGTGGCTAGGGACCGGGTAAGTGAAACAATGGCGCCCTTGCTGGCAATATAGTGCAGCATGTTGGGAACGCCGATGAACGCCGTGCCGGAAGTCAGGTTGATGATGCGGCCCCAGCCCGATTTGCGCATGTGCCCAATAACCGCGCGACTGCACAGAAACTGACTGAGGACATTCGTTTGCAAGACGCGGGCAAAGTCTTCGGGTGCGATCTCGTCGAAAGGTTTTAGATCCAACGAACCGGCAATCGCCGCATTGTTCACCAGGATGTCTACGCCGCCGGCTTCCTCTTCGATCCGGCTGACACAGTGGTTGACGCTGTCGGCATCGGCGACATCGCACTGCAGGGTTTCAATGTCGGGCACAGGTTCGTCATCCCAGGAAAGGTCGGCACCGTAAACCCGGTGGCCTGCCTCTGCGAGAGCCTTGGAAAGGGCGGCCCCGATGCCAGTCGCGGCGCCGGTGACAAGAGCTGTTTTGGAATGAGAGGCGATAGGAAATTCTCCTGCTGCTTCGCGTTATGGTGGCGAGGCGCGAAGCGCCACGCTACAAGATACTTAGTTTACCTAACTATTGAGGATCTGTTTTGTGCCCAGGAAGGTCGTCCACGCGCGTTTCGAGCGATACTCGCGCATCGCTCAGCAATTCGGTGCCCGTACGGTCATGTTTCAACAGGCAGCAGCGCGCTTGCTAGGCCTCAACGTCACGCAACTGGACTGCCTACAGCTTATCCGTCATTTGGGGCCTCTCACTGCATCCGACCTCGCGCGCGAGATTGGGATCACGCAAGCCTCGATCAGCGCAGTAGTTGCGAAATTGATCGAACGCGGATTGGTCGCGCGAAACCGTTCTTCCGAAGACAAGCGTCGGCAGTTGCTAGAGCTTACGGCAGGAACCGCTGAGTTTGTTGATGCAATTTACAAGGAGCACGTTGCGCGCATGACGAGCATCCTCGACGGCATTTCCGACGCCGAGCTCGATGTTGCTCTCGCCTTCATGCAAATGCTCGAAGAGGAGATGAAACACACTGCGATCGAAATGAACAAGAGCGCAAGCGCACTTCCCGTGACGACGTGAGATCAGGCGGCCGAGCGGCTCACTTGATCGGGCAGTCGGGCGAGAGCCGGAAGTCGAGATAATTGTCGACCGACAGCATCAGTTCCTCAAGCTCGTTCTCGAAGAAGTGATTGGCGCGCGGAATCTCGTCATGATGGATCGTGATGTGCTTTTGCGTGCGCAGCTTGTCGACCAGCTTCTGAACGGCCTGCGGCTGAACTACAGTGTCGGCCGCGCCCTGGACGATGATGCCCGATGCGGGGCAGGGCGCCAGGAAGCTGAAATCGTACATGTTGGCGGGCGGGGCCACGGAGATGAAGCCGCGGATTTCCGGGCGCCGCATCAGCAGCTGCATGCCGATCAGCGCGCCGAAGCTGACGCCTGCAATCCAGGTGACCTGCGCTTCGGGATGGATCGACTGCACCCAGTCCAGCGCCGATGCCGCGTCGGACAATTCGCCCACGCCATTGTCGAAGCTGCCCTGGCTGCGGCCCACGCCGCGGAAATTGAAGCGCAAGGTGGCAAAACCGCGATCGACGAAGGTCTTGTACAATCGCTGCACAATCCGGTCGTTCATCGTGCCGCCGCTCTGGGCGTGCGGATGCAGGATCATCGCCACCGGGGCACGGGGGCGGGGGGCTGGCTGGAAGCGGCCTTCGAGGCGGCCTTCGGGACCGGGAAAGATAACTGATGGCATGTTCGGCTCTGAAACAGTGATGTTGGATGCGCGTCTGGCGCGCAGGAAGTTGGTGGCTATATAGGGAGAGTCCCGAATTTCGCAATTGCCGAGCGCCATCAGTCTCTTGCCGACACGCATTTATCTCGATCACGCTGCCACCACTCCGGTCCGCCCGGAAGCGGAAGAGGCCCTGCGCGAAGGGCTTGCGCTGTGGGCGAACCCCTCCAGCCCGCATGCAGAGGGGCGCAAGGCGCGCGCCGCGCTGGAGGATTCGCGGGAACGCTGCAGGCGTGTGCTGGGCTGGGAAGGGGAACTGATCTTCACCAGCGGGGCGAGCGAAAGTGCGTCTATCGCGCTGTCGCGCGCCAAAGGCGGGGCGCGCTTCGTCAGCCAGGTGGAACACGACGCCGTGCTGCAGGCTGCGCCGGATGCGGAGCGGCTGCCGGTGCGGGCCGACGGGGCGCTCGATCTGGATGAGCTCGCCGATGTGCTGGAAGGGCAGCACGCGCCGGTTGTGGCGCTGCAAGCGGTCAATTCGGAAACCGGGAATGCGCAGGATATCCCTGCGGCGGCTGAGCTGGTGCGCGAAAATGCCGGGCTGCTGCTGGTTGATGCGGCGCAGAGCGCGGGCAAATTCCCGCTTCCCGAAGAGGCGGATATGGTAATCCTTTCCGCGCATAAATTCGGCGGGCCTCCGGGGATCGGCGCCTTGCTGGTCAGGGATTTCGCTATGCTGGAGCCTTCCAGCGGGCAGGAGCGCGGCTATCGCCGGGGGACGGAAAACCTGCCCGGGGCGCTCTCCATGGCTGCCGCGCTGGAAGCCTGCGCGCAGCTTTATCTCGATCCGGAGATACTTGCGCCGATTGCCGAAAGGCTGGCCCCTGCCGTCAAGGAACTGGGCGGGCTGCGGCTGGCGGAGCGGATCGCCAATCCCACCCTCTATATCGAGGCGCTGGCCATGCCCGGCATGTCCGGCAGTGCGCAATTGATGCGCTTCGACATGGCGGGCTTTGCGGTTTCGCAGGGCAGTGCCTGCTCCTCCGGCAGTTTGAAGCAGAGCCATGTGCTGCAGGCGATGGCTTTGGAAGAAGAAATCGCCGCGCGTACGATCCGTGTCAGCTTCGGCTGGAACACGACGCGCGCGGAAGTGGATACTTTCGTGGATCAATGGATCGACATGGCGCGCCAGGCGGCGGAGAAAGTCGCATGATCTATCTCGACCATCAGGCCACGACGCCGCTCGCGCCCGAAGCGAAGGACGCAATGCTCCCCTGGCTGGGCGGGGCGGATTCGCTGGGCTTCGGCAACCCGCACAGTTCGCACCGGTTGGGGCGCCAGGCGGCTGCGGCTGTGGAGGTCGCGCGCGATCAGGTGGCCGCGCTGCTGCCCGAAGGCGGACGCGTGGTTTTCACCAGCGGCGCGACCGAGGCGCTCAATCTGGCGATACGGGGGAGCAAGGCGGGGCGTGAGGGCGCGACCATGGCGATCTCGGCGATCGAGCATTCGGCCGTGCTAAGAACGGCGGAAGCGGTGGCAGGCGAACTCACCCTTTTGCCGGTCGACGATCAGGGGCTGGTCGATCCGCAAGTGGAGCTGCCCGGCGATGTAGCGCTCGTTTCCGTGATGCAGGTGAATAACGAGATCGGGACGATCCTGCCGGTGGATGCCCTGGGAGAGCGGGCACGGGCCGCAGGCGCGCTGTTCGTCTGCGATGCGGTGCAGGGGGCGGGCAAGATCGCGCCGCCCGAACATGCGGACATGATCGCGATTACCGCACACAAAATGTACGGTCCCAAGGGAATTGGCGCGCTTTGGGTGCGAAATGGCGTGGACCTGGAACCGGTCGTGACCGGCGGCGGGCAGGAACAGGGTCTGCGCTCCGGCACGCTCAGCCCGGCTCTATGCGCGGGTTTCGGCGCAGCGGCCAAGCTCTCTGCCGAGCGGATGGAGGCGGACCGCGCGCATATGGAGGCGCTGTGGGCGCGGGCGCGGGAACTCTTCGCGGACTGGACCGTGAATGGCAGTGTGGAGTGCCGCTGGAAGGGCAATCTCAACATCCACCGCGAAGGGATCGACGTTCCCCGCCTGATGTCCGATGTGCGCGATGTGTGCTTTTCCGCCGGTTCCGCCTGCGCGAGCGAGGAGAAGAAGCCCAGCCGGATCCTGGGCGCGCTGGGCCTGACGGAGGCGCAGTCCAAGGGATCGATCCGCCTCGGGCTGGGGCGCTACACCACGCTGGAGCAGCTCGAAGAGGCGGCCGGCAAGATCAACCGCGCTGCAATAGCGCAATTTTAGAAAAGATAGGTCCGCCAGCTATGGTCAAGGTCACTTTCATCACCAGCAAGGGCGACAAGGTCGAAGCCGAAGGCGCCGACGG
Source organism: Alphaproteobacteria bacterium (assembly GCA_030430365.1). Classification (GTDB taxonomy): domain Bacteria; phylum Pseudomonadota; class Alphaproteobacteria; order Sphingomonadales; family Sphingomonadaceae; genus Andeanibacterium. Next base: position 32,812 of record JAUIFP010000022.1, on the reverse strand, counting down.
CACCTCTCTGCTGGAACTGGGGCAGGCCGCGGGCATGCCGCTGGAAGGAACCTGCGAAGGGCAGATGGCGTGCTCCACCTGCCACGTGATCGTCGATCCGGAATGGTTCGGCCGATTGAAAGAAGCGAGCGACGAAGAAGAGGACATGCTGGACCTCGCCGCATCGGTAGAGGGGACAAGCCGACTTTCGTGCCAAATCCTGCTGAGCGAGGATCTGGACGGGCTGGTCGTGCGCATTCCCGCGGTCAGCCACGACGCGCAGGCATTCTGAGCGGATCGCCCCTTCGGCCTATCGCCCGTCAGTCTATCGAAAGGCGGTCGATCACCTTGGCCAGGCGGCTGCGCACTTCCTCTGCCGCCAGCTTGAGCTTCGGATTGTCGATCGCCTGCATGGAGGCCACCGGATCGATCGCGGCAACTTCCGTCTTCCCGTCTTCGGTGCTCTGCACCACGACATTGCAGGGCAGCATCGTCCCCACCTTGTCTTCGACTTCCAGCGCCTGATGCGCCAGCTTGGGGTTGCAGGCCCCAAGGATCGTGTAGGGGCGGAAGTCTACGCCGATCTTTTCCTTCAAGGTCGCCTGGATGTTGATGCGGGTGATGATCCCGAAGCCCTCTTCCTTAAGGGCGGCTTCGGTCCGGGCGATAGAGTTGGAAAAGGGCAGATCGAGAGTGGTCGCAATGTAATAGGTCATGGCTGATTCCCCGGATCAATATGTCTCCAAAATCCAATTCCTCTCCTAGATATCTAACGGATGGGGAAATTGCGAGGTTCCCTGCTGTCCTAGACCCATTGCCGGTGATAGTGCCCTTGGCATGGCTACGACCACTGACGACGAATCAACCGATCCCTTTGACGCAATTGTCGACGCGCCTTTCGACTCCGCGCTTTCGGAGCGCTATCTCGTCTATGCGCTCTCCACCATTACGGCCCGTTCGCTGCCCGATCTGCGCGATGGGCTGAAGCCGGTTCACCGCCGCCTGCTGTGGGCGATGTTGCAGCTCAAGCTCGATCCGAGCAATGCCTACAAGAAGAGCAGCCGCGTGGTCGGCGATGTCATCGGCAAATACCATCCGCATGGCGATTCCGCCGTCTACGATGCCATGGTTCGCCTCGCGCAGGATTTCGCGCTGCGTTATCCGCTCGTCGAAGGGCAGGGCAATTTCGGCAATATCGACGGCGATAATGCCGCGGCCTACCGCTATACCGAAGCACGCCTAACCAAGACGGCGATGGAACTGATGGCGGGGCTGGACCAGGGCACCGTCGATTTCATCCCGACCTACAACAATGAGGAAGAGGAGCCGGAGATATTCCCGGGCCTGTTCCCCAATCTGCTGGCCAACGGGTCCTCCGGCATCGCCGTGGGCATGGCGACCTCCATCCCCAGCCATAATGTGGCGGAGATCGTCGACGCCACGCTGGAACTGATCGACAATCCGCATGTCGAACATGCGCGGCTGATGGAGCTGTTCCACGGGCCGGACTTCGCCACTGGCGGCGTCATCGTCGACAGCCCCAAGTCTATTGCAGACGCCTATGAAACGGGGCGTGGCAGCTTTCGCGTGCGCGGCCGTTTCCACGCTGCAGAGGCCGAAAAGGACGAGGACCGCGAGGCCGGCATCGAACGGCTGGGCGGCGGGCAATACCAGCTCGTAATCTCCGAAATTCCCTACATGGTGCAGAAGGGCAAGCTGATCGAGCAGATCGCGCAGCTGATTGCCGACCGCAAGCTGCCCATTCTGGAAGATGTGCGCGACGAGAGCGACGAGCAGATCCGCATCGTGCTGGTGCCCAAGAGCCGCAACGTCGATCCGGAATTGCTCAAGGAAAGCCTCTACAAGCTGACCGATCTGGAAAACCGTTTCGGTCTCAACCTCAACGTACTCGATTCCACGCGCACGCCGATGGTGATGGGGCTGAAAGAGCTGCTGCAGAACTGGGTGACCAGCCAGATCGGCATCCTCCAGCGCCGCACGCAGCACCGGCTGGACAAGATCGCGCAGCGGCTGGAACTGGTCGAAGGCTATATCATTGCCTTCCTCAATCTCGACCGGGTGATTGAGATCATCCGCACGGAGGATGAGCCCAAGCCGGTGATGATGGCGGAATTCAACCTCACTGACCGCCAGACGGAAGCGATCCTCAACATGCGGCTGCGCTCTTTGCGCAAGCTGGAGGAAATGGAGCTTCGCCAGGAGCGCGAGGATCTGCTGGCAGAGCGGGAAGAGCTGGAAAAGCTGCTCGCTTCGCCGGCGCGCCAGCGCACGCGGCTCAAGCGCGATCTCGCCGCTTTGCGCAAGGATTATGCCGAGGATACGGCGCTCGGCCGCCGGCGCACGACGATTGCCGAGGCTGCACCGACCGTCGAGTTCAGCATGGAAGCCATGATCGAGAAGGAGCCGGTAACGGTGATCCTCTCGGCAAAGGGCTGGATCCGCGCCGCGCGCGGCCATGTCGCGCTGGATCAGGAATGGAAGTTCAAGGAAGGCGACGGGCCGGCTTTCGCCGTGCATGCGCAGACGACGGACAAGCTACTGATCGTGGCGGACAATGGGCGTGTCTACACGCTTGGCGCCGACAAGCTGCCCGGCGCGCGGGGCTTTGGCGAGCCGATCCGCACGATGGTGGATATCGACGCCGAAGCGGGCATTGTCGCGCTGCTGGTGCACCGGGCAAAGGCCAAAATGCTGTTCGCATCCAGCGCGGGCAAAGGTTTTGCTGCGGAAATGGACGAGCTGTTGGCCGAAACGCGCAAGGGCCGCCAGGTGGTGAATGTGAAGGCCGGGACGAAGCTGGCCGTCGCGCATCCGATCCCCGAGGGGCACGATCATGTCGCCGTAGTCGGTGAGAACCGCAAGCTGGTGATTTTCGCGCTGGACGAATTGCCGCTGATGACGCGGGGCCAGGGCGTGACGTTGCAGCGCTATCGCGATAGCGGGCTTTCCGATGCGACCACGCTCAATCTCGAAGAGGGGCTGAGCTGGGAAATGGGCGGCGAATCCGGGCGCACGCGGACCGAAAAGGAAATCCATATGTGGAAGGTCGCGCGCGGTGCCGCCGGGCGCCTGCCGCCGCAGGGCTTCCCCCGCGATAACAAGTTCTAACGGAAAGGGCCGGAAGCGATCGCTCGCCTCCGGCCCTTTCGTTCACTTCAGGATACGATCCCGAGTTTGCTGGCTTAGCCGCCGCCGAGAGCTGCCTTGAGCTGCTCGTCGGTGAAGCGCAGCGCCAGGCCGCCTTCCGCATTGACCATGAACTGGTCCGACGGGAAAGCGATCGGGCCGCTGTCGCGTTCGACGACGACCGTACCGTCCTCGCCGATTTCCTTCACGGTGCCGACGGCAACGCCATCAGAAGTGGCAACTGCCGCACCGGCGACGAGTGCTTCGGCAACAGCCGCGGCAGCTTCCTGACGCGGAGCAAGTGCAGCGTTAAGCTGCTCTTCGCTGAAGACCAGCATCGCGCCGCCATTGGCGTCAGTGGTGAACTGGGTACGCGGCAGGGCAATTTCGCCCGCCGTGTTGTGCACCAGAACCACGGATTCGGTGCCGCTTACTGTGCCGACCGTGCCGACAACAACACCGTCGGAGGTGCTGACTGGGGCGCCGGTCACCAATGCGGCGGCCAGCGCGGCTTCGGCTTCCTGGGTCGCCTGAGCGATCGCGGCGTCGAGCTGCTCCTTCGTCATGCTGATGATGAGCTGCTCTTCGGCGTTCCGGCCAATGGCATTGGCAGGCAGGGTCGCCATGTTGGTGCCGGTATTGATCACCACATAACCTTCACCCGTTTCGGCAACGGGGCCCACGGGATTGCCTTCCGGTCCATAGACGGTTGCGCCTACGGTCACTTCCACCTGCGACGCGTCGGCCTGAGCGTTCACCGCCGCCGGGACACTTGCTGCTGCGAGCAGTGAAGCAGCGATCAGTTTTGAAAATCTCATCAATTTACTCCGTAACTTCCAAACCAAATAATTCTCACGCCCGGATGAGGGCGAAACCCTGCGCGAAAACACGCAAGAACGGGAAACGAGCGCGCGGTTGGCAAAAATAGCCGGTTGCGCATGGTCAAGATCCGCAGCACTGCCGGCCAGAGGCCCGCTTGGCGGAACGGTTAACGTTCCAACGCTCGCAGATCACACTGGGTTCCTCCTGGAAATCCAGTGCTCGCAATATGTCGCTGCCACCTTTTCCATCAAATGGAGAGGTTGGCAACAGCCATTGCCTAGCCTTTTACCGATGAAGCGGCGATGAAGCGCAGAATGGGGATTTGTTCAGGAGGTGAGCAATTCAGCCAAAATGGCCTCCACGCGCGCCCGTCCGGGAAAGCCTTCCTCGATCCAGCGCGCTTCCACCTGGCGCAGCATACGCGCGACCTCCGGACCCTTGGCGACGCCGCGCTGCACAATCTCCCCGCCCTTCAGGGGGAGCTCGGGAATCTCCCAGTCTTCCAGCTGCCGGGTATCCTGGCCCTCCAGCAAAAGGCGGTCGATCGCGCCTTGCATTCCTTCGCGGTAGGCCAGTCCCTGCGGGTTGGCGGTATCGCTTGCCACCCGCTCCGCTGCGCAGGTCAGGCGGGCGCGCTGCTGGCGCGACAGGCGCAGCCGGGCGGCCACGGTTTGCGCGACCGGCGGGGAAGGTGGAAGCAGGGCAGCCATCCGGCGGATGGGGTGGGGAGCGATGCCGGCCGCTTCCTCTGCAGCAACCAGCCGTTCCAGCACGGCGATCGTCGGGCGTGTCGCTTCGGGCAGCACAACCTGAAGCACGCCGTTTGCGTGCATTCTGGCAATGGTGGGGGCGGGATCAGGCAGGCCGAGCAGGTTGAGCAGTTCCATCGCCACGCGTTCGCGAGAGAGGCCCTTGAGCGTTGATGCAAGCTCGGTGCAGGCCTGTTCCGCCTCATCGTCCAGTTCCGAGCCGAAGCGCGCCTGGAACCGGTAATATCGCAGGATGCGCAGGTGATCTTCGCGAATGCGCTGACGTGCATCGCCGATGAAGCGCACGCGCCTTTTCGCCAGATCCTCCCGCCCGCCGAAATAGTCGTAGATTTCCAGCGTCTGCGGATCGGCAAACAGAGCATTGATGGTGAAATCGCGCCGCGCGGCGTCTTCCTGCCAATCGCTGGCATATTCCACAGTGGCGCGCCGGCCGTCCGTCGCGACGTCGCGGCGCAAGGTGGTGACTTCCACATTCCCGCCATCGAGCACGGCCGTGACGGTGCCGTGGTCGATCCCGGTGGGGACGGTCATGATCCCGGCACGCTTGAGCCTGCGCATGACGTCCAGCGGCTCCAGCGGAGTGGCGCAATCGACGTCCTTGACCTCTTCGCCCAGCAGCGTGTCGCGCACGGCGCCGCCTACCCAGCGGGCATTGCCGGGGCCCAGCGCCTCTGCAAAGCGCGCCAGATCCGTGCGCTGCGTCCATTCCGCCGCAGGCAGCCGCTCAGTCATCGGCCAAGCCTTCCCCCAAGCCTTCCCACGCCATGCGGTTCGAAAGGTTCTCTATGATCGCGGCGGTCACGCCCCAGATCCGGTGGCCTTCCCAGACGATCTCGGTGAATTCGCGGGTATGGCCGCGGAACTCGCCCCGCTTTCGCACGCGATTGGCAGGGTCGAAGACATAGCGCAGCGGCGCTTCAAACCAACCGGACACTTCTTCGGGATTGGGCGTGATCGGCAGGTCCGGCCGCATCAGCCCGAGAACCGGCGTAATCTCATAGCCGCTGCCCGTCACGAACAGGTCGCTCGTGCCGATGACCGATATTTCGGCAGGTACGATGCCCAGTTCCTCATGCGTTTCGCGCAGCGCGGCGGCGACGGCATCCTCCCCGTCGTCCAGCTTGCCTCCCGGAAAGGCGACCTGGCCGGCATGCTGACGCATTTCCATCGGGCGGTGTGTCAGCAGCAGGCCGGGTTCGGGCCGGTCGGTGACGCCGATCAGCACGGCGGCGGGACGCGGGCGGCCCGGCGGCGCGAAGGCGGCATCGTTGCGCAGGCCGGGCAGTTCGTCACCGTGCCCTTCCTCGAAAATCCGCGTCAGTCTGTCCAGCAGCAGGCCCATGCAGGAGCGTTGCCAGATCAGCCACTATTCGCCAAGTGGCTCCGCCACGGGCCAAGCGTGCCTTTTGCCGGGAGTATGGCGGGATTGACGGCGCGCACCAGCAGCCTGCCGGGGTCCCACGGGCCGGGCAGCGTCCAGCCGCCGGTCGGCGCGTCGGAAAAGCCGAAGAAGCGCCCGTAATAGTCCGCATCGCCGATCAGGACCTGCGGAAGCGGTGCGCGCTCGTCGAGCGCGGCGAGCATCGCCAGCATCAGGGCCTGTCCGTATCCTTCGCGCTGCCGTTCCGGGATCACGGCGACCGGGCCGACCATCAGCATGGGGTGCTGCTTCCCGTCTTCGTCTTCCAGGGCGACCGGCCAGACCTGTATCGTGCCGACCAGCATATCGTCTTCATCCAGCGCGGCGAAGCTGAGCGCGGGCAGCCAATCGGTGCCTTCGCGTACTTTATAGGCCGTGCGCCCATGGCGATCGGGGCCGAAGGCGCGGTCCAGCACTTGTTCGATCATCGCCGGCTCGACCTGGTCGAGGGGGATCAGTGTGGGCGCAGTATAGTCCATGGGCCGCGCGCCGATAGGCGAGGGCGCGGGTCCATGCAACGAAAAGTCAGGATTTCGGCGTCAGCTTCAGCAGAGTGCTGTCCGGGCCGTCGGTGACGATCCACAGCGCGCCGTCACTGTCTTCGGCAATATCGCGGATGCGGCTGTCGAATTCGTACCGTGCCACTTCCTGCGCATTTTCACCGTCCATCTCGACGCGGACGATCAATTGCGGGCCCAGGCCGGTAATCAAGGCATCGCCTTTCCACCCGGAAAACAGGGAGCCTTCGTAGAACAGGAAATCGCCCGGGGCGATCACCGGCGTCCAATTGACGACCGGGCCTGTCAGATCCGGCCTGGTCGAATTATCCGGAATGGGATCGCCATTGTAATGGACGCCGCCCGAAACCAGCGGCCAGCCATAATTCTGGCCCGGCTTGACCAGGTTGAGCTCGTCGCCGCCGCGCGGGCCATGCTCGACATCCCACAGGCGGCCTTCCTCGTCGAAATCGAGGCCCAGCACGTTGCGGTGGCCGTAGGACCAGATCTGCGCGCTGACGCCGCCGCGATCCTCGAACGGGTTGCCCGGGGCCGGCGTGCCGTCGGGCAGCAGGCGCAGGATCGTGCCCAAATTGTTGGACAGGTCCTGCGCAGGATCGCCCTTGGCGCGCTCCCCGCTGGAGACATACATATATTGCCCATCGGGAGAGAAGGCGATGCGGTGGGAGAAATGCGCCCCGCCTTCCACTTTCGGAGTCTGCCGCCAGATCACTTCCAGCCCCTCGACCTTGCAGGAATCGTGTTCTTCGCAAATCAGCGTGCCGCGGCCCAGAACCGCACCGCGCGTTTCGCCTTCACCGGCTTCGACCCAGCTTAGATAGATGCGCTTGCTCTCGGCGTAGTCGGGGGCGAAGGCGATGTCGCCAAATCCGCCCTGGCCGCCATAGGAAACCTCCGGCAGGCCTTCCGAAACCGTGCCCAGCCTGCCATTGGCCGGCTGGTAGAATTTCATCGTTCCGGCCTTCTCGGTGACGAACAAGTTCCCGGTACCAGGCTCGAAAGCAAGGCCCCAGCCTTCGTCCAGAGAGGCCATTTCCTCGATATTGAACGGATCGGCGGAAGTGTTCTCCGCTTCGGCGCCGCTTCCTGTGGGTGCCGGCGTGCTGCAACTTGCGGCCAGCAGCAGGGGAGGGAATAACAGGGTGCGAAAGGCGGGTTTGGAAACGATCATGCTCTCTGGAAGTCCTCATCCTGATTTTTCGGCTCGGCATGGCTGCGAAGGCCTCGTCGCAGGGGTGGACGAGGCTGGCCGCGGCCCGCTGGCTGGCCCAGTTGTGGCGGCTGCCGTCGTCCTGTGCAAGCCGCGACCTGCCGGGCTGGACGATTCGAAGGTGCTGACGGCGGCGCGCCGCGAAAAGCTGGAAGCGAGCATCAAGGCGCGCTGCGCCTGGGGCATCGGCGTGGTCGATGTCGAGGCGATCGACCGGCTGAACATCTTCCAGGCCACCATGCTGGCCATGGCTCAGGCTGTCGGGCGGCTCTGCCACTGCCTGAACGCGGAGCCGGGCGAAGTGCTGGTGGACGGCAATCTGACCCCGGCTGGGCGGCACGAAGAATGGCGCTGGAACGCACGTGCGGTGGTCGGCGGGGATGCGCTGGAACCATGCATTTCGGCAGCGTCGATTCTCGCCAAGACCTATCGCGACCGGTTGATGGTGGAGGCGGCGCGGGACCATCCCGGTTTCGGCTGGGAGCGGAACAAGGGTTACGGCACGAAGGAACATCTTGAGGCGCTGCGCCGCAACGGGCCGACGCCGCTGCACCGGCGCAGCTTCGCCCCGGTAGCGCAGCTGACACTGCTGTAGCTGCCGCCGGGATCATCCCGCGCGGGGGGCCGGTCTTGTTCAATCCGGCGAAATCCGGCCCTCAATGCCGCCATGTGAGATAGTGGGCCCGTTTGCCCCCCTGGCCGATTGACTTGGCCGCGATCTCCCCTTGAACAATTGGGCTTCCCGAAAAGACAGCACGTTGGAGAGACCGATGCTGAAGAGCCTTTTGATAGCCGCCCCTTTCCTGTTTGCCGCAACCGCCGCAAACGCTTCCGAAAACCCGCCGATCACGCTGCCCGGAGAGCCGGTGGTGCCGGAGGATCTGGTGCCCGGAACGAAGGCGGGCGATCCTCTCTTCGATCTGCCTTCCAATATGAGAGTGCTGTCCGCTTTCGGCGAAAGGGCGAACTGGTCGCCTGACGGGAAAAAGATCGCCTTTGTCGGCAAGGCTTATGGCGATGCCTATGAATACGAACTGGCGACGGGCAAGATCCGCAACATCACCGCGCATGCCCCCAATAACGGCTTCCTGCGCGTTCAGTATCTTGCAGATGGCAGCCTGATCCTGCTTGGGCCGCGCGTCATGGCGGAAACGCCCCAAGCCACGCGTCACACTTCGATCGAGATGTTCTGGATGAGCGCCGATGCCACCCAGCCGCCCATGGCGCTGGGCGTCTATACCTTCGAAGGGGTCGCCATGTCGGCCACCACCAACAGGGTCGCCTGGACGGAGGCGCAGCCGCGCGCGATCAAGTTCGAGGATATCGAAAAGACGGTGATCAAGACCGGTGTCGTAGAGGTCGATGGGAATTCGGCGCGCCTCGTCGATGTGAAGACTGTCGTCGACGATGTGCCGTCAAGCGAATGTTATTTCGAGCCGCAGAATTTCCTGCCGGGCGACAAAGAGCTGACGATGCCGTGCTACTCGCTGCCGGATCCGGATCCGACGCCGTCGGATGTTCCCTATTACCCGACGCGGGTCGCCCTGGCCAATGTGGAAACGGGCGAATTGCGCTTCGTTCCAACGCCCCCCAATCTTTACACAGAGGTTGAAGGGATGTTCCCGGACGGCAAGCACACGCTGGTGGAATGTTCGGTCAACAATTACCTGGGGCTGGACCTGTGCATGCTGGAACTGACTACGGACAATCCCAGCTTTACCCGGTTGACCCGGGTCATGGATTACGGGCGCTGGCGTTTCAGCAATCCCGTGGTCAGCCCCGATTCCAAGAAGATCGCGCTGCAGATCGTCGCGGATGCCCAAAATGCGGAGCCCGGCGCGGGCGAGGGCATCCTGCTGATCGAGCTGGACTGACCGGAGCCGAGAAAGGTGGACGGGGCGGATCGATCGTCTCGTCCGCCCCGCCCGGGCCCTCTCTCATTTCAAACGGCGATGCCTCGCCGCAGACCTGTCAGGCCGGTCAGAAGTCGCGCCTAACGGTCAGGCCGATCGTGCGCGGTGCCGCACTGTTGATCGAATAGGAAAAGGCGCTGTTCGAAGCGCGGTTGATCGCCACCTTGTCGAACACATTGGTGACGAAGACATAGGCGCCCCAAACGCCGTCCACCGTTTCGATGCCGGCCCGCGCATTGGCGAGCAGATAGTCGCCCACCCTGACGGTGAAGGCAGCCGTTTCATCGAATTCGGAGTAGGACGCGCCAAAATAATTGGCATCCACCCGGGCGTAGAAGTCCACTTCGGGGCTCAGCCCGCCGCGATACTCGCCGCCCACAGTCGCGTTCCAGCGAGGAATAAAGGGCAGCCTGTCGCCCTCCTGCCCGGTGGCCACGATATAGTCGCTTACCTGGTCTGCCGTCAGCACGGCATCGAGGTAGGTCGCCGAAGCGTTGAGGGTCAACCCCGGGGCGGGTTCGGCAACGATTTCCACTTCGGCGCCGCGGATACGCGCGCCGCCGACATTGGTGATGAAGCGATAGAAGCCATCCGGCGTCCGGCCGCTGACCTGAAGCCTGTCCCAATCGACCTGGAAGATCGCCGAATTGACGATCAGCCTGTTATTCATGAGGCTGCTCTTGATGCCGACTTCGTAGTTCCAAAGCTCGTCGGAATCATACTGGATCAATTCTTCCGGCAGGCCGATCGTCTGGTTGGCGCCGCCGGGGCGGATGCCCTGAGCCGCCAGGGCATAGATCATGATGTCGGGCGTGATGCGGTAATCGGCGTTGAACTTCAGCAGCGTACCGCTCTCGTCGCTTTCCACCAGGTATGGCGGACGAAGCGGCGCGTTCAGAATGGGCCAGGGAATGTCGGTTTCGCCGGTGATCGAGCGCTGGTAATCGAAATATCGGGCGCCCGCCGTCACAGTGAACTTGTCCGTGAGTTCCAGCGAAGCTTCGCCATAGATCGCGCTCTGTTCGAAATGATCGTTCACATAGCGGTGATAGGCGAATTGGGTCGGCTCGTAGATGATCCCGGTTTCGGGATCGCCATAGACGTCCTGGCTGTCGAAATAGTTCTTCCGGTCTTCAAGGAATGCGCCCAGCGTCCATTGAAACGGACCATCGGTGCTGGAGCTAATGCGGAATTCGTGGCTCCATGCCTCGGTCCAGCCCGGCGTTTCGAAAGCGATCGGGAATTGATCGTCCAGATAGGTGTAATAGTCCGCCAGCGTCGATGCGTCGCAGGCCATGCCGTCATTGAAGATGCGGCTGCAATCGGCCTCGTTCCGGCGAATGACCAGCAGGACGGAATCGTCGCCCGAGGTGTAGTGGAAATCGCGGTCCTGAAAGGACGTGATCGCGGTCAGCGTTATCGGCCCGGCATCCCATTCGGCCGTGACATTGTAGATCTTGCTGCGGTCTTCATAAGGCAGGTGGATGTTGTAGGGGATGTTGTACTTGCCGTAATTCGGATCCCAGTTGGAATTTTCGGCATCGGTATTCTCGAGCATGGCGCTCGCATCGATCGTGAAGTTGCTCGTGGGGGTGAAGCGCAGCAGCACGCGGCCGCCTTCGGCCACATAATCGTTCACATTTTCACGGCCGAGCTGAATGTTGTCGATATAACCTTCCATGCTCTTGCGGTAGAGCACCACGCGCGCGGCCAGCACGTCATCGACCAGCGGCGCATTAACCATGCCGTTCACGATATAATTGAAGCCGCCATATTTGGTGCCCGAGATCGTCCCTTCGAACGCGCCTTCGAATTCGAATGAAGGCTTGTTGAGGATGACTCTGATCGCACCGCCCATCGAGCTGGCACCGTAGAGCGTGCCTTGTGGGCCCCTGAGCACTTCAACGCGGTTGATATCGAACAGGGAGAAGTCTGGTGTCCGTCCGCCGGAATCGCTGCCTATGCCAAGATTGCCGACGATCGGGGTTTCATCATAGTAATAGCCGATGGTCGGTTCGCCCGCGGCATTGATGCCGCGCAGGCTCAGTCGGCGGCGGCCCGGGCCTTCATCCTGGATGCGCAGGCTGGGCGAAAGGCGGGACAGATCGTTCATATCCGTCACGCCCGCATTGCTCAGGGCTTCGCCGTCATAGGCGGTAATCGCAATAGGCGTTTCCTGCACCGTAGATGCGCGGCGGGTGGCGGTGACGATGATTGCGTTGTTGTCGAGCGCTGCGGCCGCGGCTTCGTCATCTGCCAAGTCTTGAGCAAGCGCTGGACTAGTAGAGCAGGCGCTTATTACTAATAAAGTGGATAGCAGTTTCCTAAAATGTACAGTATTTCTTGAATCCGTATATATAGATCGAATCATAATATGCCCTCCGGTTCGGTGGTGACTTTCAGGCAATATATGAAGTATTAGTTATATGTTATTTTTTAGGTATCCTAATTGACGAATCTATTTTTGGAGTCGGCCCGAAGCTGTAAAATACTGCGAAAAAATTGCACTCAACATAATAAAAACGAAAAGCAGTCATAGACGTTTCCGTACGCCAGGCATGCCGATCGCGCATGCAGACGGGCCCCCGGGGAGCCGAGGCAGGAAAGTGCAACCGTGAAATGAACCCCGGCAGAGGTGCCGGGGCAAGAGCGCTTAGTCGCGGCCGCCCAGCGTGGCGACAACCTCGCGCCGCCAATCGTCGCCCTCGATGCGGCGAAGCAGGGCGATGTCGATCTCTTCGCGCAGCGGGCTGCCCTGGGGCAGGGCGATGCCGTAATCCTGGCGGCCGAACGTGCCGGGCAGCAGCTTCAGTTCCTTGCTGCCCGTTTTGCGCACCATGTAGCGCAGCAGCGGCTCGTCATAGACGAATGCGTCGATGTCGCCTGCGCGCAGGGCGGCCAGCCCGGCCTCCACGCTGTCATAGGATGTAAAGCCGACCCGCTCGTCCTGTAGCCATGCATCGCTTGCCGTGCCTTCGATCGATCCCACGGCCACATCCGGCAGATCGCCTGGCCCGGAGACTGCCCCGGCGAGCCGCCCGGTGGTCAGCGAAGAAGCAATCATGCCGGTAAAGGTGGAAATGATCAGAATGGCCGCGAACATCCACACCAGGGCCACGATCTTGCCTGCGGGCGTGCGCGGTGCCTTGTCGCCATAGCCGACCGTGGTCATCGTAACGGCCGAAAACCAGAAGCCGGAGCCGATGCCTTTTGCTTCGCGGGGGAACTCTTCGGAATTGGTCTTCCGTTCCGCAAGCCAGAACAGCACGCCGACGAACAGCAGCAGGGCGGACAGGGCAAGCACGGCCTGTAGGAAATCCCAGGTGAAGAAGTTCTGAAGCAGCGACAGCCAGGCCGTGGGCGATTTCTGCACGGCAATGCCGAAACCGGTGGTGAAGAAGGGCTGGGTGAAATCGACCTGCTCTTCGCGCTGCGAAGTCACCGTCAACGCGCCGACGCTGGCATCGTATTCGCCTTCTCCAAGGCCATCGACCATGTCGGAAAGTTCGGCCTCGTTGAAGCGGTATTCGAAGCCGCGGTCCTCCGCGATGCCTCGCCACAGATCGATCGCCAGGCCGCGCCATTCGCCGTCTTCACCTTTCATGGCAAAAGGCGGCGCTTCGCGCGTGGCGATGTTCATTTCCCCCGCAGGGGCGGCAGCCTGGGCCGGTAGCGATGAAAGAGTGGCTGCCAGAAGCAGGAAGAGGGCAGAAGTCAGACGGGCGAGTTTTCTGAATTGGCAGGCCAAACCGGCATTTCTCCATATATCTGCTTTGCATGCGCAGCGGGTGCGAAGCTGCGGCAGCATAACCTAGCCGAGCGAAATCTGAACCCCCACCAGGGCGGCATAGACAAGCAGGATCGCCACGCCTTCGAAACCGATCCCGCGCCGGTCCCGCATGATCAGGCCCATCAGCAGGATCGCGGTGATCACGATACTGCCCGCGATCATCAGTGCGTCGCGCGCGGGAATCGCGTGATAGATGGAGCCTCCGCGATAGGCCGCATCGGACAGGCTGAGGAACAGCACGTCGAAGGTGTTGCCGCCGATGATGCCGCCCACGGCCAGTTGCAGCGCGCCGCGCCGCACGGCGGCGAGGGTGGTCACCAGTTCGGGCAGCGAAGTGGCCGTTGCGGTCAGCAGAACGCCCACCACGGTTTCGGAAATGCCGAAGCTCTCCGAAATCCGGGCGCCGGTGACGGCTATTGCATAGCCTGCACCGCCCAGAACCAGGGCAAGCCCGGTGAATTTGAGTGCCAGCTGCGCGATGCTGGAGGCGTCGCCGGGCGGTTCTTCCGGCACGTCTTCGCGGGTCTTGTCGGTGCGCTCCGGCCGCCAGCTGGGTTGCCGCCCCAGCCGCACGGTGGTGCGGGCTCCGAAGAGATAGACGGCCACCAGCACCAGGCTGACCGGATGGATATGCCAGATCGTGAAGGCCGGCGTCAGATAGGCGGCCAGGGCAAGGCCCAGCACCAGGATCAGCGTCGTCGCCTGCAGCAGGTTCTTCGCGTCGGCCGCGGCATGCTCCAGATTGGCCTGGCGGTAAGCGAGATCGGCCACGACCAGGAAGGTCGTCTGCACCGCAATGCCGCCGATCGCGTTGGCCACGGCCAGCGAGGGCATGCCGGCCCATGCAGCCGAAACGGAAGTCACGGTGCCGGAAAGCGATGTGCTCATGCCCAGCAGCAACCCGCCGACGACTGCCTCGCCCAGGCGCGTATGGTCGGCAATGCGATCGGCCAGCTGCGTCATTTGCACGCCGCAAATGCCGATCACTGCCGCAGAAAGCAGGAACAGCCCTATGGCAACTTCAATGGACAACATGATCGTGCAGCGGTGCCTGCCTCCCAAGAATGGAAGCCCCGGCGCCGCCTATCGTTCCGATTCTTGCGGAATTGCCGCTATCCGAAAGCGTTCGCCTTGAGCTGGTCGATATATTGCCGGGCGAATTGCTCCATCTGCTCCGCCGTGGGTTCGCTCTTTTGTCCGCCATCGCGCTGCCCGACCTCTTGCTGCTCATGCTGCAGTTCGTCGCGGCTGTTCACGCGCGGATAGGGCACATCCGGCACCGCCACGCCGAGGAATTCGCACAGCGGTTCCCATCCATCGCGGGCGGAATGGACCAGCAGACGGTCCGCGGGCACCTCGTCGATGACGCTCTGGTTCCAGCGCGTGAAATAGTCGGTCATGAACGCGCGGTCATCGATGCGGTCGCCGAAATCGGCGTAAACCGTGCGGTCGAACAGGTCCTGCATCGGCCCCCCGGCGAATGTCTCGCGATGCGCCTTTGAGAAGATCGTCGAACTGACGGAATCGAACCAGCTATCCGGATCGCGAACCGAAAGGATGATCTTCGCATCGGGGTAATAATCGGCAAGCTCGCGCCAGAAATAGCAGGCAGGGTAGTCGCAGGTGGAGCGGTATCCATCGAATATGGCGTCCCAATCGGGGTTCCCATGCGCTGCATCGAGCCACAGGGGGATGTTGCGCCGTGCCCGGGCAAACATCTCCGACATGTGGTAGCAGGCATCGAAGCCGATACGCTCAAGTGCGAATTTGAGAGAGAAGGTGCCTGTACGTCCCAGGCCGGCGCCGATCACTTCCAATGCCATCGCAAATGCTCCCCGATTGATCCATTGGCGCGTGGATTAGGGCAATATCCGGATGGGCGCAGCAGAATTTTGCGCGGAAAATTCAGCCAGAGTCCTTGGCGCAACACCCCCATATATCGAGTCCCCGCAGCTCGGGCGGACTCCATATGCGGTGTGGGACTCGTTTCGTTCTCACGCGTGTTAGCGCGGCGTTAACCATGATCTGCGACATTTCCTGCTTGACGCGGGACTCCCGGGGACTCAACCTGTGGATAACTCAGGGGGTTTGTAAGTGGAAACATTGCTGAAAAAGCCACGGGCGGTGGCAAGGACAACTTTGGCCGAGACGGTCGATCTGCCCCTGGGCCAGATCCTCACTGGCGATTGCGTGGAAGCGATGCGCTCGCTTCCCGATGCCTGCGTGGACATGGTCTTCGCCGATCCGCCTTACAATCTCCAGCTTGGCGGGGATCTCAACCGCCCCGACGGTAGCCATGTAGACGCCGTGACCGACGATTGGGACCGCTTCGACAGTTTCGCCGCCTATGACGCCTTCACCCGGGAATGGCTGGCAGAGGCGCGGCGCGTGCTGAAGCCCGACGGTTCGCTGTGGGTGATCGGCAGCTATCACAATATCTTCCGCGTCGGCACGATCGTGCAGGATCTGGGCTTCTGGATTCTCAACGACATTGTCTGGCGCAAGAGCAACCCGATGCCGAACTTTCGCGGCACGCGCTTCACTAACGCGCATGAAACGCTGATCTGGGCGAGCATGGGTGAAAAGGCGAAATACAAGTTCAACTACACGGCGATGAAGACCCTGAATGACGAGCTGCAGATGCGCTCCGACTGGGTGCTGCCGATCTGTAGCGGGCAGGAAAGGCTCAAGAAGAACGGCACGAAGGTTCATCCCACGCAAAAGCCGGAATCCCTGCTGTACCGTGTGATGCTGGCCACCACCGACAAGGGCGCCGTAGTGCTGGATCCGTTCTTCGGGACGGGCACGACCGGGGCTGTCGCCAAGCGGCTGGGTCGCCAATGGATCGGCTGCGAACGCGATACCTCCTATTGCGATGCCGCACTGGAACGGATCGAGATGGCGCTGCCGCTGGATGAAAGCGCATTGCAGACGATGCAGAGCCGCAAGAACGCGCCGCGCGTGGCCTTCGGTGCATTGGTGGAAGCGGGCATGATTGCGCCCGGTACGCCCCTGTTCGACAAGAAGCGCCGCTATGATGCCTCCGTCCGGGCGGACGGATCCGTCATGTCCGGCAAGGAGACGGGCTCTATCCATTCGGTGGGCAAGAACCTGCAGGGCGCGCCCAGCTGCAATGGCTGGACGTTCTGGCACCTGGAGCATGAAGGCGAAATCAAGCCGCTCGACGCATTGCGCCAGCTTTATCTCCTCGCCATTGAGGACTGATGGCACAGATCTACATTTGGCCGACCGGCTTCGTACCCAGTCCCCAGTCCGTGGAAGGCGATGCGATCCGGCTCGCCGGCGGGCTGGTTTACGCCAATGAATTCTCCCTCATCCTGACTGAAGCGGGTCAGGTCGTGACCAATAGCAGGGTTACGGCCAGGCTGATGGACGAGGCGCTAAATGCGCTCCCGCCCGAGCTTGAGGCAGAGGGCAGGGCGCAATGGGCTAACCTGCAGAAGGTCCATGCACCGATGCAGCTGGGTGTGCAGGGCGGCGGAGAGCGGACCATCCGTTTCGATCAGCCGCAAGTGATGGGCATCCTGAATGTCACGCCCGACAGTTTTTCCGACGGGGGCAAATTCCTGGACGATCCGCAGGTGGCGAGCGATCATGCCGCCGCGATGCTGGAAGGTGGGGCCGCGATCATCGATATCGGCGGGGAAAGCACGCGTCCGGGGGCCGCCGCCGTGTGGGAAGGGGACGAGATCAAGCGCGTCATCCCCGCAGTGGAGGCCGTGGCGCCGATGGGCGCCGCGATCAGCGTCGACACCAGGCGCCCGGCGGTGATGGAGGCCGCGCTGCAATCGGGCGCGCATATCATCAATGACGTTTCCGCCTTGCGTTACGATCCGCGCAGCATCGAACTGGCATCATCCGCCAAGGTGCCGGTGATCCTGATGCATGCGCCGGGCGAGGGCGACGATCTGCATGCGGACGGGAACTACGGCAATGTCGTGTTCGACGTGTTCGATTCCCTGGCGGCGCAGCGCGACCGCGCGATTGCGGCAGGCATTGCGCCTGAAATGATCATCCTCGATCCCGGTATCGGCTTCGGCAAGTCTCTGGCGGACAATCTGGCGCTGCTGAACGCCTTGCCGCTGTTCCACGCCCTGGGGCAGCCGATCTTGCTGGGCGCCAGCCGCAAGCGGATGATCGGGGCCCTGTCAAAAGAGGCGCCCGCGCATCAGCGGCTGGGCGGTTCGCTGGCCCTGGCGCTGAAGGGGCTGGATGCAGGGGTGCAGCTGCTGCGCGTGCATGACGTCCCCGAAACAGTGCAGGCACGCAATGTCTGGCGCGGAATGCGCGATGCGGCGCTCACCGATTTCAGCACTCTCCCGGGCGCATAGGGGCGGATCTAGAGCGAGAGCCCGCCATCGCTGGAGAACACCGCGCCGGTGATATTGCGCGCTTCTTCCGACAAGAGATAGCCGATCAGCCCGGCGATTTCTTCCGCTTCGGCGAAGCGTTTGAGCGGCGTGGTCGAAGCAGCCTGGGCAAAGGCCGCTTCGCGCCCCTGATCTTCCACCAGCTGCATGAAATTGGGATCGGTTTCGTAGATCGGCGTATCGACGCCGCCCGGCGCCACGGCGTTCACGCGGATACCGTGGGCGGCATTCTCCGCCGCCGCGATTTTCGAAAGATGGGCGATCGCCGCCTTGGAGACGGCATAGGCGCCGCTGCCGGGAAACGCCTTGATGCCGGTGACGGAGGAAGTCAGCACGATGCTGCCCCCGTCATGCTTCAGCATGTTGCGCAGCACGGCCGCCAGCGTGAGGAAGGACCCGTCGAGATTGACGCCCATCAGCCGGCGCCACTCGGCGAAAGGCTGCTCTGCAATCGGGGCGCCCGAGGCAATGCCTGCATTGATCAGCGCAAGGTCGATTTTGGGTGCTTGCTCCTCAAGGCCGGACCAGAAATCGGTCTCTCCGACATCGCCGAGATGAAGCGTCGTTTCGCAGGGCAGTTCGAGCGCCTGGAGCTTTGCTTCATCGCGGTCGACCAGGATTAGGTGCCCGATATCGCGCTGCGCCAGCCATTCGGCAGTCGCCGCACCGATGCCCGAGGCGGCGCCGGTGATTAGCGCGGTGCGCCCCGAAAAAGAGGAATTGTCGGTCATCCAAGGCTCCCAATCCGGCCATTCTCATCGGCCTGGGGCCGCCCTAGCCAAGGCAGGCCATGCCGCCAAGCGGGACGTGCCGCGATGCGGGAAATGATTGCGAGCCGGGCGGAAGGGCCGCTTAGGCCGCGTCGTTATCGATGCCCAGATCGCTCAGCTTGCGGTAGAGCGTGGAGCGGCCGATGCCCAGGCGGCGGGCGACTTCGGTCATCCTGCCGCGATAATGCCCGATGGCGAGCCGGATGACGTCCGCCTCGATTTCTTCCAGCGGACGCAGATTGCCATCGGCGGTATAGAGCTGAATGCCGACGCCTTCATGCGACGAATATTCGTTATTGTCCTGCGGTTCGCCCAGCAATTCCATCAATTGCGGGAAGTCGCCGGCGGTCAGGGCATCCCCGTCGCAGAACACCGCGGCGCGGAACAGCACGGCCTGCAGCTGGCGGACATTGCCGGGCCAGTCATAGGCCGAAAGCAGCTTAAGCGCGCCGTCCGTAATGCCGAGGGGGCGCAGTCCCGGCTGTTCGCCGATCTTGCCCAGGAAATAGCGGGTCAGCCCGCCCAGATCGCCCAGCCTGTCGCGCAGGGGCGGCAATTCGATGCGGGTCGCGGCCAGCGCGGCAAATAGTTCGGGATTGAATTCGCCCGTTTCCGCCAGCGGGGCCAGCGGAACGTTGCTCGCCGCGATAATGCGGATGTCTGTGCGGAAGCTGTGCCGCGCACCGACGGGCCGGATGGAACGGGTGGTAATCGCTTCGGCCAGCCGGTCCTGAATGGCCTTGGCCATGCGGTCGACATCGTCGAGCACCAGAGTGCCGCCGTCGCAATGCTGCAGGGCGCCGATCTGGCGGTCGAATGCGCCGGGAAATGCGCCTTTTTCATGGCCGAACAGCGCCGATTCCAGCGAACTGGCCTGAATGCCGCCGACATTGACGATACGGAACGGTGCGCGGGCGCGCGGGCTGGCCGCATGCATGGCGCGCACCACCATTTCCTTGCCGGTGCCGGTTTCGCCCACGATCAGCACATTGCCGTGGCCGCGCGCCGCCTTGGCCGCCTTGGCCAGCGCCGTGCGGAAACGCGGAGCGGTGCCGATCATGGAATCGAAATCGAGCGAGCCGGCCAGCTTTTCGGTCAGCGGCTGCAGCTCGTTGCGCGGTGCCTCGCGGGTGGTCGCGCTGCGCAGGGCCTGCATCAGCCGATCGGGGGCGACCGGCTTGACTAGATAGTCCGTTGCGCCTGCGCGCATGGCTTCCACGGCCAGCAGCGGGCTGGAACTGGTGGTCAGCATCAGAATGGGCAGGGCCGGACGGCGCGATTTGAGCTCTGCGATCAGGGCGCAGGCATCGTCCCCCGGTACCCACTGGTCCAGGATGATCGCGTTTAGCTGCATTCCTTCGCGCGTGCCCAGTGTGGCGATCGCGGTATCGGAATCCTTGGCTACCACCGTGCGCCAGCCCTCGCGTGAGGCAAGCGCCGTTATCAGCCGGCTCTGAGCCGGCTCGTCGTCAATCAGCATCAACAGGCGCTGTTCCGGCTCTGTCATCGTTCCCCACTGTCCAAGTTTGGCACGCACCTGGATTTAGCCGATGCGGGTAAAGAGCTGATTAAGCCTGTTGCAGAATGCGTAAGTCTTTGGCCTGAGGCGGCAAAAGCGGCCTCTTGAGTGGCGGCAAATTGGGCGCTAGACCGGCCGGGACAGACATTTTTCCAACTTACGACCAGGGAAATCATTCATGGAATCGGCAAATGACATGCAGGCGGCCACCAAGACCTATGAAAGCTTCATTACGCTGCTGAAGTGGTCCACACCGATCATCGCCCTGATCGCACTTGGAGTTATCGTCATAATTTCCTGACATAAAATGGCTGGGAGAGGGAATGCGGATCGCCGTATTGAAAGAGCGAGCCGCGGGTGAATATCGAGTTTCCGCAACGCCTGAGACAATAAAGAAATTCAGCGCGTTGGGGGCTCAGCTCGCGGTAGAGAGCGAAGCGGGGCTTCGCGCGTCGATCCCCGATTCCGCCTATGTGGATGCTGGCGCCGCGCTTGGCGATGTGGCCTCGGTTATCAAGGATGCAGACATTATTCTGGCCGTGCAGGGCCCCGATCCGGCCTTGCTGGCAGGGGCCGCGCCCGGCGCCATGCTGGCTGCCGTGCTGGACCCGACGGGGCAGCGCGCGCGCGTGGATGCCTATGCCGCAGCCGGGCTGGAAGCGCTGGCGATGGAATATATGCCGCGCATCACCCGCGCGCAGAGCATGGATGTGCTTTCCAGCCAGTCCAACCTTTCCGGCTACAAGGCGGTGATTTCCGCTGCCGAGCAATATGGCCGCGCCTTTCCCATGATGATGACGGCCGCCGGCACGATCACTGCCGCGCGCGCTTTCGTGATGGGCGTGGGCGTGGCGGGCTTGCAGGCGATCGCGACCGCGCGGCGCCTGGGCGCGCAGGTTTCCGCCACCGATGTGCGCTCCGCCACGAAGGAGCAGATCGAAAGCCTGGGGGCCAAGCCGATCTTCGTGGAAAGCGTTGCCGGGATCGAGGGCGAGGGGACGGGCGGCTATGCCACCGAAATGAGCGAGGAATATCAGAAGGCTCAGGCCGAACTGGTTTCCAGCCACATCGCCAAGCAGGATATCGTGATCACTACGGCGCTGATCCCGGGCAGGGCGGCGCCCCGCCTGATAAGCGACGAACAGATCGCCAGCATGAAGCCAGGCAGCGTGATCTTCGATCTGGCCGTGGCGCAAGGCGGCAATGTGGAAGGCTCCGTGCCGGACGAGGTCGTGGAGAAGCACGGGGTGAAGATCATGGGCTATTCCAACACGCCCAGCCGCCTGGCTGCCGATGCCTCGGCGCTGTACGCGCGCAATCTCTATAATTTCTTCTCGGCCTTCTGGGACGAGGAAACGAAAAAACCGGTCCTCGACGAGGAAATCGGCGACGCTATCCGGCTGACGCGAGGCGGAAAGGTGGTCAGCGAACGCCTGTTGGGGTGAGGGAGAGAGTAAAACATGGATTTCGTTTCGATCCTGTCGATCTTCGTGCTGGCCTGCTTCGTGGGCTATTACGTCGTCTGGTCGGTCACTCCCGCGCTGCACACGCCGCTGATGGCGGTTACCAATGCCATTTCCAGCGTCATCATCGTCGGTGCGCTGATCGCTGCCGCTGCAGCGGGAAGCCCCGCGGCCAAATGGCTTGGCCTGGCAGGCGTGGTGCTGGCCAGCGTCAACATCTTCGGCGGCTTTGCCGTGACCGAACGCATGCTGGCGATGTACAAGAAGAAGGAACGGCCAGCCGCCAAGGATGACGGGGGCAAAGGCTGATGCTGCTGTTTCTTGCATCGGGCGCCGGTCACGCCGCCGTTAGCCCCTGGGTGCCGCTGGCCTATCTTGTGGCGGGCGTATGCTTCATCCTCGCGCTGCGCGGGCTGAGCTCGCCCGCCAGTTCGCGCCGGGGCAACCGCTTCGGCATGGCGGGCATGCTGATCGCCGTGGTGACCACGCTGGTGACCCACGAAATCGCCAGCTTGCCGGAAATCGGCGCTGCGATCCTGATCGGCGGATTGATCGGCTTCGTGATCGCAAGGCGCATCGCGATGACTGCCATGCCGCAGCTTGTCGCGGCGTTTCACAGCCTTGTCGGCCTGGCCGCGGTGCTGGTGGCCGCTGCCGCCTTCCTCAATCCCGGGGCGTTCGACATTCTGGGCATGGACGGCAATATCCTGACCGTCAGCCGGGTGGAAATGGCGCTGGGCGCGGCGATCGGCGCGATCACCTTTTCCGGCAGCGTCATCGCCTTTGCCAAGCTCAACGGCAATATGTCGGGGGCGCCGATCCTGCTGCCCGCGCGGCACCTGATTAATCTGGGCACGCTGGTGGCTATCGTGGCCATGGTCGGCGCGTTTGCCGTTTCCGCCAATGCCGGGCCGGGCGAGAACGCGCTGTTCTGGATCATCCTGGCGGCGGCTTTCGCGATCGGTTTTTTGCTGATCATCCCCATCGGCGGAGCGGATATGCCGGTCGTCGTTTCCATGCTGAACAGCTATTCGGGGTGGGCGGCAGCGGCGATGGGCTTCACGCTGCACAACACGGCGATGATCGTCACCGGCGCGCTGGTCGGCAGCTCGGGCGCGATCCTGAGTTACATCATGTGCCGGGCGATGAACCGCAGCTTCATCTCCGTGATCGCGGGCGGCTTCGGCGCCGAAAGCGGCGGCGGAGAGGGAGAGGCCAAGACGGACCGCCCATGGAAGCGCGGCAGCGCGGAAGACGCAGCCTTCCTGCTGAAGGAAGCGAACCAGGTGATCATCATCCCCGGTTACGGCATGGCGGTGGCCCAGGCGCAGCACACTTTGCGCGAAATGGGCGATTTGCTGAAGGAAGAAGGGGTGACGGTGAAATACGCCATTCACCCCGTGGCGGGACGCATGCCCGGGCATATGAACGTGCTGCTGGCCGAGGCCAATGTGCCTTATGACGAAGTGTTCGAGCTGGAGGACATCAACAGCGAATTCGCCCAGACCGACGTCGCCTTCGTCATCGGGGCCAACGACGTGGTGAACCCGGCTGCGAAATCCGATCCTTCCAGCCCGATCTACGGCATGCCGGTATTCGATGTGGGCAAGGCCAAGACGATCTTCTTCATCAAGCGATCCATGAGCGGCGTCGGTTATTCAGGCGTGGATAATGACGTGTTCTATATGGATCAGACCATGATGCTGCTGGGCGATGCCAAGAAGATGGTCGAAGAGATTATTAAGGCGTTTTAAGGCACAGCAAGCGGGTTTTATCGCGCCGAGCTTGATAATTTCGTTCGGCGCGGGCATCCCTCCGCCTGTCTCGACCATGTTGGGAAAGGCGGCGCAAACCCCGCTGCCGCTGCATCAATCGGGCATCGCACGGCGACAGAAACGGCAAAGGGCTCAAGCGTTGAGAAAACTCGGCCTAATCGGCGGAATGAGCTGGGTCTCCACCAGCACCTATTACGAACATATCAACCGGATCGTACAAAGCAGGGCTCCTTCCCCGGCGAGCGCGCCGCTGCTGATCGAGAGCCTGGATTTCTCCCAGCTTTACAGGATTACGGAGGATAGCGGCTGGGACGATGCCGCGCGCGTGGTGACGGAATCGGCCAAGCGGCTGGCTGATGCGGGCGCAACCGCGCTGATCATCGGGGCCAATTCGATGCACAAGGTGTATGACGATGTCGCCGCCGCGGTGGACGTCCCGATCCTGCATATCGCCGACGCGGTGGGCGAAAAGATGAAGGCGGACAAGGTGAAGACCGCCGCGCTGTTCGGCACGCGCAACGTTATGACCGAAAGCTTCTATCGCAAGCGGCTGGTCGCGCATGGGGTGGATTTGCTGCCGCCGGACATGGCCAATGTCGAGCGGCTGGACCGGATCATCTATGAAGAGCTGATGCACGGCAAGGTCACGCGCGATGCACAGCGTGCATTGAAGACGATGATCGTGGTGAAGGAAAAGGAAGGGGCCCGGGCGATCGTTCTGGCCTGCACCGAACTGGACATGATCGTTGACGTGGATGCCAACGTTCTGCCGATCTACGATTGCACCCGCATCCATTCGCAAAAGGCCGCCGACTGGATCCTTGGGCAATAGCTGCGGGGACACCGGCCGGCCGCCTGTTGCCATCGCGCTGCAGCTTGCCTAAGCCCCCGCCCGAATGACGAGCGCAAGCATGAACCGCGCGCCTTACGCTTCCGATCCTGCGCAATCGCGCGGGCGCGAATTTCCTGAGGAACGCGCCGGCGCGCGCGGCCCGCGCAGCGCATTCCAGCGCGACCGGGACCGAGTGATCCATTCCATCGCTTTCCGCCGGCTGCGGCACAAGACTCAGGTGTTTATCGCGCCAGATGGCGATCATTACCGGGTGCGCCTGACGCATAGTATCGAAGTGGCGCAGATCGGGCGGGTCGTGGCGCGGGCGCTTGGCCTGGATGAGGACCTGACCGAGGCGCTGTGCCTGGCGCATGATATCGGCCATCCGCCTTTCGGCCATGCAGGAGAGAAGGCGCTGGATGGCGCGCTCGGGCGCCATGGGGGATTCGATCACAATGCGCAGTCGCTGCGCACGCTGATGCGCCTGGAAAGCCCCTATTGTGATCACGAAGGGCTCAATCTGAGCTGGGAAGTGCTGGAAGGGCTGGCCAAGCATAACGGGCCGGTGGCGGAGCCCGGCTGGGCGATGGAGGAAGTGGACACCGCCATTCCGCTGGAGCTGCATCTGTGGCCCTCGCTGGAGGCGCAGGTGGCGGCGATCTCAGACGATATTGCCTATGACAATCACGATATCGACGATGGGCTGCGGGCGGGCTTTCTGGTGCTGGACGATCTGCTGACGCTCGATTTCGTCGCCGATCTCTGGCGGGAGGTCGAAAACCGCTTCCCAAACGCTCCGCGAGACAGGCAGCTACGCGAACTTGTCAGAACCCAGATCGGATTGATGGTGAACGATTTGCTGGAAACCACGCGCAGCAATATTGCCGATATCGGATCCGTAAAGGAGGTCCGCGAAGCGGGCAGGGCGCTGGCCTGTTTCTCCCCGGATTTCGCCGCGCAGGAACGGCAGCTCAAGCGCTTCATGTATGACCGGCTCTATCTGCATGCGGATCAGGTCGAAACGGCGGAACGGGCACGCAATGTGGTCGCGCGGCTTTATGCGGCCTATACACAGGATGGATCGCTGCTGGCCGATGGCTGGCGTGAAAGCCTGCCGGAGCAGGAACCGCAGAGAAGCCGGCACATCGCCGATTTCATTGCGGGCATGACCGACCGCTATGCGATCGATCAATATGCCAGGATCTTCGGTAAGGTGCCGATGGGGCTGTCGAACGTATGAGTGCCGCGATGTCAAAGCAGGCCGCAACCCGCAAAGGCGGGAAGGAACAGGCCAATCCGCCGCCACCACGCGAACCCGTTCATCTGGGCATGGTCGGTTCGACGGGGCTGGTGGGCCGCGCCGTGATGCAGGAGCTGATCGGGCGCGAGGATTTCGATCTTGTCGCGCTGTCCCGGCGAGAGGTTCCGCTGCCGCACGGCGTGCGCATGCAGATGCGCCTGGCCGAAACCGATCTGTGGGGCGAAGCGCTGGCGGCGACCCGCCCCGAAGTGATGATCTGTGCGCTGGGCACCACCTGGGCCAAGGCGGGCCAGGATGAAAAGGCGTTCCGTGCCGTGGACGAAAAGCTGGTTCTGCAGGTCGCCGAAGCGGCCAAGGAAGCGGGGGCGTGGCACTTCATCTTCATCTCTTCCGCCGGTGCCAATCCGCTGGGCAAGACGCTTTACCTCCAGGTGAAGGGCGAGGTTGAGGCGGCACTGGCGAAGATGCGCTTCAAGCGGCTGGACATATTGCGCCCCGGCATCATCCGGGGGATCCGGCATGACGATCTGCGGCCGGCAGAGGGGCTGGGTCGGCTGTTCAGCCCGCTTGCCGACCTGTTCCTCCAAGGAAGCAATCGGCGTTTTCGGTCGATTTCGGCTGCCACGCTGGCCAGGGCCATTCTAGGCTTGGCCCGTGAAAAAGCCGGAGGACGTTTTGTGCACGATCATGACTCGCTGAAGCGCGCAGCGCACCGTTTCGAAGAGCCGCTGCTGCGATGAAACAGTCGGCTCCCCCCGCGCTGCGCAACCGCCAGCCCATCGCCGAAATCCTGGAAAGCGAATTGCCCGAAAGCGGGCTCGTGCTGGAAATCGCCAGCGGCACGGGCGAACATGCGGTCCATTTCGCCCGCGCGTTCCCCGCGCTGCAATGGCAGCCGACCGATCCGGATGAGACCGCGCTCGCCTCGATCGCCGCATGGCGCGAGGAAGAGGGGCTGGGCAATGTGCTGGAGCCGCTGCTGCTGGATGCCGCGTCGAGCGACTGGCCGGTAAGCGCAGCCGATGCGATGCTGTGCATCAACATGATCCATATCAGCCCGTGGGAAGCGAGCGAGGGCCTGTTTGCAGCGGCCGGGCGGCTATTGCCGCAAGGCGCGCCGCTGGTTCTCTACGGCCCGTATTTCGAAGATGCGGTGGAGCCGGCGGAATCCAATCTGGCGTTCGACCGCAGCCTTCAGCAGCGCAACCAGGCCTGGGGCATTCGCCGGATCGAGGATGTCGACGCGCTGGCCGAAAAGAACGGTTTGAAGAGAATGCGGCGGGCGGAAATGCCCGCCAACAATCTCACACTTGTCTATCGAAAGATGTGAAGAACGAAGGGCGCGATCAGGAGTTGATCGCCTCTTCACCGGCCTCGCCGACCGATTCAATGTCGTTGCCGAGGCCCTTGACCGTGTTGCACGCCGAAACGGTGAAAGCCAGAGCGCCCAGGCCGACTGCCAGTACCAATTTGCGAACCATCGTACTTTCCTTATCTTGTCCTTATCCGGACGGTGGATTCAAAACACATTCCCTGCGCCCCGGTTCCGTCAGTCCGAAGCGACTCTGACGGGCCGTGAAAGCCGGTGCTCCCGCCAGGCGATGGTGATGCCCGCCGCGACGATCAGAGGCGCCCCGAGCCAGGTGGATCCCGGTGGAAGCCGATCCCAGATAATCCAACCATAGAGCGTTGCCCATATCAGCGATGAATAATCCATCACAATTACGCTCGCCACCGTGCCGAATCGCAGACTGGCGGTGAACAACAGCTGGCCGAGCCCGCCGATCACGCCGATCGCCATCAGGATCAGCCAGTCCGTCGCGCTGTGCCGGGTCATCACGAAGGGCAGGAACAGTGCCGCGATCGGGGTGGTGGTCGCCGCGAACCAGAAGACGATTGCGATCGGCTTGTCGGTGCGGCCCAGATCGGCCACCTGGATCGAAATCAGTGCGACCATGAAGGCGCCGCTCAGCGCGATACCCGCACCCAGCATGGCGATATCCGCGCCGCCGGGCCTCGCGATGATCAGAATGCCCACGAAGCCCAGAAGCACCGCCGCCCAGCGATAGGGGCCGACCCGTTCGTGCAGCAGCAGGGCGGAAAGCACCACGGCGAAGATCGGCGCGGTGAAGGAGAACGTCGTCGCTTCGGCCAGGGGCAGCATGGTGACCGCCAGGAAGTTCAGCACCATTCCGCCCGAGCCGTAGATTCCGCGCTTGGCATGGGTCCAGGGGCGCTTGGTCTTCAGCACGGAAACACTGCTGGTGGCCATCACCCAGGCCAGCACCATCGGAATGGTCAGGCCCTGGCGCCAGAAGATGATCTCCGCCAGATGCACGCCGCGTTCGGATTCCAGTTTGACCAGCGCCGCCATCGTGGCCAGCGCAGCCACGCCCCCGATGCGGATAACCAGGGCCAGCAAGGGCCTGGCTTGGTGCGCTGCAGCATTCATGGCGCCGCTTTAGGGGGCTTTGGCCAGTGATCAAGCATCGTGATCAAGCATCGTGGTCAGGCATCGTCGTCAGGCAGGGCGATCAAGCATTGCGATGAAGCGGCTGCGTAGCCATATCGCGCCGCACGATGCTGCATGAGCCCGACGCCATCCGCTTTGCCAGCGACGCCACGCTGTCGGCCCTGTGGGGCGGCCTGCTGCTGCTGGGCGCGCTGATCGCCTTCTGGGCGGAGCAGCGGCGCACGAAAAGGCGCGATATCGACCGGGTGGGCTGGGTGCCCTGGACGAAGATATTCTTCATCTGCGCGCTGATCGGCCTGACGCTGCTGATGATGGGGATCACCGGCTGGGCGCAGCCGGATATGTGATCGCCGCCGGATGCGGTGGCTCGGATCATGGCAGGTCCAGCCGCAGTTCCGCCAGCACGCGCCGCCCTTGCGAATACATGAAGGCGCCGTTGGAGAAGACCAGCCAGCCGTAATCGTCCAGCACATTGGCAAGTTCCAGGCG
The DNA here is from genome assembly GCA_030430365.1 of Alphaproteobacteria bacterium. Classification (GTDB taxonomy): domain Bacteria; phylum Pseudomonadota; class Alphaproteobacteria; order Sphingomonadales; family Sphingomonadaceae; genus Andeanibacterium. The sequence goes on along the minus strand of JAUIFP010000022.1, from coordinate 4,270 downwards.
CAGCAATGCGCGCGCCGGCCCCACTTCGAAGCGATAGCGCATGCCCAGATCGATAACTTCGCGCGCCGGGGCGGAGAGGGTGTTGCTGGCATTGGCAACGCGCGGGGAGAGGCTCTCCACGCTCAGATCGAAGGAAACGGGGCTCAGCCCGTCTTCCAGCCGCCAGTCGAGATTGAGCGCACTGCGCCGGCGGATGCTGGAGATGGGGCGGGGGCCGATCGTGCCGTCATCCACCAGTTCGCCGGTGATCTTCGCATCGAGCGAGACATGGCCGAGCACGAAGGTCAGGCCCGGCTTCAGGCTGCCGGCCAGCGAGACTTCCAGTCCCCGGCTGCTGGAATTGCCGAGCTCGCGGTAGAAAGAGGCGCCATCGACATTGTAATAGGGTTTGGTGATCGAAAAGACGCCGGTCACCAGGCTCATTTCCGGCGTCAAAGCATAGCGGATGCCGATATCCGCCTGCTTGGTGCGGATGGCCGGCGGGGCAGTGCCTCTGTTGACTGCGCTCGACGGTGCAACCGGCACTTCTTCGAAGCCGCGGACATAGCCGCCATAGACGGCGAGCCGCGGCGTGAAGCTGTAGGTACCGGTAACACTGCCGGTAATCGGATCGTCGCGCGTGGTGGCCGAAGACGATGCTCCGGCGAAATCGACCGTCTTGCGATAGCGGCCGGCGGAGAGCGCGATATCGAGGGAGAAGCGCTCCGGGCGGGTCAAGGAATAGCTGATGCCCAAATTGGCCTGTCTCACTTCGTCCTGGTCTTGAGGGCCGAACGCGAAAACCGGCTGCGGCCGCTCATCGGCGAAATGCAGGCTGCTCTCGCCCAGCGGGATACGCTGCGCACCGCCGAACCGCCTTTCGCCATGCCGCCCGCGCAAGCTCACCGTGATCCGGTGGGCCAGATCGGTGCTGCCGAATGTCCGCGTCACGCGCAGTTCGCCCGACAGCATGCGGTCGCGATTGTCCGCATCCGCAATGATCACCCGGTTCGGGGTGGTGCCGTCGGGGCGCATCCCGGCGAACAGATCCGTGAAAGTCAGCGGCGTGTTGCGCACGGCATGGAATGTCCCGACCTCAACCAGCCAGGGCCCCAGTGGCAGCTTGGTCACCGCGCCGAATATGGTGTTGCGACTGTCCCTGTCGGACCAGCTCTGGCCGATGGCCGGGCCGCGTTCGATTTGCGGCGGCAGATAGGCCCCGCCGGGGAAGATAGATGGCGGCGTTTCGTCGTCATAGGTGCGGGTAGTTCCGCCGAAGCCGGTTATGCTGGCACCGGCATAGGGGCGCCAGACCAGCCCGCCGGCGAAATTATACCTCAGAAAGTCGCCGCCTTCATGGCGGTTCTGCGATCGGTATTCACCGCCGGCATAGGCTCCCAGTTGGTCGCTCAATCTGAGCTGCAACTCGGCATTGGCCACTAGCGATCCGAACTGTGCCCGCTCGAAGCTGAGCGCGAGCTGGTCGCTCTCGCCGCTGATATTCAATTGATAGTCGATAATGCCCGTCGGCGCGGGAAAGGAATAACCCTGCGCCGCGATACCCACGCGCACGGTGCTTCCGCGCAACAGGCGAGATGGCAGGCTGTCGATCGGCGCATAATACAGGCCCTCGATCCGGGTGTTGCCGGCATCGACCGGGTCGAAGCCGCGGACATCGCCCGAACTGTAGATCCCGATGCTTTCATTGCCGACCGAGATGCCGAATGCGTCGCTGGCGCTGGCCACGGCGTTGTCGTCAACGCCTTGCGCAGCCGCCTGAGCCGGGGCTAGGGCGAGTGCAGCAAGGGAGGCAAGGCCATGCCAGCGAAAATTGATTGCCACCCTGCTTCCCCTCGCTAGCAAGCTATCAACGTGCATGGCGCCCGGGTGGATGTCAACGCGGGCCGCGCTGGGCAAGGAGGTCCGGAAGGCAAAAAAGCAGAGGCCCCAAACATTTCGATAGACAATCGATAAAACGAGGCGTAGCGGCCCGCGCGCCCGGCCAATCATGGATGTTGGGCATTTTCAGGAAACGAAAATGAAAAAGACTGCATTGCTCGTCGCACTGGCTTCGGCTTCTTTCGCGCTGGCTGCTTGCCAGGGCGAAACTGCAGAAGCTGCAAATCCGGAAGCCGAAATGGCTGCCGAAGCTCCTGCCGAAGTCGCGGAAGTTCCTGCGGCTACCGACGAAGTCGCCACCGACGTCGCCGAACCGGCTATGGAAACGGTCGAGGAAGTTCCGGCTGACGACACCGAAGTGATGTAATCGACCTCCCCCCACGGAGGCCGAAACGGGGCGCGCAAGGCATGAGCTTTGCGCGCCCTTTTCGTGTCGGCTTGCGGGGTCAGCCCTATTGGGGATTGGTGCCTTTCGGGGCCGTAATTTCCATCCGGTGCACATGGTCCCCGATGGCGCAGGCGATCGCATTTTCCGTTTCGATCACGAGTTCGGGCACGGCAGTGGCGGTAACGTCGATCCGGTATTTGCCGATCTCGCTGGTGCCGAACTGGATCAGGGCCGGGGGTGCCACCGGTTTGGCGGTGCGCTTCTTCTTGGGGGCGGCCGCCGCTTCCTCGACGGATTTCTGCGCCGCATCCGCAATCTCCTGCAGCTTTGCCTGCTCCGAAAAGAGGTTCCGGTTGGGTTCGAAAGTCAGGCGGAAGCAATGCGGAACTCGCCCCTCGATCTGGCTTTGGGCCCTCACGGCTCCGCCAAACAACATGCTGTGCGGCAGCACGATCTTGCGCCCCGTGGGGACGAAGGAACCATCGCGCTGTTCCAGCTCGTTCAGCCTGGTGGCCAGCAGGTTGTAATCGATCACTTCGCCGCGGGTGGCACCGACATGCACATAGTCGCCCACGGAATAGGCGCGGGTAAAAGTGCGCAGCGCGGAGCCGGAAAGGCACAGGATCAGTTCCTTCGTCGCCACCACCAGCGCAATGGCCACGGCGGTCAGGGACAGGGCGAAGGTACGCAATTGCGGGGCCCAGATCATGATCAGCCCGATCAGGGCAACGATCAGCAGCAGATTGCGGACATTGGCCGTCCATCTGCGCACCACCACGTCAGGCAGATTGTCGCGCGATTTGATCCACCGCCCGGCAAGCAGCCACAGGGCGAGCAGGAACAGCAGCAACCCGGCCGAAGCCGTGATGTCGGGATTGTAAATCTGCGATCGGACGAATTCGGTCATGCTACCTCGGTGGATGGGCCGCCCGCAGGCCGCCTGCCAATTGCACTATCTGGTCGGCGCACCCTAATCGGTGGCGCGCGCGGCAGCCAGCCCAAGCCCGCTTGAAAAAACCGTTTTCCTACACGCGCCAAATCTGCCTTAACCTCGCAGATGAAGACTTATCCTCCCCGATCGCTTCGCCGGGCGCGGCATGTGCGCGTACCGGCCTTCTTTCCCGTTCCGCTGCGCGGCCGAACCGATGGCTGGACGCCCAAACGCCAGGCGGACTTTCTGGGTGCGCTGGCGGAAACCCGCTGCGTCACACTGGCGGCGCGGCGCGTTCGCATGGCGCGAGAGACGGCCTATCGCCTGCGCAGAAGGCGCGGCGGGGAAAGCTTCGCCGCGGCCTGGGATGCCGCGCTGGGGCGGGGAGGGGGCACCTCGCGGAAGGTCACAGATGGGCAGTCTGCGGGGCGCGCATTCGAAGGCCTGCTGAAGCCGCATTTCTGGCACGGCAAGCATGTCGGCAATCAGCAAAAAGCGGACAATGGCGCGCTTCTGGCGCATCTCGCGCAGCTCGACCGCGCGCTGGCAGGCGCGGCTGCGATCGGCGGAAGGTCACAAAGTTTCGCTGCCGGTTTTGCGTCAACCCAGGAGGCCGCTCTGGAAAGGCGCTTCCTGCGCTACTGGGAACGCCTTTCCAGCGGCTGATGCGCGGAATCGGCGGCCGGGTTTATGGATGATTTTCAGGACACAGACACGGACCGAATGGTCCGCGACCGGCGTTTGAGAGCGCCTGCCTTAAAGGCAGGCTTCCAGATACGCCTGGTCGAAGCCGAACTGGCGCGCCTTTTCCAGCGTGTAGGGGCGCAGGCCGGAAGACTGGTGCTCGCCCAGGATCTTGCCGTCCTCGGTCTCGTCCAGATATTCGAACTTGAACAGTTCCTGCGTCACGATCACGTCGCCTTCCATCCCGATCACTTCGGTGATGTTGGTCGTGCGGCGCGAACCGTCGCGCAGACGCTTCACCTGCACGATCAGGTCCACCGATTCCGCGATCTGGCGGCTGATGGCCTCTTTCGGGATCTTGATGTCGCCCATCATGATCATGTTTTCCA
>JAUIFP010000111.1 GCA_030430365.1 Alphaproteobacteria bacterium | reverse complement strand
AGGCCGGAGGAGTCGCCACCCCCGCTCGGCCCTTTCCACAGGCTACCGGGGAAAAGTCAGAGCCCCAGCGCGACTGCCGCCCAATAGGTCAGCCCGGCGAAGATATAGGCCAGGCCGAAGAGATAGACGAGCATCACCACCGGCCATTTCCAGCCATTGGTTTCGCGCCGGACCACGGCGATGGTGGAGAGGCATTGCGGCGCGAAGACGAACCAGGCGAGGAAGGCCAGCGCCATCGGCAGGGTCCAGTCGGCAGCCAGCTTCGTTCCCAGCGCCTCGGCGGCCGCATCCTCGTCTTCCGCATCCACGGCATAGGTCGTGGCGAGCGAGGCAACGGCCACTTCGCGCGCGGCCATGGCCGGGATCAGCGCCAGCGCCATGTCGCGATTGAAGCCGATCGGTTCCACCACCACGGCGAGGCCATTGGCCATCTGCCCGGCGAAAGAGGCATCGACCTGGCTTTCGCCCGGTCCGGCCTTGGGGAAGCTCAGCAGGATCCACAGCACCACCGTGACCGTGAAGATGATCGTACCCGCGCGGCGCAGGAACACCCACGCGCGCTGCCACAGCCCGATCAGCAGGTCGGAGATTCGCGGGAGCTGGTATTTGGGCAGTTCCATGATGAAACCGCTGGCCATGCCCCTGGCCACCGTGCGGCGCAGCACGAAGGCCACGAGCATCGCACCGATAATGCCGGAAACATAAAGGCCGAACAGCACCAGACCCTGGAGCCCGATGCCGGGCCCCACGCTGCGCGCGGGAATGAAGGCGGCGATAATCACGGCATAGACGGGCAGCCGGGCCGAACAGGTCATCAGCGGAGCGATCAGGATCGTCGTCAGCCGGTCTTTCGGGTCGGCAATGCTGCGCGTCGCCATGATCCCGGGGATCGCGCAGGCGAAGCTGGAAAGCAGCGGAATGAAGCTGCGCCCGGAGAGGCCGACATAGGCCATCAGCCGGTCCATGATGAAGGCCGCGCGGGCCATGTAGCCGGTGGCCTCCATCACCAGGATGAAGGCGAACAGGATCACGATCTGCGGCAGGAACACCACCACCGAGCCCACGCCGTTCAGCACCCCTTCGGTGATCAGGTCGCGCACGAAGCTTTCGCCCATATTCGCCTGCACGAAACCGATGGCTGTGCCGATTGCGCCTTCGATCAAGCCAATGAAGGGATCGGCCCAGGCAAACACCGCCTGGAAGATCAGGAACAGCAGGCCGAACAGGATCGGCGGGCCGAGCCAGGGATGCAGCAGCACGCGGTCCATCCGCGCATGCAGGCGGTGCTTGCGGGTTTCCGAAAGGATCGCCCCGCGCGCGATATTGCGCGCCGTCAGCCGCCGTTCCGGCAAGGTGATATGCGGGCGCGGGTGCTCTTCCTCGCCCCGCTCCACTTCTTCCTCGGCCTCTGAGATGCGCTGGATCAGCATGTCGAGCCCGCGGCGGCGCACGGCGACCGTTGGCACCACCGGCACGCCCAGTGCCTGCTCCAGCGCGGCCGGATCGAGCACCAGCCCGTCGCGCTCCGCCAGATCGATCATGTTGAGCGCCACGATGGTGGGGCGGCCCAGTTCGATCACTTCCTGCGCGAAGACCAGATGCTGTTCGATATTGGAGGCGTCGAGCACCAGGATCAGCACCTCGGGCTGAGCCTCACCCGGGAATTCGCCGAGCACGACCTTGCGGGTGACTTCCTCGTCCGGGCTGGTCGCATCGAAGCCGTAGCTGCCGGGCAGATCGATCAGTTCGACCGGTTCGCCCGAAGGCAGCAGCAGCCGGCCCGATTTGCGCTCCACAGTCACGCCGGGATAGTTGGCGATCTTCTGCCGCGCGCCGGTGAGCGCATTGAACAGCGCGCTCTTGCCCGCATTGGGATTGCCCACCAGGGCCGCGATGCGCATCCGGCTCATCGGATCGGCTCCACGGTCATGGCGCGGGCGTGGGCGCGGCGCAGCGCCACCGTCATCCGCCCGATCGCAATCGCGATCGGATCGCTGCCGGCGAATACCCCGCGATGGGAAATTTCCACTTCCGCCCCGGTGTCGATGCCCAGCGCGCGCAAACGTGTCGCCTCTTCGGGCGCCAGCAGGCTCCAATCCACGGTAGTGATCCGCGCAGCCTGACCCAAGGGAAGTGTGTCTAGCGTCATAGGCGCGCGCTGCCAGATGTCCGGATCAATTGCAACTAATTCGCATTAGAGTTGGTCGGCGAATTTGCGGGTGTGACATTTTTCGCCGCCGTTGCATCGCCGGAGCTGCGCCAGCCCTCTCCCCCACCCGGCCACCCAGCAGGATAATGCCGTGGGTGGCCGGGTGGGGGAGAGGGCCGGAACCGCGCGAGGACGCCCGCAGGGCGGCCGGCCCACGCATTCACCGCGCCGGATAGCGCAGGCGCCCCAGAAACCGCGTCAGCGAGAAACCGTCATAGTCCTGCAGCAGCTGCGCCTTCGCCTTTTCGAACTTCATCACGTCGTCGATTCGGCGATCGAGGAAGGCCCGCGTATCCGCCTTGCCTTCGCTTTCATCGCCCACGAACACGCTGAGCGTGGAAGCATAGATCGCGCCCAGGCTGACGCGCTTGGTATAATGGTTGAAGTCGGTGGCGCTGTCGCCCGCCAGGCGCCACATCGCATCGGTGCTGTGCCAGCTGAGCTGCAGGGCGCGCGGCGCGTTCCCGGGCATGGCCATGATCGCCAGGGCGCGGCGCAGCGCCTCTTCCTTGCCCGCGGCGCATTCCAGGCGGAACAACACCAGCGAGCGGATCCTTTCGCGCACCGGCATCGCGCCCAGCACTTCGGGGGAGAACTGCCCGGCCATCCGCGCATCGACCGATTCGATCCAGGCCGCGATCATGTCCATCGCGCCGCCGGGAAAGGCCAGCCGCGCGGCAGCGGGATCGATCCCCATCTGCTGGGCCGCTTCATCCACCGCTTCTTCGCTCCAGCCGTCGAATGCCGCGGCCTCGGCCAATAGAGGCGCGAGCGCGAGCCGCATTTCGTCGAGCGTGAAATCTGCCGGGTCTATCTGTTCGGGCTGTACCATTGCCTGTTCGTCTCTGCCCTATCGAAGGGCGTTAGAAAGAGGGGCCGTAAGTGGCCGCGCCTTCGCGCTGGGACGCGGGCTTCTCGCTCTTTTCGATTTCCTGCATCAGCGCGCTTTTGGCCCCGGCCAATGCGGCATAGTCCCGCGCGGTGCGGCCCGAATTGTCGGCCCGGTCGGGATCGGCGCCGGCTTCCAGCAAGACGCGCATCATCGGGATGTCGCGGCGGTGGACGGCGGCGATCAGCGGGGTTTCGCCGGTGGCATCGGCCACATCGACCCGCGCGCCCTTGGCGACGAGCGCCTCCACGCCTTCGGCAAAGCCCAGCTGCGTTGCCAGCACCAGCGGCGTCACGCCCCTGTTGTCGGCAATGTTGGGATTGGCGCCCTGCCCCAGGAGATACTGGATCCACACCAGGTCCCGCCGCTGCGTAACGATGTGCAGCGCGGTTTCGCCCGAAGTGATGTCACGCGAATTGACGATGGTCGTCCCCGGCGCCTTGAGCGCCGACATGACCTCTTCGCTTTCCTTCTTCTTCACCGCTTCGAGAAACTTGTAGCCCGCCGAATATTGCGCGGCCGCCGGCGTAGCGGCCAGCAAGGCCCCTGCCAATGCGGCGAATGCCAATCCGGTTTTGCGGCCTGCCCGTGCCACTTTCCTGCTCCTCCTGTTTATCTGCAAGACAACTCATCCCTTGCGCAGGGCTGGTTAGCAGAGCATGAACCGCCACGCCATGACCAAGCCACACATGCCCCATTTCAAGCGCGCCGCGATGGCGCTGGCCCTCCCTGCAGCGCTGATGCTTTCCGCCTGCGGATCCTCCCCGGCAGAGCAACAGGCCGCAGAGCCGCCGCTGGCCGGCGCCGAGATCGGCGGCCCCTTCACCCTGGTCGATTCAGAGGGGAAGGAAGTCCAATGGTCCGATTTCGACGGCAAATACCGGATCGTCTATTTCGGCTACACCTATTGCCCGGATATCTGCCCGTTCGACGTGCAGAAGATCATGCGCGGATACGAACAGTTCAAGGAATCCGAACCGGACCTGGCCGCGCAGATCCAGCCGCTGTTCATTTCGATCGATCCAGAGCGTGACACGCCGGCCAAGGTCGGTGAATTCACCCACGCCTTTTCCGACGATCTGCTGGGCCTGACCGGCACGCCCGAACAGGTTGCCGCCGCCGCCGAGGCGTTCAAGGTCTATTACGAAAAGGGCGAGATCGTGAATGACGGGCAGTATCTGATGAACCATTCGGCCGCCGCCTATCTGATGGGGCGCGATGGCGAGCCGGTTGCCCTGCTGGCGATCGACGAAGGGCCCGATGCCGTGGCCGCGGATCTCGAGAAATGGGTGAGCTGAAGAAACCGCCGCAAGCGAGCGGCGGCCTACGCTACCGCTTCTGGGAATTGCCGCTGGGCGAGCTCGACCGCGCGGAGTGGGAAGCCTTGTGCGATGGCTGCGGGCGCTGCTGCCTGCACAAGATCGAGGATGCCGAAACCGGCGCCAGCAGCGATACGAACGTCGCCTGCAAACTGCTCGACACCGGCACCGCGCAATGCAGCGATTACCGCAACCGCAAGGCCTTCGTGCCCGATTGCCTGCGCCTGACGCTGAAGATCGTGGAAGACGTTTCCTGGCTGCCACCCACCTGCGCCTATCGCCTGCGTGCCGACGGCAAGCCGCTGCCCCAATGGCATTATCTGCTGAGCGGGGACCGCGATACGGTGCGCCAGGCCGGCGTTTCGGTGATCGGGCGCGTGGTCAGCGAAACCGTGGCCGGGCCGATCGAACATCACATCGTCGAATGGGCGGAGATGGACGAGGACGGCTGGCAGACGGATGATTCCGCAAGCGGGCGGGACGATCGATGATCGACTGGCTGCGGCGCGAAAACGCCGAACCGTCGCTGACGCTTGCCGGCCGGGATGTGCCGGTGGCGATCCGCCGCCATCCCACCGCCAAGCGGATGACCATGCGCCTGGCCCCGGATGGCAGCGAGATCCGCATCACTATGCCGCGCTGGGGCCGGACCGCCGACGCGCTGGATTTCGCGCAGAGCCGGCGCGACTGGCTGGAGCGGGAAATCGCCCGAGTCGCAACCGACAGGGCCCCGCCTATGCCCGGCGGCACGCTGGATTATCGCGGAGCGGAGATCCTGATCGCCTGGGCTGCCGATGCCCCGCGCCAGCCGGTGCTGCTGGAAGATGCGCCCGAGAACGGTCAGGCACCCAAGCTGCGGCTGGGCGGGCCCGAAAGCAATCTGGCGGCGCGGCTGCAGCGCTGGCTGGAAAGCGAAGCGGCCAGCCTTATGGAGCTGGACCTGTCCCATTATTGCGCCGCCGCCGGTGTGGAGGTGCCGCGCCTGCGCCTCTCGCGCGCGCAGCGCCGCTGGGGCAGCTGCGCAGGGGACGGCACGATCCGGATCAACTGGCGACTGGTCCAGGCGCCCGACATGGTGCGCCGATCGGTCGTGGCGCATGAAGTGGCACATCTGGTCCATTTCGATCATGGGCCGGATTTCCACGCGCTGCTGGGCAGCATTTACGAAGCGGATATCAAGCCCGCCAATCGCTGGCTGAAGGAGCATGGGCGCAGCCTCTATGCGCGCTTCGGCTGAGGGCCGGGCCGCACGCTTCGCCGCGCCCCACGGGAAGATACTGGCGAGAAGCGACCAGAGCGCCTACATTCGTTCCTGCAATGAGCTTCTGGAAAAATGTTTCGCCGACCGGTGCGGCACGCGACCTGAAAGAGGTCTGGAGCGAGAATCCCTATCGCTGGCGCGTGCTCGCCGTGGCAGTGGCGGCCACGACCGGGCTGATGATCATCGCGATTCCCGAAAGCCAGCGGATCGAACCGCGCAAGCCCGACATCACCTATATTACCAGCTTCGAACCCGGCCGCACGGACGAGCAGATCATCGCCTCCAACATCGCGAACCAGGAAAAGCAGGACGCGATCCGCGCCGATCAGGAACGCCGCGCCGAATTCCGCAAGGACATGTACCGCCAGCTGGGCCGCGCGACGGGGCTGGATGTCGACGCGATGGAGCGTGAGATCGCCCAGGAGGAAGCCGCCGAAAAACGCGCCGAGGAAGCGGAGCGCGCTGCCCTGCGCGATGGCGACGAAACCGGGGGAGCGGAAAGCGGAGAAGCAGCCGATAGCGCCGCTGCCGCACCCGAGGAAACCACCGGGCCCGAAGCCATTGACGGCGAATAGTCCGGCAAGCCGCGAAGATTCGCGCTGGCTCTCCGCCGCGGCGGCGCTGGCCGGGCGCGGTCGGCCGGTCAGCCGCCCCAACCCCGCCGTGGGCGCGATCATGACGCGCGATGGCACGGTGCTGGCCCGCGGCTGGACCCAGGCGGGCGGGCGCCCCCATGCCGAAGCGATCGCGCTGGAGCAGGCGGGCAGCGCTGCGAAAGGCGCCACGCTCTATGTCTCGCTGGAACCCTGCGCCCATGAAAGCGCGCGCGGGCCAGACTGTACCGGATCGATCATCGCGGCGGGCATCGGCCATGTCGTTGTGGGGGTGGAAGATCCCGATCACCGCACGGCAGGATCGGGCATCGCCCGGCTGCGCGACGCGGGCATTCGCGTGACGCTGGCGGATGACGCCGCCTGCCGCGCCAGCCTGGCCGGATATCTGACCATGCGCGAAGCCGGCCGGCCTTTCGTGACGCTGAAGCTGGCAACCTCGCTCGACGGGTGCATTGCGCTGGCCGACGGGACCAGCCGCTGGATCACCGGCGCCGAGGCGCGCGCCCATGCCCATCTGGAGCGCGCTCGCAGCGACGCGATCCTGGTGGGCGGCGGCACCTTGCGCGCGGACGATCCACAGCTCGATGTACGCCTGCCGGGGCTGGAGGATCGCAGCCCGCAGCGCTGCGTCCTCACGCGCGGCGATGTCCCCGGCGGCTGGACCGGGATTTCCTCCCCCGCAGAGATTTCCGCGCTGGAAGGCATGCAATATCTGCTTGTGGAAGGCGGGACGGAAACCGCCGCCTCTTTCCTGCGCGAAGATCTGGTGGACCGGCTGCTGATCTACCGCGCGCCCATCGTGATCGGCGGCGGGCGCGCCTGTATCGGCAATATCGGGCTGAGCGATCTTTCGTCTGCGCATGGCCGCTGGCGCCCTGCCGGGCGCCGCCAGCTTGGCAGCGACACGCTCGAAGTCTATGAGCGCCTGCGTTAACAGGAGACCGCATGTTCACTGGCATCGTTACCGCCGTCGGCAAGGTTGAGCAGACCGAGAAACGCGGGGA
>JAUIFP010000021.1 GCA_030430365.1 Alphaproteobacteria bacterium | reverse complement strand
GTGGTCGACAAGTACAATGTCGAGATCTTCTATGCCGCCCCCACCGCCCTGCGCGCGCTGATGCGCGAGGGGGACGAATGGGTGAAGAAGACCAGCCGCAAGAGCCTGAAAGTGCTGGGCACTGTGGGCGAGCCGATCAATCCCGAGGCGTGGGAATGGTATTACAAGGTGGTGGGCGACAGCCGCTGCCCGATCATGGACACCTGGTGGCAGACCGAAACGGGCGGCCACATGATCACACCCCTGCCCGGCGCGATTCCTCAGAAGCCCGGCAGCGCGACCAAGCCGTTCTTCGGCGTGCAGCCGGCGATCGTCGATCCGGAAAAGGGCCATATTCTGGAAGGCGCCTGCGAAGGCGCCCTGGTGATCACCGATAGCTGGCCGGGGCAGATGCGCACCGTCTATGGCGATCACGAACGCTTCTTCCAGACCTATTTCAGCCAGTACAAGGGATACTACTTCACCGGCGACGGATGCCGCCGCGACGAGGATGGCTATTACTGGATCACCGGGCGGATCGACGACGTGATCAACGTCTCGGGCCACCGCATGGGCACCGCCGAAATCGAAAGCGCGCTGGTGCTGCATGAGAATGTGGCCGAAGCCGCCGTGGTCGGCATGCCGCACGACATCAAGGGACAGGGCATCTACGCCTATGTCACCACCACTGCCGGAACCGAGGATTCGGACGATCTGCGCAAGGAGCTGGTCCAGTGGGTGCGGCGCGAGATCGGCCCGATCGCCACGCCCGACGTGCTGCAATTCGCGCCCGGCCTGCCCAAGACGCGCAGCGGCAAGATCATGCGGCGGATCCTGCGCAAGATCGCGGAGAACGATACCGGCAATCTGGGCGATACTTCCACGCTGGCCGATCCCGGCGTGGTCGACGATCTGCTCGCCAACCGGCCGCAGGCCTGACGGAAGAACGGGAGGGGGGAGCGCATGGTGGCAGCTTCCCCTTCCACAAAGCGCGTGGGCTTCTGGGCGGCGATCTGCGCCGCCGCGCTGAGCATCGCCTATATCGTCGCGCAATTGTTCGAATGGGCGGGCATGCTGGGTTCCGCCGGCGGGCCCGAGAGCGCGAGCACGCCGCTCGGCATCCTGTTGCTGCTCGGCCCGTCTTTGCTGCTCGGCCCAGCCTTCGTGGTGACGATGGCCGCGCTGCACTGCGCCGCGCCGCCGGGCCGCAAGGTCTTCACTCTGGCCGCGCTCGGCTTCGCGGGAATGTATGCCACGCTCACCGGCCTCGTCTATTTCGTGCAGCTCACTTTCGTGGCGCCCAGGCTCGCCGCGGGAGCGACCCAAGGCATCGAACTGCTGCTGTTCGTGCCTTACGAGTCCTTCCTCTTCGCGGTCGATCTATACGGCTATAGCCTGATGTCCGCCGCGACGCTGATGGCTGCATTCGGCCTGCCCCGGTTGCCGGCCAGCGGCCTTGCCAAGGGCGCGCTGATCGCTAACGGGCTGCTGCTGCCCTTCCTGCTGTTCCAGATGGCATTGCCGCCGCTGATCTGGCTCGCCTCGGCCTGGGCGATCACCTTCCCCGCCAGCGCGATCTTCCTGGCACTGATGTTCCGCGCTCTGCCGGAAGCAGAGGAATGAGGGAAATGAGGGCGTCGGCACTCATTTACACAATGTCACCCCGGGCCTGTCCCGGGGTCCAGCTTTTTACTTGTCGGCAAAGAAAGCGGGATCCCGGAACAAGTCCGGGATGACCAGAGCGGTCGGACACACCTATTCATCCGGCGGCGAACCCGGACATTACGCCCAATGGAAGTAACGGATCGCGCGGCTGGCGCCGGGGCCGGAAGGCCCACGGGCGTCAGGTCTGGCGGGCGGATGGAAATGCTTGCGACTGACCGGTGCGTTCCAGTTCCGCTCTATCCGCGCACAGGTTCGGCCCTTTCTCCCGCCACCGGCCGGGACAATCAGGAGCGGGCTCGCATTGCTCCTTGGTCCCTGCGGCTGAAACGCCGCACCACATCCGGTGTCTGCAGGCTTCCATCCTCTCCGCGTGAGCAAAACAGGACGGGCGGAGCCGGCGAGTGAAGCCGCCTCCCCGACGCATCAAGCGCCAGCCGCGATTGTCCCAAAATGAGACAGGTGGAAGCAGGTTCAGCCGGCCATGCCGCCCCCGATCCGCATCCCGCTGAGGTTACGGGACTTGACTTTGCTAACCGTTTTGGTTATATATGTCAAGATCAAATCACCCATGCCGTGATTTTTCGCAGCGAAACGCCACAAATCTCGGCATGATTGCGATGAATATGATAGTGTCTCCCCAAACGATCGGAGAGGAAGGCGAAGACATGCTGCCCTTCTCAGGATTAGTCAGCGCAATCAGCAGCTTACGGCTTGCTACATTCGCGCTTCTCACTGCCCTGGCGAGCCTGGCCTGGGCCGCGCCCGCCGCTGCGCAAACCGCGCAAGAGAGCCCCGCCCCTGCACAGCAAAATCAGGCGCTGGTGCTGACGCTGGAAGGCGCGATCGGCCCCGCCAGCGCCGCCTATATCACCAGCGGGCTGGAACGGGCGCGCGAGCAAAATGCCAGCCTGGTAATCATCGAAATGGATACGCCCGGCGGGCTGGACACCAGCATGCGCAAGATCATCCAGGGCATTCTGGCCATGCCGATCCCGGTGGCGACCTATGTCCATCCCAGCGGCGCGAGAGCTGCCAGCGCGGGAACCTATATCCTCTATGCCAGCCATATCGCCGCCATGACGCCGGGCACCAATCTGGGCGCGGCCACGCCGATCCAGATCGGCGGCTCCCCTTCCCCCGCCGGTGACGGCGAAGAAGGCGAAGAGGCTGCGGCGGCGCCCGCCAATGCCAGTGAGCGCAAGGCAGTGAACGACGCGGTCGCCTATATCCGTTCCCTGGCGGAGATGCGCGGGCGCAATGCGGACTGGGCGGAAGAGGCGGTGCGCCAGGCCTCCAGCCTGTCTGCCAGTGCGGCGCTGGAACAGGGCGTCATCGATATCGTCGCCGCGGACCGGACGGCGTTGCTTGAACAGCTCGACGGGCGCAGCGTGGAAGTCGCGGGCCAGGAGCAGGTGCTTTCAACCAGCGATATGGCCGTCGCCGAAGTGGAGCCGGACTGGACGACCGAATTGCTGGCCACCATTACCAATCCCAATGTCGCCATGATCCTGATGATGGTGGGCATTTACGGGCTGTTCTTCGAATTCATGAATCCCGGATCGCTGGTGCCCGGCACGATCGGCGGGATTTCGCTGCTGGTCGCGCTTTACGGGCTCACTGCCCTGCCGGTGGACTTTGCGGGCGTCGCTCTGATCGTGCTGGGCCTGGCGCTGATGGTGGCGGAAGCCTTCGCCCCGTCCTTCGGCATATTGGGCATAGGGGGCCTGGCCTCCTTCGTGATCGGATCGGCCATCATGGTCGACACCGACGTTCCCGAATTCCAGATCGACTGGTCGATCATCGCCGCGCTCGGCGTGTTCAGCGCCGTGCTGCTGTTCTTCATCGCGCGGGTCAGCATCAAATCCTTCCGCCACCCGGTCCGCTCTGGCCAGGAAGAGCTGATCGGTGCGGGCGGCGAAGTCAGCGACTGGAAGGGCGGCAAGGGCCATGTCTTCGTCCATAGCGAACGCTGGAATGCGACCGGGCCCGAAGCCCTCAAGAAGGGCGAGCGTGTCGTCGTCCTGGGCGTGAAAGGCCTGCGCCTGTCGGTTGCGGCGGCGCCTGAAGGCAGCGAGCAAACCTAAGGAGAGCACCCATGGAAATCCTCGGCAATATCGGCTTCTACACTCCGCTTCTGCTGCTGGTGATCATCTTCCTGTGGGCGGCGATCAAGATCCTGCGCGAATATGAGCGCGGGGTGATCTTCACCCTGGGCCGCTTCACCGGCGTGAAGGGCCCGGGACTGATCATCCTGATCCCCTTCGTGCAGCAGATCGTACGCACCGATTTGCGCACGGTGGTGCTGGACGTGCCGACGCAGGACGTGATCTCGCGCGACAATGTCTCGGTGAAGGTGAATGCGGTGGTCTATTTCCGCGTGCTCGATCCCCAAAGCGCGGTGATCCAGGTGGAAGACTTCATCGCCGCGACCAGCCAACTGGCGCAGACCACGCTGCGTTCCGTGCTGGGCAAGCACGATCTGGACGAGATGCTGACCGAGCGGGACAAGCTGAACGAGGACATTCAGGAGATCCTGGACAAGCAGACCGATGCCTGGGGCATCAAGGTCGCCAATGTCGAGATCAAGCATGTCGACATCGACGAATCCATGATCCGCGCGATTGCCCGCCAGGCGGAGGCCGAGCGCGAGAGGCGCGCCAAGGTGATCAATGCGGAAGGCGAACATCAGGCCGCCAACCGCCTGGTCGATGCGGCCCGGATCCTGAACGAAGTGCCCGAAGCGATGCAGCTGCGCTATCTCTCCACACTCAATACGCTGGCGAACGAGCAGAATACTTCGACAGTGATCTTCCCCTTCCCGATGAACCTGAAAGACTGGTTCGACGGGATGAAGAAGGACAAGAAGGAAGGCTGAGGCCCACCGCGCGGCGATGGGCCCCGTCTGCCGCCAATGCTAACCCAGCAGGCGCTTGAGCCCGAAGCTCAGATTGGCCTGTGCCTGGGCCTG
This sequence comes from Alphaproteobacteria bacterium, assembly GCA_030430365.1. GTDB lineage: Bacteria > Pseudomonadota > Alphaproteobacteria > Sphingomonadales > Sphingomonadaceae > Andeanibacterium. The sequence continues at coordinate 38,848 of JAUIFP010000021.1, read as the reverse complement.
CAGCGCGGTTTCGGGCACCATATCGAACGCATGGACGGCGCCGGGATAGGCATGCAGCTCCGTCGGGACGCCGGCATCGATCAGGCGGCGCGCGAAATCCAGATCCTCGTCCAGGAACAGGTCCAGCGCGCCCGTGGCCAGATAAGTCGGCGGCAGGCCCGAAAGGTCTTCGGCCAATGCGGGAGAGAACCAGCCCTTGCGCTCGTCGGACGGATTGTAATCGCCGCGCAGCGCCTCCCAGCCGAACTGGTTCTTGTTGCGGTCCCAGATGAACTCGCCCGTATGCTTGTTCTTCCACACATCGTCCGGCCCGCCAGTGCGGTGATCGAGCATCGGATAGAGCAGCGCCTGGCCGATGATCTTCGGGCCGCCCCGGTCGCGCGCCATCAGAGAGAGGGCCGCCGCCAGCCCGCCGCCCGCGCTTTCACCCATCACCAGGATCTTGGAAGAATCGGCGCCCAGGCTGGCCGCATTTTCCGCCAGCCATGTGAGCGCGGCGTAATTGTCTTCCTGCGGGCCGGGAAAGGGCGTTTCCGGCGCCAGGCGGTAATTGACCGAAACCACCACGCAATCCAGCTCCAGCGCCTGTTCGGGCTTGCCCATCCGGGCCATGTCGGCCGAACCGATCACCATCCCGCCGCCGTGGAGATGCAGTATCGCCGGGCGGTCTTTCTTCTGGGACGGCGGATTGATTACCACCAGCTTCACATCCGGGCCGCCGGGCACCGGCGCATAGGCTTCCGTAATTTCGAAAGGCGGCGGCGGCATATTCTCGATCGCGAAACGCGGATCGTCCCGCACCTCTTCCAGCTTGCCGGGCGCGGCAATGTCCATATCCGGCATCTCCAGAAGCGGTATGATTTCCGGATCGACCAGATGGCGCGAAATGCTCATTCAATACTCTCCCAAACTCGGCCGCAATCTGCGCAGCCTGCGTTTCTCCACCCGGGCCAATCGAGCGCGCTTTGCACGCGACGTCAATAACCATTAACGCGATAATTTACGTGCCGGGGCGGCCATGCCCGGCTAGGCTTTGCATGAAAGCACAATCGCAATAAGCAGGTGAGGATGACAAGCGATCGCGATGCACTGGAACACGCCGCGGCAGGGGATGCGGCGCTGTGCACCCTGGTGAATGTGGAAGGCAGCTTTTCGCGGCGCTGCGGTGCGCAGCTGGCCGTGGGGCGCGACGGTTCTATCGCCGGGGACATGGCGGATAATTGCCTGGACCGCGAACTGGCGAACCAGGCGGAGCTGGCCATGCAGACGGGCGAGGCGAAGCTGCTGCGCTATGGCGAAGGCTCCCCCTTTATCGACTTCCGCCTGCCATGCGGATCGGGCCTGGACATTTTGGTCGACCCGGCGCCGGACCGCAGCGCCCTGGCAGCCTGCGTGGAGCGGATCGGCCAGCGGCAGGAGGCCGCTCTGAATCTGCCGCTGAGCAGCCAGGCCGGCTTCATCGCGAAACGCTCCTACATTCCCGCCCTGCGGCTCGTCATCCTGGGCGCCGGCAGCGAATGCGCCGCGCTGCAGCAGCTCGCGGCGGCGCAGGGGATCGAGGCCGAGTGGCGCGAGGCGGGCCAGGGCATTTCGCTCGGCCAGGCGCCGGCGGACATTGCGGTCGATCCGTGGACGGCGGTGCTGCTGCTGTTCCATGATCACGAATGGGAGCATGTGCTGCTGGAATGGGCGCTGAAGAGCCCCGCCTTCTATATCGGCGCGCAAGGCGGCGCCCCGGCCCGCGAAAGCCGGATGGAGCGGCTTCGGGCTGCCGGGCATGGCGAGGCGGAGTTGGCGCGCATCACCGGGCCGGTCGGCCTGATCCCGCATAGCCGCGATGCCGGCGTTCTGGCGCTCTCGATCATGGCCGAAGTGGTCGGGGCCTATGAAATGCTGCATCCCCACCGATGAGCGGAACGGCGAATTGGGGGCTATTCGTGGCCCTTCTGGCCGCCGGGCAGGGATCGCGCTTCGGCGGCGGCAAGCTGGACGCCCCGGTGATGGGCAAGCCGCTGGGCAGCTATGCGCTGGAGGCCGCGCTGACCATGGACCGGGCGGCCTGCGCGATCGTGGTGGGCGAGGATGCGCCTGCCTTCGCCCTGGAGGCTGCAGAGGCCGGAGAGGCGGAGCTGATCCGCAATCCCGATGCGCAGGAAGGGCTTTCGACCTCGGTCGCCCTCGCCGCGCGCCATGCCGAGCTGGCCGGCTGCGACAGGCTGCTGCTGATGCTGGCGGACATGCCGCTGGTCACCCCCGCACTGCTGGAACGCCTGATCTATGCCGCCATGCGCGGCCATAATTCCGCGGTTCGCTATCCCGACGGCAAGCCCGGCATTCCGGCAGTTTTCACCCGCGAAAGCTTTGGGCCGCTGCAGAAACTCGGCGGCGATCGCGGCGCTGGTCTGCTGCTGCGCGAAGATCCCGATACGGTCATGGTGCCGACGCCCGTGGGCGAGCTGAGCGACGTCGACACGCCCGAAGAGATCCGGGCGGTCGAAGGCGCTTTGGCCGAGTGGCTGCGCTAGGAGGGGGGCGGCCGGAGCCGTTCCCCCCTTTTACGTTCAGGCGATATTGTCCAGATCGATCGGCAGCGAACGCACGCGCTTACCGGTAGCGGCAAAGATCGCATTGGTCAGCGCGGGGACGACCGGCGGCAATGCCGGCTCACCCAGGCCCGTCGGCGGATTGTCCGACTTGATGAATTCGACATCGATCTGCGGCGTGATCGGGATGCGCGGCAGCGGATAATCGTGGAAGTTCGATTGCTGAACCGCCCCGTCCTTGATCTCCACCGCGAGCGCAACCGCCTGGCCCAGCCCGTCGATCACCGACCCTTCGACCTGGTTCAGTGCACCGAAGGGGTTGATGATGTGCTTGCCCACATCGCCTGCCACCCACACGTGATGTGGCTGAATCTGGCCGGAGCCGGACACGCTGACTTCCACCACTTCGGCGAAATAGCCGAAATGGCTGAAATAGAAGCCGAAGCCCTTGCCGCTGCCATTGCCGCCGGCACCGGACTGCCAGTTCGACATGTCGAGCACTTTTTCGATCACGGCCCGTGCACGGTCGGAATTGAAGCCCGGCATATCCGGCCGGAAACCGCCGCCCGGCAGGGTCTTCGATTCCGCCAGCAGTTCCAGCATCAGCGCAGGCAGGTCCCGGCCCTGCGCATGCGCCACCTCGTCCAGGAAGGACTGCATGGTAAAAGCGATGGCATTGGAACGCGGGGCCCGCATCGCGCCCAGCGGCACGCGCGTTTCCATCGTCGAATAGCCGTAACGCAGATTGTCCACGAAATGCGCCGGGAATTCCGATTCACCCATCGAGGCGGAGAATTCGGCGAATTCGGCGCCCTTGCCGAATGTGACGAAGTGATCTTCCAGCCCGGTCAGCTTGCCCGAACCATCGATCGCGGCGCGCAGGCGGTGCCAGCCCGCCGTGCGGTAGAAATCGCTGTGCACGTCGTCTTCGCGGCTCCAGATGAGCTGCACGGGCGTGCCCGGCATCTCCTTGGCGATGGCCGCGTTCTGGAACATGAAATCGTTATAGAGCCTGCGCCCGAAGCCGCCGCCCATGCGGGTGAGGTGAATCTTCACCTTGTCGGGCGAAACGCCCAGATATTCCACGAGATCTCCATGCGCGCGTTCCGGCGTCTGGGTAGGCGCCCAGAATTCCATCGTCCCGTCATCGTGATAGAGCGCAGTGGAATTCTGCGGTTCCATCGGCACGTGGGCCAGGAAGGGATAGGAATATTCCGCATCCAGCACCTTGGCCGCAGAGGCGAAGGCCCGGTCGACATTTCCGTTATCGGCCAGCTTGTGCGCCGCGCGGCCCGCCATCAGCTGGCTTGCCTTCTTCTGGTAGCCTTCGGTGCTGTGCGAAGCCCATTCGCCATTGTCCCATTCGATCTTCAGCTTCTCGCGCGCCTTGTTGGCGGTCCACCAATTGTTGGCGACGATGGCAACACCGTCGATCAGCTTGAAGGGATCGTCCCCGCCTTTCACGACGAAGACTTTCTCCACGCCCGGCACGGCCTCTGCCTGCGCCGTGTCGGCGGAAACCAGCTTGGCACCGAAGACCGGAGCTCGCTCGAACGCCGCATAGACCATGCCGTCCAGCTGGGTATCCATGCCGAAGATCGGCTCCCCGCGCACGATCTTGGGGCTGTGCGTGCCGCCGATGCTCTGGCCGATCAGGGTGAAGTCCTTCTCGTCCTTGAGCGCGACGCTCTCCATGTCGGGCGGAGAAATCTTGGCCGCATCTTCGGCGAGATCGCCATAGGAAAGCGTGTTGCCCGATGCCGGATCCGTCACCACGGATTTTTCGGTAGTCAGCCCGTCTGCCGAAACGCCCCAGCGCTCGGCCGCGGCGGCAAGGAGCATCTGGCGCGTGGCCGCGCCCACCTGGCGCATCGGCATCCAGTGGGTCGGCGTCGCGAAGCTGCCGCCCGCGATCTGGCCCGAATATTTGTCCGCATCGTAATCGGCCTGTTCGATCACGACCTTGTCCCAATCGGCGTCCAGTTCTTCCGCGATCAGCATGGGCAGCATCGTTGCGATGCCCTGCCCGATTTCGGGGTTCTGATTCATCAGCGTGATCGTGCCGTCACTGGCGATCTGTACCCAGGCGTTGAACGTGTCGCTCGACACTTCGCCCGGCGCGCAGCCTGCAAGCGGAATGGACGCGGCGATCATCAATCCGCCGCCGGCGATCACACTCGCCTTCAGCATCGAACGGCGCGTGAGGCCCGAGGCGGCCTGTTCCTTTTCGAGAAGATCAGGCATTGGCCGTGCCCTCCTCCGCGACGAGCGCAATGGCATCGCGGATCCTGGTGTAGCAGGCGCAGCGGCAGATATTGCCGGACATCGCGCTATCGATCTGATTGGTATCGGGCGAGGCATTTTCGGACAGCAGCGCGCTGGCGCTCATCAGCTGGCCCGCCTGGCAATAGCCGCACTGCATCACGTCCTTGTCCAGCCAGGCCTGCTGCAGCGCCCGGCCGACCGCGCTTTCTTCCAGCGCTTCGATCGTGGTGACCTTGGCTTCGCCCACCGCGCTGACCGGCGTCTGGCAGGATCTTACGGCCTGGCCGTCAATATGCACGGTGCAGGCACCGCACATGCCGATGCCGCAGCCGAATTTGGTCCCGACCATGTTCAGCTCGTTGCGGAGTACCCACAAGAGCGGCATGTCTTCGGGAACGTCGACTTCGCGCTCCTCGCCATTGATGGAAACCTTGTAGGCCATGCAATCCTCCATACGTCGCGGCCTGCCCGGGATGACAGCCAAGCGGCCCGAATTCTTCAGCTGAGCTTGCTATCGATTTTACAACGAATGCGCCCCGCTGCAACTACAACCTTTGGGGTGCCTTCTTACCCGCAAGAGAACTGGCGAAAAGCGGATTCCCGCGATAACGGGGATGCAGGGGAAACAATAAGCCGCAGTGGTTGGCTGGGGGCACCGGGTCATCTTTAACGAAGCAGACAATACCGCCGCCCAGGATTCCGATCTGGACCTGGACGAAGCAGAACGCCGCATGCTCAAGGACAGCACTTTCGGGGAGGACCGCTGGGCCCTCTCCCTGCTGCTGGCCAAGGGGCTGGTATCCTATCGCAAGCGCTACATCCTGTTCGGGCCCAGAATCGTTCGGCCAACAGGCCGCGGCAAGAAATTGCAGCGCCTTCTCTAAACCGGCAGATTCTTGCCACAGGGCGCAGTTTTCCGCCATTTATTGACCATTTTTTCGGCAAGATTTTGCCGGAAGCCTAACGCGCCATTTACTAAACATGGCCACTATGTCTTGACCGGTATGCGTCAAAACCGGATGCATGAGAGCACGCGCTCCCCTTCATGCAATCGGTTGCGGCGCCGCAATGGCACTGGCTGCAGCGGCAAGCCCGGCGCAAGCCGGCGCTTCGCTGGCCGCGAGCGCGATCTTCGCGCCCAGTGCAGTCTATTCCGCGATCGCCACGAATTGCTCTGCGCCCGGCCTTGCCGTGCCTGCTGCTGCAATTACGCCGGCGGCGAACAGCAAGAGCGCGGCGATCCTTGGCGGTTCGCCCAGCAAGCTCGAGCTGATGCGCATGCAGCAGGCTTCCGCGAACAAGCCGGCCTTTGCTTCGAATGGGGCAGATGACAGCTCCGCCCTCGCCCGTGCCAAGGGCTTGCAGCCCGCCTTGGGCGCCACCCGCTCCATGCCTTCCTTCTGCGCCGAAAGCGGCGCCGCCGACACCAGCGCTCTGGCCGCCACCAAGGCGATCCCGGATATGGCACCCGCCGCCCGCGACTATTCGCGCGACGATTTCCTGGCGAGCAAGCGTGTGACGATCCGCCGCACCATGTTCGACAAATCCTGGAACCGCGTCCGTGCAGACGGCATCTCCAATGCCCGGCTCACCCGCTATCTGGGCGCAAGCCGCGCCTCTGGCGTCGAGCTGCTGGAACAGGTCAATAGCTGGGCCAATCACCGGATCCGCTATGTCGAAGACCGCAATCTTTACGGCAAGGCCGACCATTGGGCCGATGCGCGCACGACGCTGTCCCTGGGTAAAGGCGACTGCGAGGATATTGCGATCCTGAAAATGCAGATGCTGGCCGCTGCCGGCGTCCGCCGCGAAGACATGTTCCTGACCATTGCCCGCGATCTGGCGCGCAATGCGGATCATGCCCTGCTGGTGGTGCGCATGGGCGGGGAATACTATCTGCTGGACAATGCAGTCGACAGCGTGCTCGACGCCTCGGCCAGCAATGATTACCGACCCGTCATCAGCTTCAACGACCGGACTTCCTGGCTCCACGGATATTGATCGGTTTTCCCGCGGGCCAATGCCCGGGGGCGCCGGCTGGACTGGTCACCGCTCCGTCAGAGCTTCGCCGAATGCCGTTTCGATCGGCTTGAACAGGTAGGACAGGATGCTCCTGCTGCCGGTGATGACTTCCACATCGCAGATCATGCCCGGCAGGATCGGGAATTGCTGCCCGCTTTTGCCGATATAGGACTTATCGGTTTCCACCAGCACGATGTAATAGGCTTCGCGTTCGGCCTCGTCATAGACGCTGTCCGCCGAAACCTGCGCGACCTTGCCCTTTAGCCCGCCATAGATCGAAAAATCGTAGGCCGTCACTTTCACCGTGGCGGGATCGCCCACCTTGATGAAGGCAATGTCGCTGGGGCGGATGCGCGCTTCGATCAGCAGCTTGTCGCCCACCGGCACGATCTGCATCAGCTGCTCGCCCGGCGACACGAAACCGCCGACCGTGGTGATCTGCACATCGTTGACGATGCCGTTGACCGGCGCGCGCAATTCATTGCGTTCGCGCCTGGCGGCGGCGCCGCGGATCGTTTCTTCGTTCACGGCGATCCGGGTTTCCAGTTCGCTACGCTCGGACAGCGCCTGCTGGCGGAAATCCAGCCTGGCGGAATTCAGATCGGCCTGGGCCTGGGCCACAGCTGCCTGCGCCCGCGCGACGCCTTGCCGCGCGGCGGAAAGGCGCCCCTGGATGTCCACCATTTCGCGCTGCGCGCTCAGCAATTCGGTCTGCGGAACGATGCCCTTCTGGGCCAGCGGTTCCAGCATCTGAACCTGTTCACGCGCCAGACGCAGGCTGTTTTCCAGCGAGCCGACCGTGGCCTGCCCTTCGGAAAGGTCGCGGCGGCGCTGCTCCACTGCGGCGGCCAGCGATGCCTGCTGGCTCTGCGCGGCAGCCTGGCGCACTTCCAGAAGCCGCTGCTCCTCGGCGCAGGCCGTTCCCGGCTCGCAGCCCAGCGTTTCACCGCCCGCTTCCTGCCGCAGCCGCTCTGCCCGCATGGAAAGACGTTCATTCTCCGTCTCGAGCTGGCCGAGCTGCGAAGAGGCTTCCGTGTCGTCCAGCCGGACCAGCAATTCGCCCTGTTTGACCGACTGGCCCGCGCGGACGAGGATCTCTTTCACCACTGCCGGATCGGCGGCCTGCACCACCTGGGACTGGCTGGAAGGAATCACCTTGCCCATGCCCCGCGTCAGCTCGTCAACAGTGGTAAGGCTGGCCCAGACTACGAACAGAAACAGGCCGATCGCACTGATCGCGATCAGCTTGCGGTTGGCATCCCAAGCTGCAACGGTCTGGCGCAGCTCGCCGAAATTGAACCGTTTGAGCGCTGCGGCGTTCATATGGCCTGCGTGCCTTCTTCCATGGCCTGCCCATCGGCCTCGTTCTGGCATTCGACGGTCTGACGATAGGTCTGGCTGGCCGAAACCGGATCGGGAATGGTCAGCCGCCATTGCTTGGTCGTGTCGATCCGCCCGCCGACATCGTTGCTTGCATGCCGGTCGGCCTCGCTATGCGTGACGGTCAGCCCTTCGACGAATTGCGGCACCGGCTCTACCTGATGGCGCGCGGCCAGCTTCCCGCGCAGGCGGTCCATATCGAGCGCCGGGATCGCCTCCCTGCCGGACCAGCGCGCGGTCAGGAAGGAAGACCTGCCGGCATTGCCCTTGAAGCGGTAGAAGATGTGGCGGCCGAGCTTGTCGATCTTGCCCAGCGTATAGGCCCAGCGCGGCAGCACATAGTCCGCATGGTAATGTGTTGCCGAACCGACCGAGTCTTCGACATAGCCGCCCAGCGCCGCCTCTGCGACGCCCTGTGCGGTGTTCCACAGCGAAGGTACGGGCGCGCGCAGCAAAGAGCCGTCGCAGGTGAAGCTGAACTGGCACACGGGGTCATTCGCCCCCTGATACACAACGCCGCAAACCGAATTGGGATAGGCGGGGTGCTGCACGCGGTTGAGCACCACTTGCGCAACGCCGCGGCGGCCCGCGATCGGTTCATTGGCCGCTTCGTAATAGACGGCCTGGGAAAGGCATTTGAGCGCGGCATTGTAGGCGGGCGTGCCTGCGCGAATGCTCTGGAATGCGCGGGCATGCTCCACCGGCTGCTTCAAGGACGGGATCAGCGCATTGCGCTCCTCCGCGCCGGCGCCTTCGCTCAGAATGGCACCCTGATCTCCGCTGGTGGTTTCCACCAGCTGGCGCATCTCTTCCACCCGTGCCTGCGGCGCAGCCTTGGCCTCCGGCCAGAACAGCATGCTGCCGCCCAGCACGACTGCCGCGCCCGCCAGCGCGCACAGCGCCGTTGCGGCCCGGGGCCGGGCAAACTTCGGCCAATGCCTCAGGTTGGTAATCGAAAAAGTGGCGGTCTGTGTCACGTCATTGATCCTGCACCGCTACCCGATGCAGCGATGACCTGTTCCTTGGGACCGTCCGCCACGACACGCCCATTGTCCAGTACGATAAGGCGTTCACATATCGAAAAAAGTGCCGGTCTATGGGTTGAAATAACCAATGTCTGTTCCGGCGTAAGAGATTGGGACAACCGCTCCACAAATAGTTTCTCGGTTTGGCTGTCCATGGCCCCGGTGGGCTCATCCAGATAGAGCAGGCGCCCGGGCGAAACGAAGGCCCTGGCAAGCGCGATGAAGGAGCGCTGGCCGCCCGAGAGGCGCCGGCCATGCTCACCCACGAGCCGGTCGAACCCGCTTGCGTCGCGGCCGATGAACTGGTCCGCGCCGGTGGTGCGCAGCGCCTCGACCAGCGCCGCGTCATCCGCATCGGTACGGCCGAGCGTGAGATTGTCCTTCACCGTGCCGGTGAACAGGTTGGAATCCTGCCCCACGAAGCGGAAGGCCTCGCGAATGTCCTGCGGGCGGAACTGGCGGCTGTCGATCCCGTCGATCAGCATGGCCCCGTCTGTGGGCCGATAGAGGCCGCATAGGATCCGCCCCAGGGTGGATTTGCCAGATGCCACACGCCCGATAATGGCGATCTTTTCGCCCGGCTTGATCGTCAGGTTGATGCCGTCCAGCGCCGCCGTCGGCGCATCGGGATAGCGGAACTCCATATTCTCGCAGCGGATCTCCCCGGACCTGACAATTGCCGGTGCGGAAATGCTGCCTTCCTTGCGTTCGTCTTCCACTTCGAACAGTCGCTCGATGCTGTCCAGCGTCTCCCTGGCCTGCCGACCCTTGGTCAGCAGGAAAGCGATCTGGCCCGCCGGAGCAAGCGAACGCGAAGCCAGCATGACGATCGCGATGATCGTACCCATCGTGATCGCGCCGGAATCGAACAGGTAATAGCCGCCGATGATCAGCGAGATGGTCGATGCCTGTTGGAAGGTCGTCGCCAGGCTGACGGCGGCCGTGCTGATCTGCCGCAGGCGCCTTTGCGAAGCGGTCCCCATTTCGGCTAGGCCATACCAGCGGCCGACCATGCCGCCCTCGCCCGCCATGCTCTTGAGCGTTTCCATCCCGGCGATCGATTCCACCAGCAGGGTCTGCTGGAGGCCGTGATCGGCCTGCGCGTCACGCGCCGCCTGGACCACTTTGCGCTGCAGGAAGAAGCCGGCGATGGCCATGCCGATCATCGCGACAACCGGGATAAGCGCCAGCCAGCCGGCGATATAGGCGATCACGGCTACAAACAGCACGAGGAACGACATGTCGACGATCAGCACGATCGTGGTCGAACCGAAGAATTCGCGTACCAGGGCATATTCGGAAACCCGCGCCGCCAGGGCGCCGGTATTGCCTTGCTTGGCGCTGAGCGGTGTCGCCAGCAGGCGGCCGTAGATCTTCTGCGACAGCCTGAGATCCAGCCTGCGCCCGATCTGCTCGATCACGTTGGAACGCGCCACCCGCAATGCATATTCGAAGGAGAATGCGATCACCACGCCCAGCGCGAGCACCCACAAGGTGGATGTGGCGCTGTTGGGAATGACCCGGTCATACACTGCCCGCGAGAACAGCGGCAGCGCCAGCGCCAGCAAGTTGATGATCAGCGAGGCGAGCAGCACCGGGCGAAAGGCACGCGCTTCCTTCCTCAGCTCGCTCCAGAACCAGTGATGGCGCCCCTTGGCGTGCCAGGGTGCCTCGCGGTCGCGCAGGCTGCTGGGATCGCCGATAACGGTGAAGAACCCGCCGCCGAATTCCTCCGCGATGGAATCGTAGGGAACCCATTTCCCTTCGTCATCGCCCGGGCGCCAGACAAGGAGATCCTTCTCCCTGATCTCGTGCACCACGATGGTGCCGCCATCCTTCAACTGGACAAGCGCCGGATAAAGATCTTCGCGCACCGGCAGCTTGGCCGGGGAGCGCTCTTCGAAATTGAGGCCGATCAGTTCAAGCGCCGGCCCCGTCTGATGGAAAGGCAAGCTGCCGTCCGGGCCGCGCGCAAGCGTGCGCAGCAAATTGGCGGAAAACGGAATACCGAAACGCGAGGCGAACTCGGATATACACGCAATCAGTGCATCATGCGGCGGTGCCGCGCCGAGTTCGCCATTCGCCATAATTGTCCGCGCCGCCTGACAGCGGGGCGCCCTTTCTACTTCGGATTCACCCGCCGCTGCAGTTCAGCCGGTGCCGTCGGGCCGTAATCGAAACGTTCACGCTCATTCTCGCCTGCGCCTGCGCCCGGCATGATCTGCAGGGCATCCAGGAAGCCGTTCACGGCCGCAAGCGTCTGATACTGCGCGAACAATTCGGAAAAGCGCGAAGTTTCGAGCCGAACCTGCGTGTTGTAGCGCGTGTTCTGGGAATCGAGCACGTCGAGCAGCGAGCGCCGGCCGACATTGAACTGGCTGCGATAGGACAGCAGTAGATCGTCGCTGACCTGGCTCTGACGGGTCAGTGCCTCGGTTACGCTCGAGAGCTTTTCCATCGCGTTCCAGGCAATGCGAACGTCTTCTTCCGCATCGCGCGACATCTTATGCAGATTGTAACGGGCTTCGCTCGCGCGGCGCACCATTTCCTGCAGCTTGGCGCGGTTGATCCCGCCGTCGAAGACGTTCCAGCGCAGATAGACCCGCGCCTGAACATCGTTGGTTTCGCCCTGGAAGCCGTCAATATCGTCACCGATGCGGCCGCGCGCCTCCACCCCGATCTTGGGGAAGAGATCGCCCTTGGCGGAATCGGCCAATGCGTTTGCGGCATCGACATCCGCCATCGCTTCACGAACGCGCGGATTGTTGGTGCGCGCCTGGCCGATGGCATCGGTCAGCGTGGGCGGAAGTGCACTGGCGAGGTTCGGCGGCAGCGTGACCTGCTCAATATCCAGAGCGGTCAGCGAGCGCAGCGAAATCTTCGCCTCTTCCAGCGACTGCTCCGCTTCAACCTGCTTCACCACTGCAGCTTCAAGCCGTTCATTGGCCTGCTGCAGATCGGCAACGCTGATCGATCCCTGATCGACGCCTTCGCCCAGGTCCGAAACCAGGTTGCGATGGAACGTCACATTGTCTTCAGAGGCAGCGGCAATGCGCTGCTGCAGAAGCACGTCGAGATATTGGCGCGCCACCTGAAGGGCAATGAATTCCGAACGTTCGACAACGCGCAGGGATGCGCCGTCGACCCGGGAGGCCTGCCGCTTCAGCTCGCCGTCGCGGCGGCCGAAATCCAGCACCGTCCAGTCCGCGATCGCGCTGGCTTCAAGCGGGTTGAGCCAATCGTCGGCAATGCCGAGATTGCGGCGCGTATTGTTTTCCAGGCGCCGGGCACCGGCGGACAGTTCCACATCGACGCGCGGAGCGAACAGGCCCTGGGCCTGCTTGCGTTCGAACTGGATGGCTTCCTTGTTCATCTGCGCCTGGATGATTTCCGGGTTCACAGACATTGCCACCGAGATCGCTTCAGACATCGAAACGCCCGATTCCTGCGCCATCGCGGTTTGCGAAGTGCCGCAGAGCAGGAGCGCTGCGACGAAGCTGCCAAATTTGCTCTTCATGATCTGCTCCTCTCTTTAATCGACCGTGATTTCGACACGGCGGTTCTGCGGATTGCGTTCGCCATCCGCCGTCGGCACGCGGGGCTCTGTCTCGCCCTTCGCTTCGACCGCCATATTTCCGCTGACAACGCCGCGGGCGCTAAGCAGGCTTGCAACCGAGTCCGCACGGCGCACCGAAAGCGCTTCGTTGTAGGTGTCGCTGCCCGAACGGTCGGCGTGGCCGGTCACCGTAAGAGTCTGCCAACCGCAGGTGCGATAATTGCTGGCGATGGCGTCGACCGTCTGGGTCGCGCTTTGCGGCGGTACCGCGGAATCGAATTCGAAGAACACGATGCCTGCCAGCTTCTCGCTGCAGAATGCCGGCTGCTCCGGTGCGGGAGGCGGCGGCGGAGGCGGCGGCGGAGCCGGCGGTTCCTGCATGCGCAGATAAGCATCCTGGCACTTGCCGATGCTCACCGGATCGCGCGTGGAAGACTTCATGAAGCCGATAGCGATCGCGCACTGAACCTTCGTTTCCGAAGCCCAGATATAGCGCGGATCGTTCGCGGCGTAGATTGCCGGATCCAGCGTGGCCTCAAGCCCTGCATCGTAACGAGTCTGCAATTCGCTGCGCAGCGAACCGTCATCGAGATCGAGCAGGTCCTGGGCCATTGCCGTGTGCGGCGCAGCCATGACGGCACCCGCCACCGCAATGCGCAGCTTCCATTTCGACAGGTGCATCATTGAGCTCCCCTTTGCCTCAACTTCTCTCTTACGCAGCAACTGCTGCGGCCAAACTTGCATCGTCGTCCGCCTGAGCATTGGCATCGAACGTGTTGAAATGTAGTGAATCGTCAGTCAACTGTGTTCCCAAAAGCGCTTCGGTGTCGCTATTTGGGGCGGCCTCAGCGTGCGGTTGCTCTTCTCCGACGAGTTGGTCAAGGATTTGATCGACTTGTTCGCCTTCCGCGACCTCGTCGAGTGCTTCCTTGGTTACAGTCTGGTCGGTCTGCGCATTGGCTTCTTCGCCCTCGCCTTCACCAAGGCTCAGCAATGCATCCATCATTGCTGCGTCCTCGCTGGAAGCGTCGAAAGCCAGGAACTGTTCGGTATCGCCGCCGTCCGTCTGGTCACCGGTGTCGAAGTCCGAACCATCGTCCTGAGCCGCCATAGAGTCGAGTGATGCGCTGTCCTGCGTTTCGCTCTCATCCGAATGGAAGTCGCTCTCTTGCGCGGTTTCGCTTTCGGAAACCTCACGGCTTTCATATTCGGCAGTCGAACGGCTTTCTTCCTGCGTCTCGCTCTCGGAGAGGACGGAGTAGGAAGTCTCTTCCGAAGTCCAACGCTCTTCGGTTTGGGCATTGCCTTCACCGTCCAGCATCAGGAACTGCAGGCCATCCTGCGGCGCCGTGGTCAGAACGCCGCCGAAAGCCGCCGCAAGGGCGATTTCCGTTTCGCGCGCCACAGCCTTGGTGCTGAAGATGGCATCGGCCGCTTCGCCGGTGGTTCCGTCGGCCCGGGTATAGGTCGCGGTTCCCAGAACCTCCACATCGCCGTCAGCTGCCGAATAGGCATTGCCGTCGGATGTCAGGCCAATCGAGGTGATCCCCAGATCGCTCAGCGTCTGGAATTCGCCGGCATCGGCGACCCCATCCTGATTGGCATCCTGCCAAACACCGAACTGGGCAAAGGCATCGTCCGAAGCATCAAGCACACCGTCGCCATTGCTGTCGAAATTGGCAGCCAGACCCTGAAGGTCGGACAATCCGTTGCCGCCGAAGACGAACTCGGAAGCATCGGTGACCTTGCCGTCGCCATTGGCGTCGATGGCCAGGATGCCATCATCCGCTCCGGCCCAGGCAGTCGCCACCAGGCCATTGCCGTAATCGTAGGTGACGCCGGCATCGGTTCCGACGAATTCGACACCGTCGCCATCGAGGTCGAGCACGATGGGCGGTACCGCCGGAGAGATCACATTGCTGTCGGACCCGCCAATGGAGGCGCGGACGGTAACGTCCCCGCCATAGGGCGAACCTGAATTTTCAAGCTCGGCAATCTTCACCCAGTTCTCGCCACCGGCTCCGCCGTCGAGGTCGACGAAGAGCTCACCGGAAACGTCGTCATACTGAACGTAGTCGGCAAGATCGCCCAGGGCGAAGTCCGGCAGGATCGCGGTCAGATCGATGACTTCACCGGCCGTGTAGTCGGTGATCGTATCGAAGCTGCCATCGGACAGGGCATCGGCATCGAACACGAAAGTGTCCGAACCCGAACCGCCGGAAATGGTGTCGAACCCGGCACCGCCGGTGATGACGTCATTGCCTTCCTGGCCAAAGATCGTGTCGTTGCCGGCACCGGCATTGATCGTATCGTTGCCGCCGGCACGGCCGCTTTCGGTCGCCAGCGTGGCAGCATTCGCCTTGATGTAGGCAACCGTATCAGCCCGGGTCCAATCGGCACCGTCGCCGGCCGGATCCGTGTTCTCCGCGTCGGCGCGGTTTTCCAGGGCCTGGAATACCGCCCAACCCGAACCGTCGGGCAGATTGACACCGGGATTCACGTCGTTCGCCAGATCGTCGGTGAAGAGCACGTCGCCGAAGATCAGCTCGTTGCCGTCACCGCCCACAATCGTGTCGTCGCCGGCATCGGCCAGTTCAGTCGATTCACCCAGCACGGCCAGCGTTTCGGCCAGCTGCTCGGCAGTCGTAACGTTCTGGGCGCTGCCGTCGCCGCCACCTGCGATACCGTCTTCGACATCGCTCAGATAACCGATCGCAGTGGCGCCGACATTGATGCCGATCGCGTTGATCGTATAGCCAGTGTTCAGCACTGCCTGGACGTCGTTGACGAAATCGTCATTGGAAGTTCCGCCGGGATTATACGTCCCGAGAAGCTCACTCATGTTCCGCGAAGAATTGTTGTCCGTGACGACGCCGCCGGAGTTGTTGATCGACGCAGTCGGCGAACCGTCCGAAACGAACACCACCTTGTTGATGTCGGCGCCGGCGATGCCATTGCCGCCTGTGATCCAGTCCTCAGTGGCCTGGATGGCCGCTTCGTAGTTGGTCCAGCCATCATGATCGAAGCTGTTGATCGCTGCCTTTGCAGCATCGACAGCCGCCGTGTTGACCACGCCGTCCACGATCAGATCGAAGGTGCCGAGATTGGTTGCATTCGTGCTGAACGGGATCAGCGTGATGCGCACATCCTCCGCGCCGGACGAAGCCAGGCTGTCGATCAGCGCATTGGTGCCGTCCTTCATCGCCTGCAGGCGATCGGTGACGCCTCCGTCGAAGGAGATCTGGCCGTCCATGCTGCCCGAAGTATCGAGTGCAAGCACCACATTGGCCGTTTGACCGGCAGAGATGGTCACAGCGCCAGGATCGCCGACAATCACATCGTCGCCGGTGTCACCGGTGATATCGCCTTCGTAAGGTCCGCCGGGCTTGCCGACGATGTGGTTCTCAGTCTCGCCATTCGCGTCGTCCTCGCTCGAACCCACCAGGAACAGCGGTTCGACCGAAGGCGTAAGTGTAATGTCGATATCTTGGCCCGCGACGGTGTCGCCGTCAGCATCGACGATTTCGGTCGGAATGCTGAAATCAACCGGTTCCTGCGTCGGCACAGCAGCGCCAAAGCCCGAGAACTTGACAGACTCGCCGCCTTCATGGGTGACCAGAAGGCTGTTATAGCCGTCGGCAGTGAAGATCGCGACTTGCGTCTCGGCGCCGCCACTATTGCCCGAAGCGCCGGCAATACCTTCCACGATCACCGACTGGCCGTCGGCATCCATGTAATAGGTGAATTGATGCCCATCGAGCGTCACCATCTGCGGTGCGCCGGTCGGCGTCAGGAGCGTGCTCGTCACACCATTGTAGCTGAGCGTGATGCCGGTGATCGTATCGATCGCGCCATCGCCAACGATGTTATCGCCATCCGCATCGTCCGACGCGGTGAACTTCAGCGTCGTCCCCCCGCTCTGACGGAAATTGATGGTCGCGCCCTGGGTCGTGTAATGGCCGTCGAAGGAATGGCCGTTCTCGGCGCCAAGGTCATAGGTGTTAGGCGGCGAACCGGCCAGATCGGTCACATAATCGATCCGGAAGAACTCGCCCGGTCCCGTTGCGTTCTGATCGCCTACGCCGCCGAGAATTTCGCTCGTATTGACGCGCTCGCCATCGCCGGGCGTAATCAGCAGGTCGGAGCTGTCATTGTCTCCATCCTGCCCGATACCGAACCAGCCCTTGGCTCCGCCGATCAGATCGTAGTCGTCCGGGTTGAATTCGATATTCGTGACCGCATCGACCTTGCCATCCATATCGACCGAATAGGTCGAGTTTTCCGCATCGATTTCCACGGTGAAGATCACTGTGCCGCCGACCTTGCCGTACAGCGTTTCGCCATCCGGGCCGAGCTCGTAGATGATCGGCTGACCGCCTGACGTCAGGCCACTATCCGTGCCGTCGATGCTGGACGGGAAGCGCACTGTGCCCGGCCCATCGGCACCGAAGTTGTTCAGGATATTGCCGTCACCCGGCGCACTATCGAGCTGGAACACCACCGGATCGCCCGCAGCGTTCTGCACGCTCGCATCTTCGGGCGTGAAGACGCTGGGCATGTCATCATCGAAATTGATGGTGATCGTGCCGGTATCGGTGTCGGGCGTGGGATCACTGTCTGCCACCTGGTAGGAGATCGCAGCCGTTACGTTGTTTTCCGTGTCCGTCGTGTAGGGATGCATGACCGCATTGATCAGGGTGACGGTGTAAGCACCGCTCGCCTGATCCGTGATCTCCACGGTGAACAGCGTCATGCCGTCACGGTCCCCGCCGTCGACGGTCGCCGTCAGCAGTGTCGCACCTGCATTGAGCGAATAGGTCACGTTTTCCGTGCCGATCGTTCCATCGGCCGGAAGCAGGAGCGTATAGGTCAGCGGCGTATCCGCCGGAGCATTGGTGACACCAAGCGTGCCGGTCCAGATGGCTTCGCTGCTTGTGCCCGAACCGGTCTCGCCGGCATTGGCATCGTCATCGCCTGCGGTGCTGTCCGCATTGCCCGCGGGCAGCCCGTCATCATCGAGATAGGCGTTGACGTCGGCAGCGACCGGGGCGGAATCCGCCACCAGGTTGATCGTGACATTCGCATTGCGCACGTCATTGTCGTCGTCCGTAATGCTGTACTGGAAAGTGACCTGTCCGGTTTCGCCGGCGCCGGGCGTGTAGGTGAACGTCCCGTCATCGTTGAAGTCCAGCGAGCCGGTGCCGGAGACTGCCCCAACCAAGGCAAAGCTTGCAGCACCGTCGGCACCGCTTGCATCGTTGAGAGACACGTCGCCGCTTACGTCGGCATTTTCGGCAGTCTGGTTGAAAACGTCATTTTCCGGCGAAGGCACGTCATCGGCGATCTGCGCCGTCAGCGTATCGTTGGCGGACTGGCCGTCGAGGTCGGTCAAGGTGACCGCGAAATCCTCAAACAGCGCATTTTCGTCCAACCCGTCGGCATGGGTTTCATTGTCTTCCAGCGTGTAGGTGTAGGTCACTACGCCCGTTGCCGTGTTGTAGCCCGTGATCGACAGCGTGTTGCCCAGCGCAGTCGTCCAGCTCTCGGCCGTGAACACGCCGCCATCGATCACCGTGTGGCCGTCGATCACCAGATCGTCGACGCCATCAGGAGCCGTGATCGTGAACGTGCCGCCCTGCGTGGTCGATTCCTTGGTCGGATCCGAGCCTTGGTCGTCACCGGCATTGGCGAGATCGTCTTCATCCACGATCACGTCGCCGCCTTCGGCCTTCGGCGTCAGACCGCCAATTTCGGGCGGTGCGTTGCCGATGCTGATCGTCAGCGTGGCCGATGCCTCGTCACCGTCGCCATCCTGGAAGGTGTAGGTGAAGGAATCTTCCACACCCCCGCGCGTATTGGGATCGCGGGTGTAGCTGTAATCGCCATTGGCCTGCACGGTCAGGACACCATATTCGCCCTGAACCACAAATCCGCCAGCCGGATCTGCGTCGCTATTCGCCGGGATGTTGTCGCTCACAAGATTGGTGATCGAGGCAAAGCCGTCGGCACCCACCGTGTCCGCGCCATTGTCCCCATTGGCTTCGGCATCGGTCACGACATTGCCGGTCACCGGGCCATATTCGCCGGCCGCGATGCTGTCCGTATCGTCTTCGGCGGAGGGTTCGTCATCGACGATGCCGTAATAGAGATATTCGAAATCGGCCGAACCGTCATCGTCCGATGCTGCCACAAGCAGCCGGTCGAAGATCGCATCGTTGTAGTCGCCCGTATGCGCCAGCGTGTTGTCGAGCAGCGTCGCGCTAAAGTCGAACGTCGCGCTGATCACGGTCGTGCCGTCAGCCGCATAGGTCGGCGTCCAGCCCGTGATGCTGATCGACATCACTCCGTCGTTCAACACCTCGACCGGGCCGCCGAATACACCGCCGGCAACCACGCCAACGCCGCTTACTTCGACAAGGTCCAGACCGTCCGGCGACGTAACCTGGAAGTTACCATTCACCGTCACGGGGTCGCTCTGATCGGAGCCCTGATCGTCGCCCGCATTCGCCAGATCGTCTTCGTCCAGAACCACGTCGGGCGTACCGGTGTTGATACCGGTGATCGTCACTTCGTCGTCGCTGCCATTGAGCGTCAGCGTCAGCGTTGCGGGATCGCTGTCTCCGTCGCCGTCCACCAGTGTGTAATCGAAGCTGTCCGTCAGCGTCTCGCCGTCACCCAGCGTCTCGATCATCGACTGGCCGAAGTCAGTCAGCGTGTAGGTGTAGCTGCCATCGGCATTCAGGACCAAGGTCCCGTAGGTGCCGTCATAGCTGCCCGGATTGCCAACCTCGGCCCCGTCCGCGCCAACCGTGTCCGCACCGGCGGCACCGCTATCGGTGCCCGCGCCGCTGATCACATTGCCGTCGGTCGAGATCGGGCCGCCTTCGTCCAGGCTGTCCGTATCGTCTTCGGCAGTAGGTTCGTCATCGACGATGCCGTAATAGAGATATTCGAAATCGGCCGAACCGTCTTCGTCCGATGCTGCCACCTGCAGCCGGTCGAAGATCGCATCGTTATAGTCGCCCGTATGCGCCAGCGTGTTGTCCAGCAACGTTGCGCTATATTCGAAGGTAGCACTGATTACCGTGGTGCCGTCCGCCGCATAGGTCGGCGTCCAGCCCGTGATGCTGATTGCGATGATGCCGTCATTCGCGACTTCGACCGGACCGCCGAATACGCCGCCAACAACCACATTGATCGTGTTCACCTGGACCAGATCCAGGCCGTCCGGCGAAGTAACCCCGAAGTTACCATTCACCGTCACGGGATCGCTCTGGTCGGAGCCCTGATCGTCGCCCGCATTCGCCAGATCGTCTTCGTCGAGCACGATATCGGGTGCGGTGCTTTCCAGACCCGTGATCGTCACTTCATCGTCGCTGCCATTGAGCGTCAGCGTCAGTGTCGCCGGATCGCTGTCGCCATCGCCGTCCACCAGCGTGTAATCGAAGCTGTCCGTCAGCGTTTCGCCGTCGCCCAGAGTCTCGATCATCGACTGGCCGAAGTCAGTCAGCGTGTAGGTGTAGCTGCCATCGGCATTCAGGACCAAGGTGCCGTAAGTGCCGTCATAGCTGCCCGGATTGCTGACCTCGGCGCCGTCCGCGCCAACCGTGTCCGCACCGGCGGCACCGCTATCGGTGCCCGCGCCGCTGATCACATTGCCGTCGGTCGAGATCGGGCCGCCCTCGTCCAGGCTGTCCGTGTCGTCTTCGGCGGTGGGCGTATCATCGTCGACATTGATGTCGAGCGTGCCAT
Source organism: Alphaproteobacteria bacterium (assembly GCA_030430365.1). GTDB lineage: Bacteria > Pseudomonadota > Alphaproteobacteria > Sphingomonadales > Sphingomonadaceae > Andeanibacterium. Next base: position 18,305 of record JAUIFP010000021.1, on the reverse strand, counting down.
CGGCGCTATCGCCGTCGATATCGGTCACGCTGTACTGGACAGCGAAATCGAAATTGTTCTCGTCATTGCCGGCAAGGTGATCGATCGGATTGAGCTGAGTGACCGAGTAGTCACCGGTCGCCGCATTGATCGAAACCTGCAGGACGTCGGTTCCGCCCTGGCTAATGATCATGACCGAACCGTTGTTCGACGAAACGGTAAATCCTGCCGGAAGAGTTGCGCCGGTCAGCGCGAAAGTCAGCGCACCGTTTCCGCCCGAACCGGAGAGCGTTCCGCTGGTGTTGATGCCGTCGGCATCGTCACCGATACCGCCCGGATTGCCGCCAGCCAAAGCGTCGTCGTCAAGCTGGACCAGTCCGTTCTCGCCTACGACCGGCTGAAGATCGATCAGCGTAATGGTGAGCGTGGCCGTGGCTTCGCTGCCATCGCCATCCGTCAGCGTATATTCGAACTCGTCCGTAGCGCCGCCCTGGGAATTCTCGAAAGGCGTGTATTCGTAATTGCCATCGGCATCGATGAGCAGAGTGCCGTGCTCGCCCGTCACTTCGAGATAGCCGGACTCGTTGAAGCTGTCGTCCGAACCGCCCGCGCCGGAAATGGCGGAAATGGAGGCATCGTCGGCGCCAACCGTATCAGCGCCTGCGGCGCCGGTTACGGTGGCCGCACCGGTAATGACATTGCCCGTCGCCGTGTCCGTTTCGATGTCGACCGTATCGGTATCGTCGAGAGCGATGGGCGCGTCGTCGGCAATTGCGACCGTCAGAGTGGCAGTGGCCGTATCGCCGTCCGTATCGACAACCGTGACTTCGAAGACATCGGAAGTGCCGGAGCCGGACGTGTTGTCGAGCAGCCGGTAGCTGTAGCCGATCGTGCCGTCCGCAATGCTGGTGATCGTAAGAACGCCGTAAGTGCCCGGAATTTCCTGGCCGACGCTAACGACTTCAATGCCGTTGATCGTGACGGCATCGGTTCCGTCGAGCGAGACATAGCTGATCGTGCCGGTGGTGATTTCACTGTCGGTGGCAGCCTGCGTGCCTTCCGGCTCGCCATCGCGTGCGGGCAAACCGTCTTCATCGACCGAGTCCGTCGCGTCGATCGCGCCAACGGGATTGTCCTGGGTGATGATGATGACTTCGGGCTCGTTATCGACGCCCTGGTAGATTTCCTGCTCTTCGGGCTCGGGAAAGGAGAGCTCGGTATAGGGCAGCAGATCACCGCGGTCGTAAGCGTCCTGAATGTCGCCGGCGGGGTCGGCGAAGTTGCCGCCCGAACTCTGCGTGGCTCCGGCGGCCGGTTCCGGCTCGTTGCCGACCAGAAGCGCGGCCAGGTTCAGCGGAGGAACCTCGACACCTTCGACGACCAGCTGCGGAACGTCCACTGCACCGTTCTGGATGACATAGCGCGTGCCATCATCCGCGACGATGACGAGATCCCGCCCGACGACCTGAAGATCATCGAGGAATACTTCCGGCGGGAGAACGACAAGGTTGTTCGCGTCAGGCGTGAGATAGACGATCTGGCCGGAGACTGCGCCGCGGCCCGCGGCATTGTCTTCACTCAGGCCTTGCGTGTCCTTCCCAACGGACGTTTCACGGGATCCTTGATAATCCATCGACTGTCTTTCCCACATACGCTTGCCCACAGGGGCATGCGATCCAACCAGAGCAGGATCAGATGAGATGGTTTCGGTGCTTTTCCGAAATGCCCAGCCAACCGAATGGCTTTTCTGATCCTGCGCCCGATCATTTTTCCGCCTGGATGAGTCGTGCCACGAATCAGACCAAGCGGGGTTAGTGAGCAAACCGTGGACCCGATGCCACGATGGTTTCAAGGCGATTAACCATCGTCAGAACTATTCGCATCAGGGTGTTAAGGCTGTGCCGATGAAGGGTTTTTCGTGCGGCCTGCAGGCCGTTTGCGGAATGCCCGCGAAATTAACTTTTATTAACGAGGGAAGCCCCCTTGGCAGCGCTTTGCCTGCCCTTGAGCAGATATTGGCCGAAATCCTCGATTCCGGAGTGATGTCGCAGCGTGCCTGACGTGCAGCGCGAGCATGCCAAGCGCCCCTTTCGGAGCTACGCGGCCAAGCGCAAGCCTGCTGGAGGGCTGCTCCAAAAGATGGAATCTGCCGCCTGCTCCTCAGGGTAAACACGGATGCGAAATCGCGCGCGCGTCCAGAATCCGGACAGTACGATTTGCAAACGTTTACAGCGGCCCGGATCCGGCGGCGTCCTTACAATTCAAACGCCGCCCGGAACACCAGTCTGCCCCCCTATCTGTCCGCGCCCCAATCTTCGTTTGCGCGCGATATCAGGTAGCCGTGGATAGCCTCTGCATCCTCCTCGCTGAGGATGTCGTCGAAGCTGGCCATGCCCTTGTCCACATAGGCTCCGCCCAGCACGATCTGGTTGAAGGCGGCGTGCGCTTCAGGCGACATATGGCGCAAGTCCTTGACCCCGCCGACAGCCCGGGGCCCGTGACACAAAGCGCAAGTATCGGCGTAGAGCTGCGCCCCCTTGCGTACTTCCGCCTCGCTTGCGGTCAGCCGCGGCGGGGGCGATACGGGCTCTTCGGCCTTGAGCGGCGGAAGCTGCTTCGTTCCGCCCAGCTTGAAGACGAGCAACCTGGCCGACGATCGCGGCAATTCGATACCCAGGCCCTGCTCCACCTGCGCCGCGCCGCCGCCCCAGCCTGCGTTGATTGCGACATATTGTTCGCCGTCCAATTCATAGGTGATGGGGCCTGCTACGGGCGCGCTTTGCGTCGGAAACTCCCAGAGCTGTTTCCCGGTCCGCGCATCGAATGCGGCAAAGGTCTGCTTTGTGGTGCCTTCGAATACGAGATCGGAAGCGGTCACCATCACGCCGCCATTGCCGTGGCGTGGCAGAGGGACTTTCCAGGCGAGTTCCTGCTTCACCGGATCGTAGGCGGCGAGAAACGCATTCTCGACCTCTGCAGCCTCCTGGGTCAGCTCCATCCGCTTTTCCAGCGCATCGCCCGTATAGCCGCCCCACCCGGCGTTGGAACGCATGGGCTTCGGCTCCCAATCGGGATCGACGGCAAAGACCATCCCCCACTCATAGGCAGGGAAATAAGCCAGCTTGGTGCGCGGGCTATACGCCATGGGGAACCAGTTATGCGCACCGGCAGAGCCGGGATAGACCAGCGCGGGATCGGTACCGTAATGCGCCTCCGGATTGATATTGGGGCGACCCGTTTCGGGGTCGAGCCCCAGCGACCAGTTCATCTTCACATAAGGCTCTGCACTGATCAGTTCGCCCGTTGCCCGGTCGATCACGTAGTAATAGCCGTTCTTGGGCGCCTGCATGATCACCTTGCGGTCCTGACCGTCGATGTTCAGCTCGGCGCTGACGATGGAACTGGTGCAGGTAAAATCCCAGTCTTCTTCCGGCACCATCTGGTAGTGCCAGGCATAGCTTCCGTCCTTGCCGTTCAGCGCCACGATCGAGCAGACGAAGAGATTGTCTCCCTCGCTATTGCTGCGGTGATACCAGGATAGCGGCGAGCCATTGCCGGTGCCGACATAGACGAGGTCCAGCTCCGGATCGTAGGCGATTGAATCCCAGGCATTGGCGCCGCCGCCCAGTTCCTTCCACAAGCCGTCTTCCGACCAGGTCTTGCGGATCATGTCCATGATCGGATCGGAGGCCTCTCCGTCAGGCTCGGGAGTGGCGCCCGGCGTCAGGAAGAACTTCCACACCTTCTCCCCCGTATCGGCGTCCAGCGCGATTATGAAGCCGCGCACGCCCATATCGCCGCCCGACTGGCCGATCACGACTTTGCCGTCAAAGACGCGCGGTGCCCCGGTGATCGTATAGGCGTAATCGTCGCCGAAGGTCTGGGTGCTCCACTGCTCTTCGCCCGTCTTGCGGTCGATGGCCACGATCCGGCCATCCAGCGTGGCAATGATAACCGAGTTCTTCCACAGCGCCAGGCCGCGCGAGACAGGCTCGCAGCACGCCAGGCGGCCTCTGGAACGATCGACCTTGGGATCGAAGGTCCAGAGACGCTCCCCGGTCTTGGCGTCATATGCGATAGTGATGTTCCAGGGCAGCGTGTTGTAGAGGACCCCGTCGGCATAGACCGGCGTCGCCTCAACCCCGCGATAGGTGTCTAGATCGTCATACCAGGCCAGGCCGAGTTCGCCGATATTGTCGGCATTGATCTGGGTCAGCGGGGAATAGCGCTGGGCAGAATAAGTCCGGCCGTCGCTCAGCCATTCGTCATCATCGGGTCCGGCCAGGGCGGAGGCATCGATCGACGAGGAAGAGCAGGCCGACAGAACCAGCCCCGAGAACAACAGAAGGAAGCTGCTGATCAGCGCAGCGGCGCGTTTCCCATTCGGCATCACGTTCATCCCTGAATGCAAATCTGACAATTCCGACTACGCTGTTTCATTCGGCCTGCGGCAGTTCGAAGGCGCGTATGATGAAGGGGCCGGGATCCTGACCGCTCAATTCCGGATCGATGAGATATCCGATCTTGCCCTCGGTCGCATAACCGATGCCCCCAACCGCCGTGACGCCAGGCGAAGAATCCAGCTCCGTCTTGACGGGCGTAACGGTGGCGCTGTCGCCTGAAATATCGATGATCGCCACACGTCCGCCGGGCCCTTCCGCCTGGATGAACCTGCCGCCGCCCAGGGGACGCAGTCCATCCGGCCCACTCAGCGTGTCGTCCAGTTCCAGCGTGGCAATCCCGGCATAATCTCCATTGGCGTCAAACTCGACGCGCTGGACCAGATTGTCCCGGACATTGTTGATGTAGAGCGTACCGTCCTCGGCAAATGCGAGGCCGTCAATGCCCACCAGCGCCGGTTCCTGCGCAAACAGCTCCAGGCTCTCTGCGCCCGGCGCAAGGGTGAAGATGCGGCCGGAAGCCGTTTCACTGGCATAGACAGTGCCATCGGAAGCAACTGCAATATCGTTGCAGGCCGTCGGCTCGCCCTCGGGGAATTCGTACTTCGCGGCGAGATCGCCTGTTTCGAGCGAGAATGCCTGCAAGGTCGACGGGCCCGATCCCGGCGGATCGTTGAACTGATTGGGGTTCACGCAGGTCCAAAGCAGACCGTGCGAGTCGTCAGCCAGAACGCCGAACTGAGATTGCGGGCCAGGCTCCTGTTCGACTTGGGCCCAGGGCGTCGCTTCATCCGCCCCGGCAGATGCTCGGTAGATCGTGCCTGTCAGGCTTCCGACGTAGAGATTGCCCGCTGCATCGGCCGTAATGCTTTCCGGGAAGACGCGTTCACCCGCGATTGGAATGTCGGCAGGCTGCGCAGCTTCGGGTTCCTTCTCGGCAACGCTGGAACATCCCGCCAGAAGGGCAACGGCTAGGACGGCATGCGTCCGCCGGAAGACCATGTTTTTCACTGTTGCAGGATTACGCCCCATTCGATCTCTCCAATTGCCTGACCGGCATCTTCCCCTATCTGTGCGAAGATAGCCGGTACTCTCATGTCGCCCCACAGCCATGGCGCAAAGGCTAAGGGAATTCCGCCCAAATGCCGGGGGCTGCCATGATCATCATTTTGCGGCGACTGCACAATGAAAGAGGAATGCTCTCGCCACAAACCGACCGCCGAAATTGACTTGATCCCATATCCAGAGAGGCCGGGGTGAGCGTTGACTGACTTGGAGGAGAGGCTTGCCGAAATTGGAAGGCATACCCCGGCCGAAGGCCAACAATTGCGCCCTTCCCTTTCGGCGGCTCCAATCGGGTTAGCCGCGAATAATCCAAAACGGTGGCAAACCGGTCGGCTCCGGCGCAGCCGCTTTGCCGGAGTTGCACGGCGCGCCACCGCATGCGCCCCAGAGCCCCGTACATCCAGCTCAGTTCCCAGCGCGCAATATCTCCAGTTCCGAGCAAACTGGGCGTGCCAACAACACACCGGATCGAGCATCCAATGGACGCGCCAAGGTGCTCGATGATTCTTCCTGCGGAGGAAGTTCGGGGCACCAAGGCATTGGGATCGAGGGAAAAATGCCGGGCTTCATCGACTATGCTAGTGCCATATTGTCGGCATCCGAAATGCGGGTGCAGACTGCTGCACACAACCTCTCCAACACGTCCACTCCCGGCTACAAGCGTCAGGCGGCGTTTTCGTCGACGCTCGAACAATGCAGCGGCAATTCGCCCTGCGCCGCCACCGTGATTTCCCAGGTCGATTTCCGCCAGGGTCAGCTGAAGGAGACCGGCCAGCCGCTCGATCTCGCGTTAAGCGGCCCCGCCCTGCTCCAACTGCGCGACGGCGATGAGCTTTTCTATTCTCGCGGCGGTTCCTTCTCATTGCGCGAAGGCGGGCTGGTCGCCGATCCGTTGGGCCGGCTGCAGCGGCTCCTGGCGCTCAGGTCGATGGCGAGTGCCGCCGAACTGGCCTCGGTTCAGAGCGACCGCGACGAGGCTTTGGCAAAGCTCAAGTCAGACCAGGCCACGTTGGATGCGGAGGTCCGGAATTTGGAGGCGATTGCTGCTGCGGGAACCTTCGATCTGGACCGGTGGCGTACTCGGCGTGACCAAGGGGCGCGTTTCCCAAATCCACCGGGCAGCCCTAAACCGATTGCGGGGCCTGCTCGCCAAGCACATCTAGGAGAGCGAACGAAATGGAACTTTACAGCGACGACGAAATGGCCGCGCTCGTGAAAACGATCGAACGGGAAGAAGAGGATGACCTCGCTGCGGTCGACTCCGCTCTGCAACGGTTTCCGCAAGATCCACGCCTGCACTTCATGCGCGGATCGATCCTGGCCGGCAGGCAAGATCCGCTGCCGGCGCATGCAGCACTTTCACGCACTGTCGATCTTGCGCCGGACTTTCACCTCGCCCGCTACCAACTCGGCTTTTTCGAGCTGACATCGGGCGAAGTGGATCAGGCACTCTCCACCTGGGGTCCGCTTTTGCGCCTACCTGAGACCGCCTATCTACGTCATTTCGTAGAGGGGCTGACACATCTGGTGCGTGACGAATTCGACCAGGCAATCGAAAGGCTCGGGGCCGGCATCGAGGCCAACCTAGAGAACGAACCGCTCAACCAGGATATCCGCATGCTGATTACTGCGTGCGAGAATGCAGGAACAGGCCAGGCGAATGGCTCGGCCGCTCGGGAAAGCACGCAGGACAAATCGGCGACTTCCATTCTCCTGTGCCAGTTCAGCCGTCCCGCGGGCGAGAGCTGAGAGCCCGGCCATGACGCGTATATCCAATGTCGATCAGGCGCTGATGCTGCTGCGGCAGCAATTGCAGCAAATGGCCAAGACCGATCGCTCCAGCCGCGGTGCGCGCACATCGCGATCCTCGGTGCAGCAACGCAAATCCGCCGCAGAGCGAATCGAAGCCCTCACCCGATCGGGGGATTTGAGCGAAGACGACCTCGCACGCGCGCTGATCGGCGCGCTTCTGGCGGACGAATTCGGGGATGATGCCGCGAACGATCACCGTTTTCGCAAACTGGCGGACGAGGTCCACCGCATCATTGCATCGGATGCGAAGGCCAAAACCTTGCTGTCCGCAGCACTGCGAAACACCCGCCAGCAAGGCTGATAGGCAGAGATACAGTGCGCACGTCCTTCGCACGAAGTCAGCGCAAACCGCGCGGATCAGCGAGTAGTCAAATCAGCTGCGATAGAGCATACATTTTTCGAAGTTGACACTTGTCACGGTTCAGCGATGTTGCCTGACAATAAAATAGATTGGGAGAGTTGAGCGTGAAAACAATCGTAAAGATCATCGGTATTGCCGCGCTATTTGGCGGCGCCGCAACCGGCGCACAGGCTGCACATCACGAGAGCAAGGAAACTCCTGTCGTATGGGAAAAGGTACCGGTACCAGAACAGGTGGATGCATTCGAAGGCTATGCGGATATTCCGGATGCAAAGCTTTGGTATTGGGATACGGGCGGTGACGGCGAAGTCATCGTGCTGTTGCATCCCTGGTCGCAGTCCAGCCAAATCTGGAAATATCAGCAGCCTGTCTTCGCCAATGCCGGATACCGGGTTATCGCGCTTTCTCGCCGCGGTGCCTACAAATCGATCCCCGGCCCCCAGGACAATCCCGGCAGCGCCTCGGGCGACGTGAAGATGCTGGTGGATTCGCTCGGGCTGGAGAAATTCCACCTCGTCGGATGCGCGGCAGGTGGCGTCACCGCGACGGCATTCGCCATCAGCCATCAGGAAAGGCTGAACTCGCTCACTCTTTGCAACTCCATCCTGCTTCCGGCGGAAGAGGAGTGGGAAGAAATGTTCAGCCGCCTGCAGCTCAACGGTCTGGAAGGGAGCGGCGGGCCGCCCCATGAATGGCGTGAGCTTGGGCCCAACTACCGTGCGGGCAACCCGGAAGGCACCGAAGCCTGGGCCGAGTTGCACGATCAGGCCACACCCAACGGCATCTATAACGAGCAGTCCTGGGGCGATCCGGTGACCTGGGAAACCATGGGCAATATGGAAGTGCCGGTACTGCTGCTGACGGGCGATGCCGACCTGTTCGGACCGCCGGCGATGCAGCGCCTGTTCGCGCAGAAGTTCCCGAACGCCACAACCCATGTGATCGCTGAAGCCGGGCATGCGACCTACTGGGAGCAACCGGAGGAATTCAACGAAGTGGTCCTGGACTGGGTTGAGAAGCACTCCGAAGAATGAGGGGGGACGGGCCCGGTATCGTACAGGGCACCGGGCCCGTTTTACTGCCAGGCAGGGAGGAAAGAGCGATGAGAGCGCCATCAGAATATGCGGCGAAAGCTGCCCGTTTTGCGGCAATGGCAGCCTTGGCGACCGGCCTTTACGCAATGCCGGCGCTCGCCAAGGATCGGCCGACGGCTACGCCTGAAGAAGTGGGCCTCTCGCCTTCCCAGCTGGAAAATCTCGATGCGAAGATGCGCGACTATGTCGATAGCGGGAAGACTGGCGGCATCGTCACCATGATCGCACGGCACGGCAAGATCGCGCATGTCGACGTGTATGGCTGGGCCGATCGCCAAACCCAGCAGCCGATGGAACGCGACACTGTGGTGCGCATGTTCTCAATGACCAAGCCAGTGGCGAGCGTTGCGCTGCTGATGCTGTATGAGGAAGGCAAGTTCCAGCTGACCGATCCGCTAGAGAATTACATTCCCGAGTTCGCAGACGTGATGGTGTTTGCCGGGCGCGACGAGAATGGCGAAGCGATCCTGGAGAAGCCCAAGCGCAAGATCACGATCCAGGATGTGTTCCGGCATACTGCCGGATTTTCCTATGGCGATTTCGGCGACGACCAAATCAACCAGACTTGGGAAGAAACCGGCCTTCGACTCAAGAGCCAGGAAGAATTCGCCAAGGGCATGGCCAGTTTTCCCCTGATCTATCAGCCGGGCGAAAAATGGGTCTACAGCTTTGCCCACGACATGCAGGCCTATCTGGTCGAATATTTCTCCGGCATGTCCTTTGCTGAATTCTGCCGCACGCGGATTTTCGAACCGCTCGATATGCCCAGCACCTTCTTCGGCCAGCCTGTCGAACGGCCTGACAATTACGCCACGCTCTACCGCAAGGAAGATAATGGCGAAGTCTCGACCGTGCCGTGGGACGATCAGCCGCGCTATGGCTCGACCATTCTGGGCGGCAGCGGCATGTCATCCACTGCCCGCGACTACCTGCAATTCGCGCAGATGTTGCTCAATCGGGGCGAGCTTGACGGCACGCGGCTGCTGGAGCCGCGAACGGTTGAATTCATGGCAACGAACCATCTGCCCCAAGGCGTTCAGGCGGGCGACTTTGTCGGGCGAGGCTACGGCCTAGGCGTGGAAGTCGTGACCGACCCAGCGCAATATGGTTTTCCGCTTTCCAAGGGACAGTTCGGCTGGTCGGGAGCCGGCGCGACGCACTTTTACGTCGACCCGAAAGAAGATGTCGTGGCTGTGCTCGTCACACAGCTGCGCGGCGGCGTTGAGCTGATTTACGACTTCTCCACGCTCACCCACCTGGCAGTGCAAGACTGAGCCTGCGGGCAATCGAGGCGCGGCAAAATCAGCCGCCAGAATGAGGAAACGATATTTTGAGCACACCTGCGACACTGACCCTGCACAACGTCAAAACCGTGCGCCTTGGCGCGGGCGTCGCTGCCGAATGTGCCACCGATCTCGCTGCTATGGGCTGCAAGCGCGTGCTGATCGTCACCGGGCGGCCGATCCGCGCAATGTGCGAAGGGCTGGAAGATGCGCTCGCCGCCGCTGGACTGGCCTCCACGATTTGGGAGACAGGCGACGGTGAACCGACCATCGCCGAGCTCGATGACGGCATCGCTGCTGCACGGGACGTCCAGGCCGACGCGGTTGTCGGCTTCGGGGGCGGCACTGCCATGGATCTGGCCAAGCTGATCTCCGCGCTCAGCGACGGAAAGCAAACGCTCAGCGAAGTTGTCGGCACGGATCTGCTGCAGGGCCGTTCGTTCGCGCTCGCCTGCATTCCCACAACGGCTGGCACGGGCAGCGAGGCGACGCCGATCGCCATCGTCGAGGATACGGAGGCGCTACTCAAGAAAGGCGTGGTCAGCCCGCATATCGTGCCCGACTGCGCCTATCTCGATCCCGCACTGACACGCTCGATGCCGCGCAGCGTAACTGCAGCAACCGGCATCGATGCGCTGACCCATTGCATCGAAGCTTATGCCAACCGCTTCTCCCATCCCGCCGTCGATGGTTGGGCCCTGGAAGGGATATCTCTGATCGCCCGTTATATCGAGCGTGCCTGCGCCAATGGCGACGACATGGAAGCGCGCGAAGGCATGCTGCGCGCAAGCCATCTGGGCGGTCAATGCCTCGGCCCGGTCAATACTGGCGCGGTCCACGCCCTTGCCTATCCGCTGGGAGGCGAGTTTCATATCGCCCACGGCGTTGCCAACTCGCTACTGCTGCCACATGTCCTGCGCTTCAATCTGGAAGCCGCGCCGGAACGCTACGCGCGGATCGCGGTGGCCATGGACAAAGGCGGGAGCGGCGACGCCAAGGCGGACGCCCTGAAGGGAATAGAAGAAATCGAGCGGCTGTCTGCCGCAATCGGCATTGAGCGTCATCTTTCTGCTTTCGGTATAAGTTCCAACACTATACCGCACATGGCAGCGGCTGCGATTACAGTGCAGCGACTCCTGATGCGCAACCCGCGCGAGGTGACCGAGGCGGACGCACAGGCCATCTACGAGGCGGCTCTGTAAGCTTCGTCTGCGAGTTGTCGGGAAGGCATTCCTGTCTAGCCGGCCACAAACGCTTTCACCCGTCATTGAGGCCTTGGGAACTCACGCATAGTCGGCACAAAAAAAGGGCCGCGGCGAGGTAAGCCGCGGCCCGATGCTGCAGGGATGGGCCTGCAGGGAGTTTAGAAGCTCATGCGAATACCCGTGCGCCACCGAGCGCCGAGAGTATCGTAGTAAACCGGGTTGGTGGGACCACCATTGCCCAGCACGGGGCCACCCGAACCGGAGGCGTTGCTAGGCGATGCCGGCGGGTCTTTGTCGAACAGGTTGCGGATCGAAAGGAACACCTCAGCCTCGCTGGAGCCGAACAGGCCGAACTTGTACGAGGTCGACAGTCCAACGTAGGTCCGCGATTCAACGTAGTTGTTGTTGATCCCGTTGACATCGGAGGCATCACATTCACCGCGACTGACATCGCACCGGCGGATATCGTAGATACCTTCCGGAATGTACCTGATGTCGCCCGTGATCGAGAAACCGCCCACATCGTAGGTCAGGTAGCCGGTCAGGACGTAATCCGGCGGAGCTGCAAAGCCACCGAAGGCCGTACCGCCCGTCTGATTGATGTAATCGGTTTCCGTTGCCCCCGTACCGAGCAGATCAACTACCATCTCATTGGTGATCGTTGCCAGGCCGCGGAACGTGACCGTACCGGGCATGGTGTCACCCAGCTTGTTGAGCGGCAGCACATACATCGCCTCTACGTCGACGCCACTCGTTTTGAACTTGCCAACATTGGCATTGCCGCGACGGATGGATTCGATGCCAGCACCGGCCGCGCCGCTATTCGCTTTTGCGAGTGCGCCAAGTGCGAGTCGCTCTGCATCGGATAGGTCTGCGTAAGACTGACCGCCGCCATTGAGATCCGTGAACAACGCGTCACAGGCCAATTCCGCGACATAGCATGCATTCACCGTTTCCTGTGCGGTGAGCACCACGATCGCATCCTTGATCTGGATGTCGTAATAGTCGACCGAGACGCGCAAGCCTTCGAGCGGACCGCCCGGCTGCAGCACCACGCCCGCAGTGAACGTGTCGCCCACTTCCGGCTTCAGTGTGAAGTTTGGCGGATAGAGGATTTCGACGAAGTCATCGAGGCCAGTGATGTCCCCGGATGCCCAGGGGTTATTCACACGGCCCGTCGGCGGACCGTAGTTCGTCTTGCCCAGGTTGTAGTAGAGATCGACGAAGGAAGCCGCACGAACGTCGCGCGAACGGGTAGCGCGGAAGCGCAGCCAGTCCGTGACTTCCCAATTGCCCGAGAGCTTCCAGGTGTTGAAACCCAGATCTTTCGATTCGTCGGTCGTCCCGCTGGTGTTGGTCTGTTCTGTGCGACGGAATGCCCCATTGAGTTCCAGATATTGGACCAGAGGAATATCGCGCAGCAACGGAATGTTGGCTTCCACATAACCTTCGAGGATCTTCAAATCGCCGCCATAGTCGTTGCCGAAAGCATCGACCGGGAACTGGATGCCGCCGCCCAGTGTCTCATGGACAGCAGAGCCTGTTTCAAAGCGATATTCACCGCCGACAGCCAGTGCGATTGGTCCGGCCCAGCCTTCGAAAAGATCACCGCCCAGATTGAATGCGAAGACATGCTGTTCATAGTCAAAGTCTTCTTGCGCGGTGCGATAGACGTAGGCGATCGCCTCCGGATCGTATTCGTTGCCGATCAGTGCGAGTGGCTTACACCCGTCCGCATAAGGCAGGTTCCAATGCTGGAACCAGCTGGCAGGCTGCGACGTGTTGGGCGTTGCAACGGGATTGGGGCCCGGGCCAAGTAGAGTGCCGCGACAGACGATATTGCCGTTGGGCGTTCCGCTGCCGGGGATCCAGTTGCCGTTGATGTCCTGCTGCATCGTCCGCATCATACCTTCGTCGACTGCGTCGATCGCGGCGGCGAAGTATTCGTTGATGCGGTTGCCTTCAATCTGGAGGTTCTGCGTGGTCTTGCCGTACTGGTAGTAGGCATCCCAGTTCCAGCTATTCCCGAAGAGCTCGAACTCCCCTTCCAGGCCGGCCATGATCCGATAGGTTTCCAGATCGGTCTTGGTATTGTTGCGAGCGCCAATAGCATCATGCATGTGCTTGCCGATGAACAGCGGCAGATTGTCGACACCCGGCGCTTGCGACGTATTCAATTCCGTCGCGCTCGAGCCGCCGACGCCTGGCCTGACAGGATCGTAGATCGGAATTGGGGCGCCGTCTGGATCGGGATTGGGCGTAAATCCGATGATAAAGCCACCCGTGCGCGTGCTGTCGATGAAGTCGGTCAGGAGAATATCCTGCCCGGTTGAACGATCGAAGATTACGACGTCCGCAAGATAGGCGTTGTCTGCGCGGATCGGATGCCCGGAAGATGGCCCGAGCGATAGACCCTTCACGCTCGACTTACGCTTTGCGTAAGAGGCTTCAAACGTTGCCTTGAGGCTCGACGAGAATTCATAGTCCGCATGCGCAAATATCGAGGAGCGCTCAACTTCCGGCTTCAATTGAACTTCGGACCAGAGCGAACAATCAAGCGTGCAAGTGCCGCCCTGACGGCTGAAGAAGCCAATTCCCTGAGTGTATTCGCCGGGATCGAAATCCAGCGCGCGCGACCCGTCTTCAGTGAAGGTGATATTGCGCAACTGCGTGTCGTTCACGCGGCCAGATGTGGTTCCGCGCAGCACGCCCGTGAGGCTGTAGTTGGTATAGGCGCCGTCATTGCCGCGAATGTAATGCGGCTCGCCAAAATGGGTCGTTCCCGGCTGATTATACTGTTCGTTGAGGAACGTATCGGGCGAGCGTGCGCACCATTCGCGGACATAGACGCAATCACCGACTTCGCCCGAGTCCTGATATTCGCCGCCAATGATGAAGTGTCCACGGCCGTCGGCGAAGTCCGTTCCATAGGCCAGAGCAGCGTGGAAGTTTGTGCCGTCACTGCGGAAGGTTTCACCGTAGTCGATCTGGGCCTTGATACCCTGCAACTGCTTGTCGAGGATGATATTGACGACGCCCACAAGCGCGTCGGTACCGTAGGCCGCCGATGCGCCGCCGGTCACCGTTTCGACATTCTGCACCAGGATCGACGGAATCAGGTTCATGTCGACGCCGCCGCCAGTGGTCGAAGGCACATGGCGCCGCGTGTCCACAAGAGTCAGAGTGCGCACGCCATTGCGCGGGTTGAGGCCGCGAAGGTTGGCGATTTGCGCGCCGATGTTAACCTGAACCGTATTTGCGGCAAGGCCGACATTGGTATCGGAAACGGTCGCCACGTTCTGCGGCAGCATCTGCAGCGTTTCACCGATGTTGACCTGGCCAAGGGCTGCGATCGTGTCGGCGCCAATCACCGTGACCGGTGTCGTCGAAGTGAAGGTGGATCGCGCAATGCGCGAACCGGTCACCACGATCGTTTCTTCCTGACTGCGGCCTGCATCGGCCTCAGCGGGCAATGCTTCATCCTCCTGCGCCCAAGCTTGCGATGCCGGTGCAAGGGCAGCCAATGCCAAAGCAAATGCCGAGCTACGGCCCAGCAACCCAATTGCGTTCGATTTCACGTGTCCTCTCCCCGTTAAAACTTCCCATTCACGGTGGTGCACATGAAACCTGCTGCATCCACCATCCGGTTTGGTACCGGTAACTTTCTGGTTCAAAAAAAATCGCGGAACTGCTTCTCGCTTCAAAAATCGCAGGACATGACAGTCCGGCTTATTCTTCATCTGATAATCATTCGGTCGGCGGTGAACATGAATGGCAGAATTGCCGGGTAGAACTTTACGGCATCAAATGGCCGAAAGACGGCATGCTGAAGAATTCCACTATGCATTGACAGAAAAGCGGACTAAATCTTTCCGCGGTGCTCCACGCCTGACCAGAAAAAGGCTGGAGGTTTTGGAGAGGTTACAGGCCTATGGACTTCGTCCAGTTAAGGGTCGTACTAGAAATTCAAAGCGCCGGAAGCCTGAGCAAGGCGGCCATGCGCCTCAATAAATCGCAGACCTTCGTAAGCAGGTCCTTGGCCGATTTCGAACGTGAATTCGGCGGACGAATCTTTTACCGGAACGGGCGCGGCGTCGTCCCCACCGAACTGGGGGAACGGATCCTGCCGCTTGTCCTGGAGATGACCGGCATCCTCGATCGGATGGTGGACAATGCAGCAACTTCGCCGCTGACAATGGGCGGCGGAGTGAAGATTCGAGTCTCGACAAGCGTTTCAGACAGATTTGTGACCCGGCTGTTCACGCAGGTGAAGAAAGACCATCCTCTGATACGCCTGCAGTTTGATGACGGGGAAAGCAGCGAAATCGACAGCGCGCTGGACCGCAGCGAAATCGATGTCGCCGTTTTCTTGCGCAACGGATCCACGGTCGGACCTAGGGACGAGCCGATCTGCGTCTATGACATCTGCCTTGTCGGGCCAGCGAATGATCCTTTCCTCAATCGATCGGAAGTCCTGTTCAGAGAACTGGAAGATCTGCCGTTGCTGATCCGATCGGAGCCCAGCCTGCTGAGAACGACCGTTAATTCACTGGCCGCGGCGAAAGGTATTTCATTGATGGTGGAAGCCGAGGTCAATTCGCCAAGGGGAATACAACTGCTGCTGGAATCCGGGGCCGGCTATTTGGTCGCTCCGGTCGGGCGCAATGAAGCGCTGGAGACATGCGCGATAGGCAAACTTATTCAGTCCGGCGCACTCAAGGCTGTGCGTATCTGCGATCCATTTCTGACGCGAACGCTGGTGGTGGCATCCAACCCCAGTCGGGGCCAACGTGTCGGCGCGGTGTGCGATGCTGCCGTGAATGTACTGAAGGCGATGATGCGTGGTTCGGAGGTTATGGCTGAAGAGCAATATTGCGTCTCAACCCTGGGGGCCAGTGCAATGGCCGCCAACTTTATGACCGATCCGGCGGTGGAACATTCCGGCAATCCAGCAATCGATCCGATTGCGGCAATGGCAAAGGCAGGTATTCGCCGCTCAAAGCGGTAAATGAATGAGGCGCGATCGGATTTCGCAGAATGGCTAACGCGCCAGGCGAGCGATCGCATCGGCAATTGTCTGGCCCTGGGAATCGATTGGGCGGCTTAGTGCAATCTCCGCGATCCGCTGTGCGGCCTCATGGTCTCCGCCAGCGCTGCTGATCAATATGCGCGCAAAGGCAGCGGCGAAGCTTTGCTTATCCAGCCGAACAGCAATTTCGGCGCGGCGTTGAGCCGCCTCGATCTGCCCTTCAAGTGCTTCGACTACTGCCAGCGAACCTTGGGCCTCGGCGAAATTTTCATCGATCCTGATTGCATGCTCGAAGCGGTCGCGCGCCTTGCCAGCATCGCCAGCAAGCAGCCAGGCCCAACCCGCAGCAATCCAGCTTCCAAGATGGCTGCCAAAGAGTGCCGCACCTTTGTCAATATGTTCGCCGGCCTGTGCGCTGTTGCCCCGCGCAAGTTCCGCCAGGCCGAGCCCGACCCAGGCGCGCGGCGAGCTCTGGTCCGACGCGAGCGATTTTTCGAACATTGCCCGCGCAAGTTCGGGCTCCTGTTCGTCCAAGGCAAGTGTACCCAGCGTAGTCAGCGCTTCAGGGTGCGCTCCCGCCTTTTGCGCACAATCGCGGGCCAGCGACAGATCCTCCAGATCCATAGCCAGCGTCGATACGGCCGCGAGTAAGGGTGGGTAGTCGCCATGCCGCGCGAGATGTTCCTTTGCACGTTCGGCCGCAGCATCGAACTCCCCGCTCCGGTGCAGCAATTGCACTTCCAATTGGGCCGCCTGCGGCAGAGCCTCAACCGCTTCTCGGGACAATGCCTCCCGCGCGCCGACCAGATCCCCTGCAAGCATGCGAGACCAGGCAAGATTGAAAGCGAGCGCGTGATTGCCCGGCTGCTGCTCAAGTAGGCTTTCAAACGTCCGGGCCGCCATTTGCGGTTCCCCGCTGCGCATTGCGGCAATAGCCCAGAGGTTGCTGTCCGCCTCTGTCAGATTGCCGGCATCCCGCAAGCGAGAGAACAACTCCTTCGCTTGCTGGGGCTCCCCCGCATCCAACGCGACCTCTGCCGCATCGCGGAGCAATGCGGGATTGTCCGGATCCTGCTCCAGAAATGCGAGCAATCTCTCCATGCGGTTATGCAGTTCGTCCTGCGTCACCCATCCACCTTTACCACGTCGAAGGATTGGAGCGAGACCCGCATCGGGACCTCGTCGACCGAAAGAACCGATAGCTGCGGAATCGATCGCTGGGTGAGCTTCACCAGGATCCGGCGGATCGGACCAGCGCAGAGCAGCACGGGTGCCCTGCCCTGCCGCAACATGGACTCTGCCAACGGCGCCAGTTTGCGCAGCAATTGCTCCGCCAGCCTTGGTTCCATGCCCAGTGCGGAAGCTTCCGGAGCCGCCGAAGCAGAAAGGATTTGGTTTTCAAGCCTGGGATCGAGGCTGAGTACCGAAAGATGCTGGTTCTGCCCGCGCAGTCCGTTGCAGATCGCGGTACTGAGCGCCTGTCGAACCTTCTCCGTCAGTTCGGCCGGATCGCGCTCCTGCCGCGCCGCATCCACCAGCGTCTCCATGATGAGATCCAGATTGGCGATCGAGACGCGTTCACGCAGCAGGTTCTGCAGAATGCGCTGGACGTCGGACACGCTCATGAGATTGGGGATCAGTTCCTCGATCAGGCCCGGCTGCCTGTCCCTGAGCTGGTCGAGCAGATCGGCTGTCACCACGCGTGTGAGCAAAGTCGCTACCTCGGCCCGAACCGTCTCATTGAAATGCGTGATCATCACCGTTTCGGGATCGATCACGCTATAGCCAGCATCCTCCGCCTCCTTAGCCAGCCCCTGTTCGATCCAGATCGCGTCGATGCCGAATGTCGGATCCCGTCCAGCAATGCCCGCCAGCTTCGGCGCGTCGCCTGCCTGCGCGATCGCCATCATCCTGTCCGGGTGCAGCTGGCCGGTGGCATAGCTCGTCCCATGAATGCTCACGCGGTATTCCAGGCTGCCGATATCGCCGGATTCAACGAAGCGCACTGCGGGAAATGCAATGCCGAACGTCCGCTCATGCGAAATCCGGCTAGTAGATATCCGTTCCAGCAAGGCGG
>JAUIFP010000020.1 GCA_030430365.1 Alphaproteobacteria bacterium | reverse complement strand
CACGCAGAAGATCAAGGATGGCCAGCGCATCCGGGTCGATGGCGGGCGCGGAACCGTGACGATCCTGGAAGACGAACCCGTGCTCGAGGACGCCTGAGGCATGAGCAGTTCCATATCCTGGTTCTCCGAAGTCGGCATTGCGGACCGCCCGAGCGTGGGCGGCAAAGGCGCCAGTCTGGGCGAACTTACCCAGGCGGGCATCGATGTGCCGCCCGGCTTCGTCGTCACCACCCATGCCTTCGAACAGTTTCTCTCCGTGCTGGAAGCGCGCGAACCGGTGCGCAGCAAGGTCGAAGCGCTGAAACAAGGCGACATGGACGCCATTACCGCGCTTTCGCGCGAGTTGCGCGCGCGCGTAGAAGAAGAGCCGATGCCGCCCGAGCTCGAACTGGCAATGGCCGAAGCCTATGGCGAGCTGTGCAATGGGGGCGAGCCGGTCGCTGTGCGCAGCTCCGCCACCACCGAAGATGCCGACGATGCAAGCTTTGCCGGGCTGCAGGATACTTTCCTGTGGGTGCTCTCCGCGCAGGACATGATCCACCGCGTGCGCGAATGCTGGGGCAGTCTCTATTCAGTCGAAAGCATCACCTACAGGCTGAAGCACGGCCTGCCCGAAGAAGGCGGGGCGATGGGCGTGGTGGTGCAGCAAATGGTGGATGCGCGCACCGCCGGGGTGATGTTCACCCGCAGCCCGACCAGCGGCGACAAATCGGTGATCACCATAGAGGGCGCCTGGGGCCTGGGCTCCGCAGTCGTATCGGGCGAAGTCACGCCCGACCGCTGGGTGATCGGCAAGATCACGGGCGAGATTTCGGTGCGCGATATCTCCGACAAGCACGCCCAGCAGATCCCCGCGCAAGGCGGCGGGATCGAGGAAGTGGAGCTCCCCGCAGACAAGCGCAGCGCGCCCTGCCTTTCCGATGACGAGCTGCAGGCGCTGCGCGATGTCGGCCGCAAGATAGAGCGGCATTACGGCAAACCGCAGGACATTGAGTGGGCCCTGGACAAGCAGGGTCAGATCCTGCTGCTGCAGAGTCGGCCGGAAACGGTGTGGTCGGCCAAGGATACTGTGCCGGTGAAGAAGCCGGAGGCGGATCCGCTAAAGCATGTGATGACCATCTTCGGGGGCAAGAGATGATCCTTTCGGCCAAGGACATCGCCGAGATCACGCGGCTGCTCGACGAATCCCATTTCTCCCAGCTCAAGCTGGAAATCGGCGACTTCAAGCTGCGGATCAGCAGAGGCGGACCCGGCAGACACTTTGCCTATGACGAGGAGGAAACCGGCGCAGAGACGGTCGACATTGGCCACCCCGCAGATGCGCCGGAGCAGGCATCTGCATCCGGTACCGCCGCGAGCGCTGAGGCCGGTGCCGGAGAAGTCGACGTGCCCGCGCCGCTGCTCGGCAATTTCTATCAAGCCCCCCGCCCCGGCGATCCGCCTTTCGTCCAGCCCGGCGACAAGGTGACGGAAGATACCACGATCGGCATCATCGAGGTCATGAAGCTGATGAACCCGATCCGCGCCGGCGTTTCGGGAACCGTCGTAGCCCTGCTGGCGGAGAATGGCTCCGCAGTGGAGCAGGATCAGCCCCTGATCCGCGTCAGGACGGGAGGCTAGGAATGGCGACGATCCAGCTGGTCGAGACTTCCCTCAGGGACGGCAATCAGTGCCTGTGGGGCGCGCTCGGCGTCGATACGGCCAAGACGCTGACCATTGCACCGGTGATGGAGGAATGCGGCTTCAAGGCCATCGACTTCACGACCAGCACGCATATGGGCGTGGCCGTCCGCTACAAGCAGGAAGACCCGTGGGAGCGCATTCGCGGCATGGCGCAGGCTTGCCCCGATACGCCGCTGCAATTCCTTTCCACCGGCTTCCGCTTCATCGCTTGGGAAACCGCGAGCCCAGAATTCATGGAGCTGGCCTTCCGCACATTGGCGACCAACGGCATTCGCCGTTTCGCCCTGGCCGACCCGATGAACGACGCCGCCTCCAATGCAGAGGTTGCGCGCATGGTGAAGCGCGCCGGCGGAGAGGAAGTCATCGGCGCGCTCGTTTACTCGATCAGCCCGATCCATGACGATGCCCACTATGCCGAAGCGGCGCGGGTTATGGCCGCCAGCCCCGATATCGATGCGCTCTATATCAAGGATCCGGGCGGCTTGCTGACGAGCCGCCGCGCACGCACGCTGATCCCCGCGATCACGGCCGAGATCGGCGACAAGCCGCTGGAACTCCATTCTCACTGCACGATCGGTCTGGCCGAGCAGGCCTATCTCGAAGGAGCGGAGCTCGGCATCTCGGCTCTGCAATGCGCCAGCGGCGGTGCGGCCGACGGCACATCCAATCCTCCCATCCAGCGGATGATCGGCAATCTGAGGGCGATGGGCCACGAAGTGCAAGTGGACGACGAGGCTGTGGCCCGGGTCTGCCGCTATTTCAGCGATCTGGCAGAGGCGGAGGGGCTTCCCACCGGCCATCCCATGGCGTTCGATGCCGCCTATTTCCATCACAACCTTCCCGGGGGAATGGTGGGCACCATGCGCCGCCACCTTGCCGACCAGCGCGTTCCGCATCTCGAAGGCGCAGTGATCGAGGAACTCGGGCGCGTACGCGAAGAGCTGGGCTGGCCGATCGTTATGACACCCTTCGCCCAGATGCTGCAGACCCAGGCCGTCATGAATGTGACCGGCAAGGAACGCTACGGCGTCATTCCGGACGAGATCATCCGCTTCGCGCTCGGCAAGTTCGGCCGCCCCAACGCACCGATCGACCCGGAAGTCATGGACAGGATCATGGCCAATCCCCGCACAAAGGAATTGGATGCAGAAACCGGCATGGGCGATCTCGCTTCGCTGAGAAAACGAATAGGCGCGAACCTATCCGATGAAGAGTTTCTCCTGCGCGCTACCATGCCCGCCAATCTCGTCGACGCGATGCAAGATGCTGGGCCCGCACCGCGCCACTACGATCCGGAGATAGCGCCTGTGATGAACCTGCTTCGCGATGTGCTGAAGCGCCAGAACGTCGACCACATCGAAATAGAAAAGGAAGGCTTCCGGCTCGAGCTGGAAGCATAAGCCATGATCCATCCTCAATTCGACGAACCCGCCGGCAAGGCGCGCGGCGTCATGTTCGACCTCGACGGGACATTGATCCTCAGCAACCGCGAACTCGGCGAGTACCGGGTGCTGCCCGGCGCAGTCGAAACACTGACTGAACTCAAAGAACGCGGGATCCCATTCTTGGCGCTCACCAATGGCAGCGCCTATCCCGCTGCGAGCCAGGCCCCCCGCTTGCACGCCCTGGGCCTTCCGATCGAGGATAGCGATCTATTCACCCCAAACAGTGTCGCTGCGGAAGTCTTCCGCCAACGCGGTTTCGAAAAGGTCATGGTTCTAGGCACGCAAGGCGTCCGTGACGCTCTGGAAGAATTGGGCGTTTCAACTTGCCTACCCGGAGAACCAAGCGCCCAGAATGCACCCGCAATCTACGTCGCGTGGAATCCCGATTGCACAATGGAAGACATCCATGCTGCTGCGGAAGCCGTGCTGAATGGCGGTGCCTTCTTCACCGCCTCGGACGTGCCCTTTTTCGCGACGCAGACCGGCCGTTCATTCGGGTTCAGCTGTGCCATTTGCGGCGCAATCGCCCGAGTGACTGCACAGGAACCCGAAGTAACCGGAAAGCCTTCGCTCCATGCCATGCAGTTCATCGCGGACAAACTCGGCGTCGACTTGCATGAAGTCATGGTCCTGGGAGACGACCCGAAAGTCGAAACTGAAATGGCCCGGCTAGGCGGCGCAATTGGCGTCGGAGTGACGACCGGGACGACGAACCTCGATGAATGGGCTCAGACTGAACAGATCCGCCGGCCGCACCGCGTAATCGACAATGTCAGCGAAATACTCGATTTGGGCCTGCTAGCCTGAAGCGCAGCCACGCGCGTCCTAACTCCAACTAGATCGCGTGCAGCCCTGCCCCGCAAACTTCATCGCTCAACTTGGCAAGAGCCAGGCCACAGCATCGCCTTGCTAACTCTCAGCGAACCAATCGACAAAGCAAAAGGCCCGGAGGTTTCCCTCCGGGCCTTTCGTTTAAGTCAGCCTTCCGGCTGGCCAAGCAACCTTAGTTGCCCGAACCAGGTCCGTAGGTGATTTCCACGCGGCGGTTCTGAAGCTCGCGCACACCGTCTGCGGTGGGAACGCGCGGGTTTTCTTCACCGAATGCCTCGCTGGAGATCGCCGTTTCCGGAATTCCCTTGCCGGTGAGATAGGTCTCGACCGAGTCATTCCGGCGTTCGGAAAGTGCCACGTTATAAGCGGGGCTGCCCGAACGGTCGGCATAACCTGCCAGCATGATCGGAACGCTCTCGCAATTGCCGTAGGCCGTTACCGCGTTGTCCAGGATCGTTGCCGCTTCCGGCGTAATATCCGACGAATCCCAGTCAAAGAACACGATGTACGGTCCCTTGTTGCACACCGGCGCAGGCGGCGGCGGCGGTGGGGGCGGCGGAGGCGGAGGCGGCGGCGGGGGCGGGGGCGGCGGGGGAGGCGGCGGAGGAGCAGTCTCCCCACCGAACTCATGCCGCAGCGTCAGGAAGCCTGAGTGGACATTCTGTCCATCGGACATCCAGCCTTCATAACCAACCTTGACGAAGGTGCTCTCTCCGATCGGAGCCGAGAGCGAGACACCAGCCACGATCGCATCGTCACCCGTTTCCGGAGCGTAGACCCGGAAGGTCGAACCCGGCTGCAGGGCATAGGATGCAGTGAAGTTGGCGTCATTGCCTTCGAACTCGTGGCGCCAGCCAACCTTGGCTTCCGGCACGATGCCGTTGCCGAACTGACCGGCCAGCTTCAGGCCAGCTTCCGAAGTCAGGTAGTCGAGCTTGCTGTCGTTGACAGCCAGCACGCCGCCCGAGGTTCCGGTTTCGGTGAAGCCTTCGAGTTCTGCCGACACGTAGTCGAGGCCAGCATAAGGCGTGAGCGTCGCGCCACCCAGTGGGAAGCGATAGCCCAGTTCGCCACCGGCGGACCAGATGTTGGCATCCACTTCCGCAGTGGCCGTGCCGGTAACAGTACCGACCGTGACCGTGCGGGAAGCGTCGCCACCGATGTCGGTGTAGCTGACTGCGCCCTTCCAGTAGAACTGGCCCGGATCGTAGGAAGCATACAGACCAACCTGGTAACCGTCGGCATCGATCGAGCCGTTGTAGAGATCGAAGTCGCCTTCGTTCTTCACGTAGCCGACACCCAGACCGATCACTGCAGCGTCGCCAATGGTGAAGTCACCACCGATTGCAGCGTACCACTGGTCACCGGAGTAACCCGTCGCATCCCGAGCCGGATCGGTATCGATGTCTTCAGCACCGTAGTTGACCGTGCCCCAGATACCTGCCGAGTTCTCGCGGCGGCAGCTAAGCATGCCGTTGTCGAGCTGAAGCGCTGCGCATTCACCCATGTCCTGAAGGACACCGTTGAAGCGGCTGCCCATCCAACCCAGCGAGGTGAGATAGGTCGCGTACTGCGCACCGTGCAGGTTCGACAGTGCCGAGGTGTAGTCAGCGGCATCAGTCAGAGTGAACATCTCACCGACCAAGTCGGCAAAGTCACCAGTCAGACTAGGTGCATAGACACCTTCGATACCGGTTGCGGCATTTGCCTGATTAGGCGTCAGACCGAAGCGGCTATCATCAAAGGCAACGCGGGAAATGGCGAGATCGATCGTATCGTCCGTAGCATCCAGAGCATCATCCCACGAAGCACCGTAGATGACGTCCAGATCCATCAGCAGCGAATTGGTAGTCGGGTTAACAAACTGGCCCACACCTTCGACATTCGCCGTTACCACATCTTCGAAGTAGTAATCGTTATCATAGAGACCGGTTTCGGAGTCTGGACGAACAACCAACAGGGCATCCGTGACGTCAACCGTATTGGCTTCGACCTGCGGATAGTCGCTGGCTGCAGAAACTGTCGAGTCAGAGTAGCTCGTCAGTTCAAGTGCCAGAGTTCCATCAGGCGCTATGTCGAAGCTGTCAGCGTAGACCTTCGCAGCTCCGTCATAGGTCGCAGCACTCTCCGGATTATCGCGAAGGAACAAAGTGCCGTCCGCCGCGATCGAGACGCTGCCTTCGAGCACCATATCAGGATTGACGATACCTTCGAACGAAGTCTCGCCACCCGAAACGGTCACTGCGTCGTCAGCAGAGATCTCGATGTTGCCGTAGATGTCGCCACCACCAAGCAGGTTGATGTCAACAGCATTCGGCGCCTCTTGAACGTTGATGGCGTTACCCAGTTGCAGCGTTGCACCATTGTCCAGGCTAACCGCAGCCATGATCGAACCTGAGTTCTCAATCACGGCAGTTCCCGTGGCTGTCGTCGCACCCTGGTTAGAAAACAGGATACCTGTCGCCATCACTGGTTCAAGCGTCGCCAGACCGGGGGTTGCCGTCGCCGTAGCGCCGTCGTTCCAAGCCATGGCAGTGATTGAACCGGAGTTCGTCACTGTTGCCAGGTTTTGGCCGGCATTGACATGAATACCGACGGCATTCGCACTGTCGACACCGGTCAGGATACCACCGCCCGTGTCAGAGCCGGTTCCACCAACTACCACTGCAACAGCCGAGAGCGTTCCAGCATTGGTGACCGTGCCACCGATTGAAGCACCGGTTGAGATCGCCTGAATGGCGGTTGCGTTGGCCGCAACGTCATTCACGCCAGTAGCCATCGCAGAGACTGACATCGAACCGGAATTGGTGACATCCAGATCGAAATCATCGCTAATTGCATAGCCAAGAGCACTTGCGGATGCGTCTGCCGATCCGGCCGTTCCGCCTGCCGCGACTGCAACTGCATGGACGTCGAATGCACCGCTATTGTCGAACGAAACGAGTTCGACCGCCCCGCTAGCAGACTGCGATACACCCAGTGCGGTTGCATTGACATCTGCAGAACCAGAAGCACTTGTGCCGGAGCCATTGGCGGATGCGGTCACCGAGAACGTTCCTGCATTCACAAAGCTTGCAGTGACCGTCCCAGTTCCATTCGCACTCTGCGAAACACCCGTCGCCAAGGCAGATGCTTCACCCGAAGTGGCCGCAACTGCGCTTGCATCGGCGAGGATTGCGAAAGTTCCGGAATTGTCGAATTCGACAAGAGAACCGGTAGCTTGCTGGTAAAGACCGTATGCAGAGGCAGTTGCATCAGCACCATCCGTAGTACCCGTTCCACCGGCAGCGTTAGCAACGACATTCAGTGACACGGAACCAGAATTGATGAACGACACGTTTGCATCGGCAACAAGGTCATTGGTTACAGCGGCGTATTGCTCGAGGATGTAACCTTCAGCAGACGCTTCTGCGTCCGTGCCGCCCACTGCGTTGGCGATAGCTTCAAGGCTGAAAGTGCCATCGTTCACGAAGGACGCAACTGCGTCGGCATCGTCAGCGTAGGCTTCTTGCGAGCCGCCATAAACGGTCGCCGTAGCATAACCGAATGATCCACCGGTTGCATTTGCGTGTGCAGCCATATTGATGGTGCCGGAGTTGGTGACAAGCGCACTTGCACCGCCGCTCGGGTCAGCACCATCTTCCGCGTCAGCCAATTGGTCGATCGCGGAGTAGGCATAAGCATATGCCGATGCATCCGTACCGCCGACAGCGGTCGCATCCGCAGTGATATCTACAGTGCCGCTGTTGGTGAAGCTGACGAGCGCCATCTTGTCAGGGTCGTCGTTGGCCTCAGCCGTCTGGTAACCGCCCGACGCCTCTGCCGATGCGTACGCTTCGGTTGAAGCATTGGCGAGCGCATTTGCGTCGGCCACCAACGAACCGCTGTTCACAATAGATGCAGTCGCATTGCCTTCGTCAGCAGCAGCGGCATCCAGTCTGTACAGACCCTGCGCACTCGCTGAAGCATCCGCTGCACCTGCAGTGCCGGCAGCATTGCCTCCAGTCGCCGTCGCACTGGCAACAAGCGAAATCGAACCGGAGTTTTCGTAGGTGATGATTGCATCGCCGTTGTTGGCGACCGCTTCTGCGGTAAGAGCGCTCTCAGCATATGCGCTCGCGTCAGCATCGCCTGAATCGGCCACCGCAATTCCCTGGGCGACAAAAGAGAGATCACCTGAATTGACGACATCAATCGACACATTGCCGACGGTAACGGCTCCCGCTGTATTAGCAGATGCGTAGAAATACATGCCTTCCGTGGCGTACCCAGTCGCTTCTGCGGAATCACCACTCGCCTGAGCAAACCCGTTGAAAGCAATTGTACCACTGTTATTCAGTGAAATTGACGCATCACCGTAATCAGAGGCGTAAGCATACACCTCAACACCTTTGTCCATATCGCCATAAGCTTCTGCGAACCCTGTATCTGCCGCCGCGATTGCACTGGCGGAGATTTCGATCATGCCGCTATTGTCGATATTAACCGAAGCGTTGCCGCCTTCAGATGCATCGGCGTAGAGGTACATCGCCTGACTATTAATCTCAGCCTCGGCAGAAGCGCCAGTGGCGCCTGTTGCCTGAGCATTCGCGGCAATATTCAGCGTGCCCGCATTTACGATATCGATTGATGCATCGCCAGCTGAGTAGGCGCTGACCGAAACATAAACACCCTCAGTGATCGACGCACCAGCCGACGCGTCGCCGACTGTCGCCACTGCATTGGCGACAGCAGAGATATCAATCGTTCCTGCGTTCATAATGCTAGCCGACGCATCGCCATAAGCCGATGCGGTCAGATAGACTGCCGAAGAGACCGAAGCCTCGGCAGACGCCTCGCTACCCGCAGCATTAGCGCTTGCAAGCATCGAAATCGATGGCGAGGCAGCAGTCGTGGCAGTCGCCGTCGTCTCGTTGACAAGCGAAACCGACGCATCGCCATCGCTGGCATAAGCGCCTTGATATACACCATCATAGAGATATGCGTACGCATCCGCATTCGTTGCCGCATCCGCATCCGCCACAGCGGTGATCTCGATCGACCCGCCATTGGCAAGCGAAACCACAGCATCACCCGTACCGCCATCATGCGATGCCGACTGGTAAAATGCGTAGCTGTTGCTAGCCGAAGCCTCAGCACTTCCAACGCTCGCAGATGCAACAGCCAAAGCGGCTGCGTCTACAGTACCATCATTGACAATGGACAGCGTCACATCCTCGGAACCGTGGCTATGCACATACTGATAAATCGCGCTCGATGCTTCCGCAGAGGCATCCGCGGTCGCACCCACCGCATTCGCATCAGCCACCACCAGCAATGAAGCATCCGCCGCATTGACGACGGACAAATCCACCGCATTCAATGAAGTATCGGCCGAGTACTGGTAGATGCCGCCACTGACTTCCGCGTCCGCATTGGCAACGGTGCCAGCATCTGCATTCGCGTCCGCAGACACCATCAGCATGCCGTTATTCACTGCGGACAGGGAGACGTCACCGCTCGCTCCAGCGGTACCGCTTTGATAGAGGCCGTAATCAACGCTAGCTTCGGCATTCGCGGTCGCACCCGTCGAAATCGCGTTGCCCGAAGCCAATACGTTTAGCACACCATCGTTCGTGAAGCTCGCCGAAGCGACACCCGAAGCAGACGAAGCATATGCGTATTGTTCGACAGCGGAACCACTAATCGAGGCCTCTGCCGTCTGCACACCCGCGCCACTCGCCGTCGCCACAGCAGCAATCGCAGCGGATCCCACATTGGAGATCAACACCGACGCAGCACCTGCCGTTGCGGTTGCGGTTTGATCAAACAGACCGCCATTGGGATCCGTCGTCGAAGAAACGACAGCCGAAGCGAGGCCATCCGCAGTAGCGGTGACACCGTACATGAAATCGTCACCGTCCTCAGAGAGGACCAGCGTGATATCCACCGTGTCGTCAGAAAAACTCTGATCGAAACCGTTCTGCGTGCCCGGATCGGCCACCTCGGTGGTCGTCGTAGCAGCGTTGCCTGGCACTGCCGCGAGCGCGCCAACCGACACACTAGCAGTCAGAAAGCGGCGAAGATTGCGGTTCATCCTGATCAACTCCCTCATAAAACCCCGTCAAGAATGGGGCTATTCCACTCGTTCGGCAGCTCGGCCAAACGTCAAAAATCTCTGTGCGACCAACCCGTATTTTCGGGCCTTATCTTTGAAATATGCGACCTATTTCGAGACACTCATAATCTTTCGGTGACTCCAGGTCCATCGTCAAATTGCTTTTTTTGTTACAAAATTCCATCCCAAGGCCCTTCCGCTGTGGAAATCTGATTCCGATATGCGACACAACGCAGCGCAAATCTGCGGGTTCCTGCGACATTCGATATGAATCAGAATATGTCGCCTTTCCGCAACAGATCGTGCGTTTCGGTACGGCTTTTTGGAATCGCTCTCCCACTCGGCATTGCATGCATGTTCGCGCTGCTCAATCAGGCCGCCGGGTTAACATATCGTGTGTTTTTGTGAGTTTACCCAAGATTTCGCCCTGCCTGCCCGAAAGAGAGCCGATCGCCCCGCAGGCCCGTTGCCGCTGCGCAATAGGCGCAATCCGGCAGGCCGCCACGCCCTGCATTTATTGAAGATTTCGTCATGAACGAGTCATATCCGCGCGGCACTTGCTTCCTTCGTAAACGGGGAAGTTCGTATCGATGCCGCTCGTCAACATTTTCCTGACAGATCCGATTGGCGACACGATGGACGATTTCGTCCATGACGATTTGACCTTTACCTTCAACACGATGGATGGCGCCGGACCGCGCCGGCTGGTGGAAGGGCCGATGTGGGCCTTCGTCGATTGGGTCATGCCCGACCTCTCCGGCCTGGAGATGTGCCGGCGCCTGCGGGCCGACCCGCGGACAAGCGACGCACATGTGACAATCGTGTTGGAACAGGATGACCTGGATGACCGCCGCCGCGCCCTGCGCGCCGGGGCGGACGATTACATTATCGGGCCGCTCGACAGGCAGAAAGTGCTCGACCGGGTGCTCGCCCTGCAATCGCGGCAGCAGCAGCGCCATGCCACCCAGATGGTCGAGCTGGGCGACCTCAAGATCGATCTCAGCGCGCAGCAGGCCCGCTGGGCTGACAAGCCGATCCCGCTGCGGCCGAACGAGTTCCGCCTGCTGCGATTTCTGGCGGAGAACCCGAACCGGGTGCTTTCACGGCAGGAGATGATCGAAGGCCTGGGCAAACAGGACCCGCCGATCGATCCGCGCACGGTGGATGTTTGGATCGGCCGCCTGCGACGCGCCTTTCGCGCATCCGGCGCGGGCAACCCGCTGCGCACCGTCCATGCAATGGGCTACGTGCTCGACGCCACCTGATCGAATTGACGCAACTCTAAGCAGACCGGCGCCGCACCCCGGCCGCTTTCGCCCTGCCCGGCAAAAAGAAGACGCAAAAAGAAAACCCGGCCGGATAGAACTCCGGCCGGGCTCAGTGGGTGGTACTGCAATCAGAATTCGGTCGAGACGCCGATCGAGAAGCTTGTCCCGCGTTCGTAGGAGTTGATGTCGATCCGGTTGGTATCGTTCGCCTGATATTCGAAATTGTCGCGCCCGAAGATGTTGCGGGCTTCGAACTTCAATTCGAAAGGCTGGCTGAAGAGATCGATGGCCGCACGGGCGACGAAATCGACTGTGAGGCCGGGATCCTCGACAACGTCAGGTCGCTGGAAGCCGCGGCTCGTCACGCGCTTGCTCGCATAGTTGAACAGGATCGTGAATTGCTGGAGCTTGTCGAGATCCTCCAGGCCGATCTGCACATTGGCAACATGATCGGACTGGCCGGTCAGCGGATCGCCATCCGTGAAATACAGCGTCGCATCCGCCTCGCCCGCCGGCGGCACCAGTGTGATGTCGCCATCGACGACGCTGATGCTCGATTGCGTGTAGGTGTAGTTCGCCAGCAGGACCAGGGCTTTGGTTTCGAACCAGCCGCCAAGATCATAGAGCTCGTAATTGTACTGGAAATCGAGCTCTGCACCGTAAAGTTCGGCCGTAGGTGCGTTGGCGAAGCTGGTGATCAGCTTGCCCGACGAGGAGGTAATGAACGCCTCGATCGGATTGTCGATCTTCTTGTAGAAGCCGGCAAGGCTAACACGGTCGCCTCCGCCGAGATAATATTCGGCGCGCGCCTCGAAGTTCAGCAATTCGCTGTCCGTCAGATAAGGGTTGCCGCGATAGGAACGATTGCCGTCCGGATCGTAATAGAGCTGTTCCACCAATTCGCGGAACTGAGGACGCGCAATGGTCTTCGATCCCGACAGGCGGAGCTGAAGAGCGTCCGTCGCTTCCCAGGTCACCGTAGCCGAAGGGAGGAAATAACTCTCAGCGTTGAGCGTGGGCGTTGCGCCCGCGACGGGCGTGTTGAAGATCGTCTGGTCGAGTTCGACCGTCTGCTCGGCATCTTCATAACGCACGCCCACGTCGAGCGTCAGATTGTACAAGGGCAGAGCCTGCGCTTTGGCATAGGCCCCGTGGATGACGAGATCCGCGTTGAAGGCGGGGAACTGGCTGGTTTCGTCCAGGCGGATGTTGAAGCCCGCAAGCGAAGCACCATTGATGATATTCCCCGGCTTCTTGAGACCGAGATAGGGCACCAGGCTGTCATCCAGGACATCGCCTGAAATGAAGGGTGAAAATTCGCGCTGCACGGAATAGCGATCGGTATTGCTATAGGCGTAGCCCACGGTCGCCGTCACATCCGGCAACACCGGATAGGACAGATCGACACCGCCGAACCAAAGCTTCTCGGTCAGGTCGCCAAAGGACACGGTCTGCGACTTCGTGTCGCTCAGGCGATTGAAATAGGCGACGTAATATTCGCCGAGCGGATCCTCGGTGAAATTCGTCCGCGTATAGGAAAAATTCGCGTTGTAAGGCGATTCACGATCGGTTTGCGCATAACCGCCGCGCAAGTCGACACTCAGATCGGCAAATTTGAATTCACCGACGAGCTGGGAATCGATCAGCTGCCGCTCGTACCAGCCTGTGTTCTGGTCGGCGAAGTCGAACCCTGTTTCGCCAAGGCTGACATTCGTGCCGAGCGTGAGCGACGACTGCTTGATCGTGTCGCGGATGAACAGGTTGGTCCAACGGATCTTGTGCTCGCCCACCTCAAGTCCAACGCCGAGCATGGCATTGAACAGAACATTGTTGTCCGTGACATTGCTGGTGTAGTCTTCGACGACCGACGACAGGTCGGCATTGCCCTGCTGCTTGTGGACGGTGCGCGTGCGCCATTCGTTCTTGAGCGAGGCCGTGGCAATCACGCCCATGCGGGCATCGCCCACATCGAAAGCCATGCCGCCCGTGACCGAACCCGAAAAGTTCGGCCGCGTGTCGTCCATCTTCTGCAACGTCACCAGATTGAGCGGGAATATCTGCGCGGCTATGCCTTCCTGCACCGCGTTCGACGTATCTTCGAGCCTTTCCCCGCTGTCGAAGAACGCTTGCAGGTTGGACGGAATATCGCGGTTACCATTGTCGAAGCCGAACCAATCGTAGTCCGAGCCGTAATAGACGAGACCGTCCTGGAAGGTCGTCATCGTATCGCCGCCAGCGCTGACGCCTATCTTGAGGAAATCCTCCTCGGGCACGGCTGTCGTCGTCAGGTTGATCACACCGCCGCCGAATTCGCCGGGGAAATTGGCGGAATAGGTTTTCTGCACCAGCGAGGATGCCACGACATTGGTCGGGAAGATGTCGAGCGGGACGACACGGCTGAGCGGTTCCGGGCTTGGCAACGGAAGACCGTTCAGCATCGCCAGGGAATACCGATCACCAAGGCCGCGCACAAAAACGCGGCCGTTGCCGACAACGGAGAGGCCGGTCACGCGGCCAAGCGCGCCGGCAATGTCGCCTTCGCCCGTGCGTGCGATCTGTTCGCTGCTCAGGACATTGACGACCTGCGTAGAGCTTCTCGTTACATCGAGCGTACGACGCCCCGTAACGATGATCTCGCCGCCGCCCGGGATCGAGATATCCGGCTCCTGGTAATCGTCTTCGTATTCTTCGTCCTGAGATTCAGGGGCTACACTGGTGCTGTCGGTACCGCCGTCATCTTGCGCAAAGGCAATCTGCGGCAAAGACAAAGCGGTGGTGAGCAAGAGCAGTCCCGCGAGCTGCTTGCCGGTGGACATGGTGAAAGACCCCCTCATGCATTGGTCAAAAAACGGTTGGGCCGCCTGCCCGAAACTTGCCGGGCCTGAGAGCCCGAAAGGCGAAAGGGGGAGGGCCTTCGCGCAAGACGAAAGCCTCCCCCCTTCATTTGTCCGATCAGAAGACCGGGAGAGTGGTGCAGTCGCCAGTGCTGTTGGCGAAAGGCGCCGTACTGGAATTACATACCCATCCGTCGAACCAGGTTTCGTTGCCCGGGTAGACGGCACCGATATTGGCCGGCGTCGTGGTGAAGAAGGACGACAGGGCCGTCGGATCCGACACAGCAACGCCGTTTTCGTTGCTACCGTTGATGTAGAGGCTGGTCAGCGTGATCGTGAACGCTTCGTCATTGTTGCTGCCCGCATCCCAAGCGCCGAGAACGTCAGCATCTGTCACGCCATCGGTGCCGGTGAACGGCTGAGCCGCGTCGCAATCGCCGACAACCGAGTTGAACGTCGGACCGGCTGCCAGCGTTTCAGCTTCATCGATCCGGATGCAGGTTTCGTCATCCGTGTCGATCACGCCGTTGACGAGGTGCAGCTGCGCGCCGCCACGAGCACGAACAGCCTGCGAGTTGCTGCCACTGCGTTCGAGGAAGGTGAAGTTCGTCACCCGCAGATTGGTCTGCGGAAGAGCGTCGGTCACATAGTCGTCAGCGGGCGAGTCGAGTTCGATCAGGTTGTCACCACCGCCGGAACGCTGGACAACGATAACGTCCTTCAGGCTCGCCTGAGCGCCGGTGTCCACGTCGAGCGAGTCATCGTCTGCGCCGACAACGACCACTTGGGACATATTGACGGTGCCGCCGAAGAATTCGGTGCCGTCATCCGAGCTGTTGAACGACTGCCAGTGATCGATGACCGTTCCCGAACCGATGCCGCCTGTCGTGAGCGACTGGAGTTCCGAACCATTCTCGAGGCTGAAGCCGGAGAAGCGGATCTGGAAATACTGCATCGTGCCTGAGCTGTCGTCTGCCGTATCGCCGCCAAATAGCGTAGTCAGTGCAGCGCCTTCCAGCTCCTGTTCGCACTGGGTCTGGTCGGCCTTGTTCGGCGTACCGTCACGGCAATCCGAAACCGGTGCGCGGCCGAGCAGCACGACGCCGCCCCATTGGCCGATCGAGGAATCGCTGGCGAGACCAAGAACGTTATCCCGGCTGGTGAAGATGATCGGTTCGGCTGCGGTGCCGACGGCGTCGATCTGGTTGCCGCGATTGACGACCAGATAGGAACGCGGTGTGCCCGCATAAATGATGACGCCCGGATCGATCGTCAGCGTGACATCCGTATCGGACGCGGAAGCAACTGCACCGCCATCTTCACCGACATCGACACGGCCAGGCAGCGAGTAAAGCACGCCAGCAACCTGCGGGAGTTGCATGTCGGAATCGATCTGGCTGGGCAGTTCGCAAATGCGCCATTCGCCGGTCGGGCCGGAAATCGTTCCTGCATTGGTGAGGTCCTGCGTGCCCACGGTCGGGCAGCCACTTGCGGGCGTTACGTTGCCGGTGCCACCGCCGGTCGGCGTGGGTGTGGGCGTCGGAGCAGGATTGTTAATATTAATATCGCCACTGGTTCCGGGCGAGACGATTTCCGAGGCGTCGCAGCCGGCGAGAGCCAGTGCGCTAGTGCCCAGGATGAGAAGTCGATGGAAGTTTTTCACGGCGGACGGTCCCCTAAAATCCGAGAATCAATGGGCGCGAAATGATGATCGCGAGTCGCCAGCTAGAGGGGAGACATGACAGTTTCTTTGCAAACACGCGTTTGAAATTTAATGACAATTTCGTTGCAATGTTACGGACTTGTGACAGCCATTCGCCAAAACTGACAAGCGTCTGGATTTGATCGGGAACAGCGCTGGAGAACGTCCAAATCCGCTGCCGGATTTCAAATGTTACAGTTCGGTGACATTATGACATTTTTATTGCAGTTCGACTTCGGGCGGCTCATCTTCCCTGCATAACCAATAAAGCATTCGGGAGATTTGAAGTGCGTAAGACGATTATATTTGCAGCGGCCATTGCCGCTCTGTCGCCAAGCGCCGCACTCGCGGAAAACACCGAGTCCGATCGGGTCGACGTTGCCTATGAAGCCCTCACAGAAGGGCGTACCCATGATGCACTGGCTCAGCTGCGTGACAGCGAAGCGGTTCGTGCCGGCGATCCGGCAGCCCTGATCAATCTGGGCACCGCTTTCGCGCGCCAGGGCCGCTTCGCGGAGGCGCGCGAGATGTTCCAAGCCGCAGCGACCAGCCGGACCCGTTACGAGCTTGAACTGGCTGACGGCAGCTGGATCGATTCCCGCGAAGCCGCCAAACAGGCGCTTGCCGGACTGGAAGAACGCTCAACGATGGCGATGCGGTAAACTATCCACAATCATGATTTGAGCGGAGTTTAGGAAACCCGCGCGAGTCCGCCTCGCGCGGGTTTTTTGCGTCAGTGGCAAACTGTCATGGCGTTGTCATTTGCTGCTAGCATCAGGCCCGGATGAAGAGGCTTCCGATTCTCTTTGCCGGCCGTTTCGCAGCGGCGTGTGCCGCCGCTTGCGCGTGGTGCGGAATCGCGCATGCCGATGTGCTGGAAATCGGCGTGGATGGACCGCGCTGGGTAGCGGGCCCTGATGCAGGTCTTGCTGCCGACGTTAACTCGCAGACTACCGAAACGGTTCCGCAAGATCTTGTCGTCCCGCTGGCGGCCCTTGCCTCGCCGGCGCGCCATGCCGCGGCTATTCCGGACAATTATAATGCCAAGGTCCAGGAGCTGGCTTCCCGCTTCGATCTCAGCCCCGCCCTGATCGAAGCCCTGGTCTGGCAGGAAAGCCGCTGGAACGCTGCCGCGCTTTCTCCCAAGGGCGCGCAGGGGCTGGCGCAGCTGATGCCGGGCACGGCGCGGGAACTGGGCGTGGATGCCCGCGATCCAAACGCCAATCTGGAAGGCGGCGCACGCTATCTCAGGGCCCAGCTGGACCGGTTCGACGGCGACCTGGAAAAGGCGCTGGCGGCTTACAATGCCGGGCCCGGCAGAGTCGAACGGGCCGGCGGCATTCCGAATATCCAGGAAACCAAGACGTATGTTGCGGCCATCATGGGCCGCCTTTCCAACCACTCCCGGAGTACCAAGTAAATGCGTGCCCTTTCCCGTATTGCCGCCTTCGCGGCTTTGCTCGTTCCCGCTGCGGCTCAAGCGCAGCAGGTCACCCAGGCCGATCCGCAGGGCTCCGGCCCGATCGTTTCGGCGCTGATGTGGCTGCAAGGCACGCTGCTCGGCAATGTGGCGACTGCCGTGGCCGTGATGGCCGTGGCCGCCGTCGGTTTCATGATGCTGACCGGCCGGCTCAACTGGCGTTTCGGCGCGACCGTGATCATCGGCTGCTTCGTGCTGTTCGGCGCGGCCTCGATCGTGGCCGGCATCCAGTCTGCCGCGGCCTGAGCAATGAGCGAACTCGCCCGCCATACCGTGCACCGTGCACTGACCCGGCCGCAGATGTTTGCGGGCGTGACGTTCAACTATTTCATCATCAACGGCCTGGTGACGACCGAGATGTTCCTGATCCTGAAAAGCCTCTGGGTCATCCCGATACCGTTCATCGTCCATGCCATCGGCTATTTCGCCTGCCTGCGCGAACCGCGCATTTTCGACCTTTGGATCACCAAGGTCAGCAAGTGCCCGCGCGTCAGGAACTGGAAACGCTGGGGCTGCAACAGCTACACCGCCTGAGGAGGCTCGAGAGATGACCAAATGGCTCGGAGCCGCCGCCTGGAATGCCAAGGAAGCCATGGCCGGCGATCGCCTGCCCTATGCAAGGCTGCTGGACGAAAACACCGCGCTGCTGCGCGACGGATCGCTGATGATGGCGCTGCAGGTGCCCGGCCTGCTGTTCGAAACGGAAGACAGCGAAGCGCTGAACGCCCATGCGGCAACGCGCGAGGTGATGCTGCGCGGCAATCTGGATGCGCGCTTCATCATGTATCACCATGTGATCCGGCGCCGCGTGCAGGTGGAGCTAGACGGGCAGTTCGACGATCCGCTTTCCGCCCATATCGACCGCCGCTGGCGCGAAAAGCTGTCCAGCGGGTCGCTGTTCATCAACGATCAGTTCGTTACGCTGGTGCGCCGCCCCGCGCGCGGCAAGGCGGGCCTGGCCGAACGCGCCGCCCGGCTGTGGAAGCGCGCAAGCGGTTCGCGCGGCAGCGACCATGCCGAAGCGGATCCCAAGGATCTGCGCAGCCTGCGCGCAGCCGCCGGCGCGCTGATCGCTTCCCTCGGGCAGTACAATGCCACACTGCTGGGCGACTATCAGGGGCATAACGGGCACACGAATAACGAAGTACTCGAATTACTGAGCGCGCTCTATAATGGCGAGATGCGCCCCGTGCGGCGCCCATCGGAAGAAACCGATATCGGCCGAATGGTGCCCTATCGCCGGGTGAGCTTCGGCCTCGACGCGATCGAGATGAAGGATGGCGGAGGAACGAATTTCGCCTCCATGATCAGCCTGAAGGATTATCCGGACGCGACGTCCCCCGGCATGCTGGATGCGCTGCTGCGCCTGCCTTTCGAAATGGTGGTGACGGAAAGCTTCGGCCCGGTGGAACGGCAGACCGCGCGCGAGAAGATGGACACCGCCCTGCGCCGCCTCCGCTCCGCAGACGAGGAAGCCGTGGCCGAACGGGGCGATATGCTGGCTGCGCGCGACGAACTCGGCGCGGGATCGGTCGGCTTCGGCGATCATCATCTGACCGTGCTGGTGCGTGAGAGCAACCTCGCCCGGCTGGACGATGCCAGTGCATCCTGCGCGGCGGCCCTGGCCGATATCGGCGCCATCGCCGTGCGCGAAGACACCAATCTGGAACCGGCCTTCTGGGCCCAGTTCCCCGGCAATGAGAGCTACATCGCCCGCAGCGCGATGATCTCCACCGCCAATATGGCCAGCTTCGGTTCGCTTCACGGTTTCGCCCTGGGCCAGGCTTCGGGCAACCATTGG
The DNA here is from genome assembly GCA_030430365.1 of Alphaproteobacteria bacterium. Taxonomy (GTDB): domain Bacteria; phylum Pseudomonadota; class Alphaproteobacteria; order Sphingomonadales; family Sphingomonadaceae; genus Andeanibacterium. Next base: position 24,715 of record JAUIFP010000020.1, on the reverse strand, counting down.
GGCGATGCCGTCACCCTGCTTCAGACCACCAGCGCGACGCCGTTCTTCTTCAATTTCCACCATGGCGACCTGGGCAATTTCTCGGTCATCGGCCCATCCGGATCGGGCAAGACGGTGGTGATGAATTTCCTGGCCGCGCAGGCGCAGAAATTCAGCCCGCGCACCATCCTGTTCGACAAGGATCGCGGCGCCGAACTGTTCGTGCGCGGCATTGGCGGCCGGTATGACCGGATCGCCGCCGGCATGCCCAGCGGCTTCAATCCGCTCGCCCTTCCCGACAACCCGTCAAACCGCGCATTCCTGCGCGACTGGCTGGGCGTGCTGCTGAAGGCGGAAGGTCCGGAAGAGCTCGCCATCATTTCCCATGCGGTCGACGCGGCCTATGCCAACGATGCCAGCCTGCGGCGCCTGCGGCATTTCCGCGAATTGCTGGCCGGTGCGCGGCGGCCCGAACCGGGCGATCTGGCGGACCGTCTCTCTCCCTGGATCGAGAATGGCGAGCATGGCTGGCTGTTCGACAATGCGGAAGACCGGCTGGACCTATCCCAGCGCGTTCTGGGTTTCGACATGACCGCGCTGCTGGAAAGCCCGCGTCTGCGTACCCCGGTGATGATGTATCTGTTCCACCGCATCGACGAGCGGCTGGACGGGCAGCCCACCATGATCCTGATAGACGAAGGCTGGAAGGCGCTGGACGACGAAGTGTTCGCCGCGCGCATCCGCGACTGGCTCAAGACCCTGCGCAAGCGCAACGCGCTGGTCGGCTTCGCCACGCAAAGCGCACGCGACGCGCTGGAGAGCCGCATTTCGACCGCCCTGGTCGAACAGACCGCAACCATGATCTTCATGCCCAATGCGCGCGCCCGGGCAGAGGATTATTGCGACGGCTTCGGGCTGACCGATCACGAGCTTGCCCTGATCCGTTCCCTGCCCGCGCATAGCCGCTGCTTCCTGGTACGCCAGCCGGATGCCTCGGTGGTCGTCAGGCTGGACCTTTCCAATGCGCCCGAAGTGATCACCATCCTTTCGGGCCGCGAAGGCTCCGTGCGCAGGCTCGATACGCTGCGCGAAACCTCCGGCGACGATCCGGCGAAATGGTATCCCGCGCTCACCGGCCATAGCTGGCCCGGCACCGCGGAAGACGCACCCGCCCCTGATTACGACCTGTGGGAAGCCGCGGAATGAGCCCCGAATGCGAAATGGCAGTGGCGCAGGTCGGCAACGGCATCGGCGCTTCGCTGCGCGGGATCGACTGTATCGCATCGGACATGACGGCCATGGCCTTCGGCCGGCTGTTCGGATCGGGCGGCGCGCTGGTGCCGGCGCTGACCATCCTGCTGACGCTGTTCGTTGCCTTCTTCGCCTTTTCGCTGATTACCGGACGCAGCCGCATCGGCATCCGTTCGCTGACCCCGCGCATGGTCACGCTGGGCCTGGTGCTGACCTTTGCGACCAGCTGGTTCGCCTATCAGAGCGTGGTGTGGAACCTGGCGACCGGCGCGCCCGATCAGATCGCTTCGATCCTGACTGGCACGGAAGGTTCGGCAACGCAGGTTTTCGGTGAGAAGATCGACGTCGTCTTCACCGCCATCCAGGAAGTGATGGCCGGCGGCCAAGCCGGACAGGGCGCGGAGCAACAGCCCCAGGCGGTGACGACATTTTCGCCCGAAGGGCTGATGTGGATCGGCGCGATGCTGCTGCTGCTCGGCACGGTGGGCGTGCTGGTCACGGCGCGGATCGCATTGGCCGTACTGGTCGCCATCGGCCCGGTCTTCGTGGTCATGGCGCTGTTCCCGGCAACGCGCGGCCTGTTCGCAGGCTGGCTGCGCGGTCTCGTCATGCTGGCGGTCACGCCGCTGTTTGCAGTGCTGGGCGGCACGCTGATGCTGGAACTTGCCGTGCCCGTGCTTTCAGCCATTTCGCCCTTCCCGGGCCAGATAGACGCCCGCGCGGCAATGGCATTCTTCATGATCGGTGCGGTCCATGTCGCGCTGATGATCCTTGTGCTCAAGGTGGCGGCGACAATGGTCGGCAACTGGACCGTATTCGGCCTGGCTGGCGGCGGTGATCGCGGCTTCTCGGAGCCATCGCCTGCAGCGGCCGATGCGCATGCGGCCGCGGCAGGCACCCGGGCCGCCCAGGCGAATGCTTCTGCATCCAGTTCCGCCCCGCCGCGCAGGATCGCCATATCGGGCATAGCGGCAGGCTCGCCGGCCAATGACGGCGCTATGGGGGCAACGACACACCGCGAAACCCGCATCCACGCAGCCGGATCGCCTGGCCAGGCCCAGCCGGCCCGCGCTTCCGTATCCCGCGCGCGCGGCATTGGCAGCCGCTTCCGCGCCGCACCTCCCCGCCAATCGGAGAAGCTTTGATGACCCGCGCCCTCTCAGCCACGGCGCTGCCTGCCATCGCCCTGGCGATGCTGTTTTCCGCCCCGGCCCATGCCGGCGATCCGCGCCTGGTCGAACATATGTACGATCCCTCCGAAGTCGTGCTGATCGAAGGGCGCACCAATGTGCAGGCGACGATCGCATTCGGCGAAGACGAACTGATCGAGAATGTCGCGATCGGCAATTCGGCCGACTGGCAAGTCACGCCCAACAAGCGGGCGAACCTGCTGTTCGTGAAACCGCTGGAGCCCCGCGCCGCGACCAATATGACCGTGGTGACGAACAAGCACACCTATCTGTTCGATCTGGTCGCCAAGCCGCAGGCCGAAGCGCTCTATGTGCTGCGTTTCACCTATCCGGAGGAGCCGGAGGAAGAAACGACGGTGCAGATGGCCCAGCGCGCCAGCGGCCTTGAAATGGCCGCCGCCACGGATCCCTATGCCGTGGCGGACCCCGCGTTGATCAACCGCGAATGGAAAGGCAGCGGCGATGAAAAGCTGCTGCCCTCCGACGCCTATGACGATGGCGAAGCGACGTTCCTTTCCTGGGATGCCGACAAGGCGATCCCGGCCATCCTGATCAAGAACAAGGACGGGATCGAAGGCCCGGTAAACTTCGCCGTGCGCGGAGAGACCGTGGTGATCGACGGCGTCCCGCGCGAGATTATCCTGCGCGCGGGCGACGAAGTGGCCTTGCTGGTAAATCAGGGGCCTGAACGGCAAGCTTCGAGGAAGCGCGGCAATGGCGGCTTTGCCATGACTGCAAGCCAGAATGGGGAGGCACGCTAATGCGCCTTGCAATGCAATTGCCCGAACGCGGCGGCAAAGGGGCAGCATCCGACGCCGATCCGCGCGAGGAAATGCCGGCCGAGGTCATCGATCTCGCCAGCCGCAACAGCTTTCCCGCCGTCGCGCAGCGCAAGAAAGGCTCCGATGCGCTGGGCCTGGTGGCCGGCATCGCGATCGTCGGCCTGATCGGCGCAGCGACGCTTTGGGGCATGAATGCCGCGCGCACCGACGATGCGGACCAGCAGGCCCAGGCGCAGCAGGCAGCCGCCGTGCCCGCCCCTGCACCCGCGGAAACCGCGCCCCAGCAGGAACAGCGCCAGCCCGCCCCTGCCGCCGCGCCGCAGCCCGATCCGGCACCCGCACCGGTGCTGGCCAATGCGCCCGACGCCGCGCCGGCCCCGGCATCCAACCCCTATTCCTCGCCCACGGTGGTGTTCGACGCCAGCGCGCTGCCCGGGCCAACGCCGGCCGGGGCTGCACCTGCACCCACCGGAAATTCCGCAATGGATTTCGCCAGCCGCATCGGCGGCGTGGGCGGCGGGCCGGCCAAGGCCGCGCGCATGTTCGATCCGCAGACCACCGTGACGCAAGGCACGATGATTCCCGCCGTTCTGGAAACGGCCATCGATACAGACGTGCCGGGATTCGTGCGCGCCGTCGTCAGCCAGGACGTGCGCAGTTATGACGGCAAGAGCGTGCTCGTGCCCCGCAGTTCGCGGTTGATCGGGCAATACCAGTCCGGCCTGCAGGCGGGCCAGAAGCGCGCTTATGTGATCTGGACGCGCCTGATCCGCCCCGATGGCGTTTCGGTGGACCTTGCATCCCCGGCAACCGACTTTTCCGGCATGGCCGGCCTCCCCGGCGATGTGGACAACCACTTCTTCAAGCGGTTCGGTTCCGCCATGCTGCTTTCGGTGATCGACGGCCTGACGATGATCGCCAGCGGCGGCACTTCGGTGGTGCTTGGCGGCGGCAGCAGCGCAGCCGCGGCCGCCGTAGCGCAGGACAGCAAGATCGGCCCGACCGTGCGCGTGCGCCAGGGCGAACCGATCCGCGTCTTTACCGCGCGCGATCTCGATTTCTCCCGCGCGCCAACCTTGTAGGGGTAAGTTCATGGCCGCTTCGGTCTTCAATCTTGCCGCATCCAGCGAGGACGCCATCGCAGAGGACAAACCCGTTCCGGCCGGGGCCGGCAGCGTCTATCTGGACGCCTATCTCGCGCCCTTCCGCCAATGGCTCGCCCGCGACAGCGTGACGGAGATCATGGTCAACGGCCCAGGCGAAGTGTGGATCGAAGACGCCGCCCATCCCGGCATGCAGCGGATCGAAGCGCCGCAGATCGACGACAATCTGATTCAACGGCTTGCCGAACAGGTCGCCCGGGTGAGCCATCAGGGCATCAACCGCGAACATCCGCTGCTGGGCGGCACGCTGCCCGACGGTGCACGAATCCAATTCTGCGGCCCGCCTGCGACACGCAAGCACTGGTCGATGGCGATCCGCCGCCACCGCAGGCTGGACCTGCCGCTGGACGCCTATGATTCCGGCCCGCTGGATACGCCGCAGGAGGAACATTTCCCCGATCCGGTGGCTGAGCCAATCGCTTTCCTGCGAGCCGCCATTGCGCAGCGCAAGACGATCCTGATTTCCGGCGGCACCTCCACCGGCAAGACTACATTCCTCAACGCCATGCTGGGCGAGATTCCTTCCGAAGAGCGTGTGGTGCTGGTGGAAGACACGCCGGAGCTGCGCCTGCCCGGCGCGAACGGCATCGGGCTGGTCGCCGTAAAGGGCGAGCTGGGCGAAGCGAAAGTGACCGCCAACGAGCTGCTTCAGGCGGCCTTGCGTCTGCGGCCGGACCGAATCGTGCTGGGCGAATTGCGCGGTGCGGAAAGCGTGAGCTTTTTGCGCGCGATCAACACCGGCCATCCCGGCTCCTTCTCCACCATTCACGCCAACTCCCTGCGCGGCGCGCTGGATCAGCTGGCGCTGATGGTTATGCAGACCGGAATCGGATTAAGCCGTTTAGATACAATTGCTTACGCGACATCGGTGATCGATGTGATCGTCCAGCTGGGGCGCGGCAACGGGAAGCGCGGCATCACCCAGATCGCCTTCAGCCGCGACCTGGCGTGAGATGAATCTCCACCCTCGACCGGGCTTTCACAAAAACGTAACATAGCCCGACCATCCCGGCAGACACATTTGGCGTCAGACAGGTACATGGGCACCCAACTCGATACGCGGCCAGAAACTACCGATGCAAGCGACCGCTATTTCAACCGCGAGTTGAGCTGGCTGGCTTTCAACGAGCGTGTGCTCGACGAGGCGCGGAATACCAATTATCCGCTGCTGGAACGTCTGCGTTTCCTTTCGATCTCCGGCAGCAATCTCGACGAATTCATCATGATCCGCGTCGCCGGGCTGGCCGGGCAGGCTCAGCGGCAAATCGCGACCACGTCGCTCGACGGGCGCACGCCTTCGCAGCAGCTTGCCGCCGTGCGCGTCTCTATTGCCAATCTGGAGAAGCAGCAGCAGGCCTGCTGGCGCGAATTGCGGCCGCTTCTGGCCGATGCCGGCATCCACGTGGCAGACGATCACGATATGGACGCGAAGACGGAGCAGTGGCTGAAAAACTACTTCGTCGACAATATCGCCCCCGTGATCACGCCGCAGGCGATCGATCCGGCGCACCCCTTCCCCTTCGTGGCCAATGAAGGGATCGGCGTGCTGTTCAATCTCACCCGCCTGGCCGATGACGAGCAGGTGGTGGAGATGGTGCTGGTGCCCAGCGCCCTGCCCCGCTTCATCCGCATGCCGGGCGAGGTTTCGACCTATATCAGCATCGAGAACATGATCTGCCGGCACGCGGCGATCCTCTTCCCCGGCTTCCGGGTGGAAGGCGACGGCGTATTCCGCGTGCTGCGCGACAGCGATATCGAAGTGGAGGAAGAGGCCGAAGACCTCGTCCGCTATTTCCGCACGGCGATCCAGAGGCGCCGGCGCGGCCGCGTTATCCTGCTGGAATTGCAGGACGATTTCGATCCCGATGCGGAACAGATGCTGATCGACCAGCTTGACCTGGTGGATGCGATCCTGATGCGCACGGACGGCACGATCGGGATGAGCGGCCTCGCCCCCATCGTGGACGAGGAGCGGCCCGATCTCAAATTCGCGCCCTTCAGCCCGCGCTATCCCGAACGGATCATGGAGCATGACGGCGATTGCTTCGCCGCCATTCGCGAGAAAGACCTGATCATTCACCACCCCTATGAAAGTTTCGAGGTGGTGGTGGATTTCATCCGCCAGGCGGCCGTCGATCCCGACGTGGTGGCGATCAAGCAGACGCTCTACCGCGCAGGCAAGCAATCCTCGATCATTGCTGCGCTGATCACGGCTGCGGAAGCGGGCAAATCTGTGACCGCTGTGGTCGAGCTGAAGGCCCGGTTCGACGAAGAGCAGAACCTGCTGTGGGCCAACCAGCTGGAGCGGGCCGGGGTCCAGGTGATCTACGGTTTCGTCGACTGGAAGACCCATGCCAAGGTTTCCATGGTCGTGCGCCGCGAAGAGGGGCAGCTCAGAACCTACTGCCACTTCGGAACCGGCAATTATCACCCGCTCACTTCGCGGATTTACACCGACCTGTCCTTCTTCACGGCAGACCCCAAGCTGGCCCGCGATGCCGCCCGCCTGTTCAATTTCATCACCGGCTATGTCGAACCGCGGCGGACCGAGATGCTGGCCATCTCGCCCATCAATCTGCGGGCCAAGCTGAACGAATGCATCGACCGGGAGATCGAGAACGCCCTGGCAGGCAAGCCCGCATTCATCTGGGCGAAGCTGAATTCCATGACCGACCAGGGCCTGATTGACAGGCTCTATGCCGCCAGCCAGGCGGGCGTGCAGATCGAACTGGCGATACGCGGTATCTGCTGCCTCAGGCCGGGCGTTCCGGGCCTCTCTGAAAAGATCAGCGTGAAATCCTCCATCGGGCGCTTCCTGGAACATTCGCGGATCTGGGCCTTTGCCAACGGCTTTTCGATGCCCAGCCACCGCGCGCGGGTGTTCATTTCTTCGGCCGACGCGATGGAACGCAATCTCGACCGGCGCGTCGAAACACTTGTGCCGATCAAGAATCCGACCGTGCATGACCAGGTGCTGCAACAGGTGCTGCTGGCCAACCTGCTCGATAACGAGCAGAGCTGGGAACTGCGCCCGGATGGCAGCTATGAACGGATCGCTTCGGGCGAACGGCCCTTCAATCTGCACAATTACTTCATGACGAACCCTTCGCTTTCGGGGCGCGGCACCGCGCTGGACGAAGGGGCCAAGGTGCCCAAACTTGCCTTGCGCAAGGGGGGCGTGTGACAAAGAACAAAGGGGCAGCTGCATGATCGGCGACAAGGACAGCGCATTTCCGAACGCTGTACCGCACCGCGCGGTAATCGACATTGGATCGAACACGGTGCGGCTTGTGGTCTATGGCGGCGCCCAGCGGGCCCCCACGGTGTTGCTAAACGAGAAGGTCGTTGCCCGGCTGGGGGGCGAATTGCTGAGCACCGGCAGGATTTCCGATGAAGCCATGGAAGTCGCCATTGCCGGCCTTAAGCGCTTCCGTAGCATCCTGACCGATCTGCATGTCAATGAAGTGGACGTGATCGCCACGGCCGCAGCGCGCGTCGCCGAAAACGGCCCCGAATTTCTCGACCGGGTGCGCCAATGCGGATTCAAGCCGGTCCTGCTTTCCGGTGAGGAAGAGGCCCGCACAAGCGCAATGGGCGTGATCGGGGCATTCCCCGGTGCGCGCGGCGTGGTGTGCGATCTGGGCGGCGCGAGCGTGGAGCTGGTGGAGATCGAAAAGGGGCAGACCTCCCACGGGGCGAGCCTGCCGCTGGGCGCTCTCATGCTGCCGAATCTGCGCGCGGAAGGCGCGCAAAAGTTCAAGCGCCGGGTTCTGCGCTCCCTGAAGAACGAGGGATGGACCCATCCGGTGAACGAGCCGCTCTATCTTGTCGGCGGCACCTGGCGGGCCCTGGCCAACTTCGCGATGCATGAGGCCAATCATCCGCTGACCGATCCGCACGGCTACGAAATCAGCGGAGAGGAGGCCTTGCGGCTCGCCAAGCGGGTGCGGCTGACCAAGCCGAAAAAGCTCAACATTTCCCGCGTCGCTTCGATGCGTGCGGCGATGCTGCCCGATGCGGCCGCCCTGCTGCAGATCCTGATTGGCAAGCTGCAGCCATCGAAGCTGGTCTTCTCCTCATGGGGCCTGCGCGAAGGCCGGGTGCATGACGGGCTCGATGCTGCAGCAAAATCGCAAGATCCCCTGCTGGCAGGCGTGGCCAGCTTTGCCGGGCCGCGCGGCGGACCGCCCACGCTGGCCACCCGTATCGCAGGCTGGACGGTGGATGCCCTGCCGCGCAGCGGCAACGGCTCCGAAAGGGTCCGCCTGGCGGCAACCATGCTGGCCCTCGCCTCGATGCAGATCGAGCCGAACCTGCGGCTGAAACAGGCCATCAACTGGGCGCTCTACAAGCGATGGATGGATATTTCTGACGAAGGGCGGGCGATGATCGCCGCCACGCTGTCCGCCAATTGCGGTACGCTGGAGCTGCCCAAGCCGCTGAGCAAGCTGGCCAGCCAGGAGCATCTGGAAGAGGCCCTGAGCTGGGGCCTGGCGATCCGCCTGGCACGCCGGCTGGGCGGCGGTTCCCGCCGTTCCCTGCGCAATAGCGCGCTGGGCATTATGGGCGACAAGCTGATGCTCTATCTGGGCGAGAGCCATGCCGATCTGCGGGCCGAACATGTCGAGCTGGACCTGGCGGCCCTGGCCGAACGCCTGGCGCTGCGCCCCGCGATCGAAGTCGTCCCCAATGACAGCCTGCTGGAGCGCAGCAGCTTCGAATTGCCGCAGCGCGCGCCGGTGCAGCAGGAAAGCTGAAACCAGCCGGCTAAGCGGTCCAGGGGCCGGTAATCGCCAGCGTCATGGTGGGGCTGTAGGCATTGACGAACAGCGTCTTGCCATCGGGTGAGAAACACGCCCCGGCCAGCTCCGTCTGCGTGCGCAGCCGGGCGAGCGGATAGGCCTGCCCCTCCGGCGTGATACCACGCAGATAATTGTCGACGATGTCCGTATATTGGTCTTCGCAGACCACCAGATGCCCGTTGGGGGCAACGGTGAGATTGTCCCCGTAATTGAACTGGCTGGGCGAGCTGGATTCAAAAAAGAGCTGCAGCATGTCTGGCCCGCCCGACTGCGGCTTCAGGCGGAAAACCTGCCCGAAGCCCGCGGCGCCGCCAGAAGTGCAGCAGAAATAGAGCTCCCCTTCGCCCATATGGATGCCTTCGCCGCGTGCGAAGAGAGCCGCGCCGTCACCCGCGCCGCGCAGGCGCAGATCGTCATCCTCGCCATCCGGCTGGTCCAGATCGATCCAGCGCACGGCGTGCCAATCCCCGGGGCCGATGGCGATACCGCCCCAATTGCGCGTGTCCGCGCTTCCGCCGGCAATCGCCAGCGCCTGCAGCTTGCCGCCTTCGGCCAGCTTGCCTGGAACTGCCGGAATGAAGCGATAAAGCAGGCCGTCATCCCGGTCTTCGGTGAGATAGACGATCCCGCTTGCCGGATCGACGCAGGCCGCTTCGTGATTGAAACGCCCCATCGCCTTGAGCGGAACCGGATCGACCGGGCCGGTGGCGGCGGCAGGCACTTCGAAGCAATAGCCATGCCGCTGGCCGAACCCGCCCCGCTGATCGGACACGTCTTCTTCGCAGGAAATCCAGCTGCCCCAGGGCGTGATACCGCCGGCGCAGTTGCGGATCGTCCCGCCCAGGGAGCGGAACTGCTTCTCCACCGCCAGCGTGGCCGCATCCAGCACGATCGTGGTCGTCCCGCCGGGAAGATAGCTGCCATCCTTGCTGTCGTAGCCCAGCGCAATTGGCCCGTTCGCCTCATGCTGAGGCTGCAGCTCATGATTGCGGACCAACGCCAGCTTGCCATCCGGCAAGGCAAAGCAGCCCATCCCGTCGCCGCGGTCGGGCACAAACCCGCCATCGTCCATCGCATCGCCCATGCGCGAAACGACGCGGTAGGAAAAGCCTTCAGGTAGGTCGAGCAGGCCTTCCGGGTCCGGGCTCAGCGCGCCGTATCCGGTCGCCAAAGCGCCGCCGTACTGCGCCGCGCCGCGCGCCATGCAGCCCGACGCCGCCAGTGCCGCAAAGGCGCTGCCCGTGGCGCGCAGAAACGCCCGTCGGTCAGCAGCAAAAGTTTTTGCTATCACGGCTGTTCCTGTTCCGGTGGCCATGATTTCATTGCCTCTTCCACCTTGCTCCACGAAACCAGTTTGAAGTTCTGGGCCGCATCGCCGTTGATCCCGTCCTGAGCCACGAACAGCCCGGCCGGATAATCGGGCCCAAAGCTGCCTTGCGCCAGCTCGATCCCGTCGGTTTCCTCGGTCGCGCCATACATGCCAGCGGCAATCCGGAAGCGGCCAGCCGGTTCCATACCGGGCAAGCTGTAGAGCGCATAGGCGTTGTCGCCCTGGCTGGAGGCGACCAGATAGCCGCCATCTTCGCCTTCGGGATAGATCGCCAGACCTTCCACATCGGCAACCAGCTGAAGGTTGTCGATCGTGGCAACCAGTTCGCCCTCCACGGAATCCGCCGCATAGCGCCAGATCCCGGCATTCTCTTCACCGATATAGAGCGTGCCGTCACGCGGATCGGCCACGCAGCCTTCGGTCTGGGTCGCGATGTTGCGCGTACGCAGATGGGTGGAAGCCAGCGTATCACCGAGAGTCAGCAGATATTCTTCCACGGTCCCGTCTTTCAGCACGGAGAAGGCATGCAGCCCGTCCGCGCGCTTCGACAGGCACAGGCCGTAACCCTCACCCGTTCCGCCCGGCACACTGCCCAGCGGTTCGAGCTTTGCTTCCGCCGTGTTCAGCCGGAAAACCTGCAAGGCGGCATTGGCAGGATCGTTGCGGTCGCTTGCGACCACGATAATGCCGGCGTCTCCCATATCTGCCAGGTCGACATTGTTGAGCAGGCCCGCATCCAGGAAGGATCGCGCCTTGCCGTCCAGCCCATATACATAGAGCCCGGCCTTCTTGTCGGTGGCGACGATCAGGCTTTCAGCGGGATTTTCCGCATTGCGCCAGATCGCCGGATCGTCCGCCGCATCGTCATTGGCCGTGCCGACCGGCACTGTCTCGCCCGAAGCGGTGACAGTGACGGCAGGCCAGGAATTGATCGGCGGCGTGGTTACGCAGGCGGTCAGCGCCGTCGCCAGCGCCAAGGTCATGACTGTTTTTCGCATCAGAAATTCACCCGTACGCCGGCTTTCATCGTCCAGTTGTACTCTTCATACTGGTACAGGTTACGCTGCCCACCAAGCATGTTGTAGGCGAAGTATTTCGCGTTGTTGATGTTCACCCACTCATAATAGAGCTGAACGTTCTGGGTGACGGCATATTTCGCCGTCAGGTCCAGCTGGAAGTGATCGTCGACATAGCGATCCGAATCTGCATCGCCGCCCAGCTCGTCCAGATATTTGTCGCGATACGTACCCGACAGGCGCAGATTGATCGGCCCCTTTTCGTAGCCAAGCACAGCGTTGACGGTGTGCTTGGAACTCGCCGGCAGAACGACGTCGCGATATGTGTCTACCGTATTGAGGCTGGCAAAATCGCCATCGGGCACGGAGCCCTGAGCATCGGTGTAGGTGTAGTTGAGCTGGGTGAGCAACCCGTCGAAGGGCGCGGGCAGGAAGTCGTAGACCTGCGAATAGCTCAGCTCGATGCCATAGACTTCGCCGCTCTCGCCATTGATCGGAATGGTCGCCTCGTCATAGGCGATGCCGCGATAGACGCCCGGTTCGTCCACATTCACATCGACGATGAAATTCTTGATGTCCTTGTAGAAGAAGGCCGCGCTCACCGCGCCATTGCCCGAGAGGTAATATTCGAGCGAAGCGTCGAAGTTCCAGGCGACATAGGGGAACAGGTTGGGGTTGCCGAATTCGCCTTCGCGCTCATTGTCGTCATTCTGCTCGACGGCGAAGCGCGGGGCGAGCTTGGAGAGCTTGGGCCGCACGATGGAGCGATAACCGGCCAGGCGAGCGACGACATTGTCCGCCGCTTCCCAGCGGATGTTGAGGCTGGGCAGCCAGTAATCGTAATCCTTCTCCACCATGACCGGGGTAACGATCACAGTGTCGTCCGTGGCTGTGCCGCCGCCGGGCAGCGTACCATCCTCTTCCACCAGCAGCACGTCATTGCCGAGGATATCGTTTGACGTGTGCTCATAGCGCAGGCCGCCGATGACCCGCAGTGTGGAGCTGTCCCAGCGGCCCAGCAAATATCCGGCCATCACGTCTTCAGTGATCGAATAGTCTTCCACCGCGGAATCGAACAGCGAGTCCGCCTCGGCCAGTTCGAAGTCGCCCATATTGGCGAAGAAGTAATCGCTGGCGCCGCTATAGGTGGCGACGGGGCCGATATCGGTCAGGCGATAGGTCTGCTCGCCCAGCACCTGGTCCAGCGTGAAGGCGTCGTTTTCCCAGAAGCTGACGGTCTTCTCATAGGTCTTTTCGCGCCAGCGGGCCTTGGCACCGCCCTGCACCGTGAAGGTGCCGCTATCCATGTAGAATTCCTTGCCGAGGTCGAGCTTCAGCGCGAATTCCTCGTCCTGCGAATCCGACAATTCGACATATTCGATGTCGTTCAACTCATAGGTGGACGCGTCGTAGAAGGAATCGGCCGGATCGCTGACCACCGAATAGAGCGGCACGCGCGGATCGGAATAGTCGACGCCCAGCACCAGGCCGTCTTCCTCGAAATCCCGCTCGAACTGCGTGGGATCGATCGAACCGTCTTCCCGCTCGGACGATTTCGCCCAGCTCGCCGCATATTCGGCGAAGAAGCTGCCGGTATTGGTTTCGCCGCCGAACACCACGGAGCGGATCTTCTGGCTTTCGAAGCGATCCTTTACGTCACGCTCGACCGTGAATTCCTGGTCCATATCGCTGAAAGTGGCGTTCACGCCGTCGAAAGTGGACGGACCGTCTTCGTCGAAATCGCCGAGGTCGAAGGTCGTGCGGCGGCGATATTCCTGGTCGTCGAACTGGCTGTAGAGGCCCTTCAGGTAAAGTTCCGTCGTGTCGCCCAGGCGCATATCGAAGCCCAGCGTCGCGCTGATGCGTTCCCGCGTAACGTCATAATCGCGATACTGGATCTCGGTGGCGAAGGGGCCGGCATAGGAATCTTCCCAGTCATCCGCTTCGATATTGTCGGTTTCGAATTTGCGCTTGTAATAGGATACGCCGCCCGAAACGCCGAAGCTGTCGCTCAGCTTGGTGGCGAAATCGAAGCTGCCCTTGGGCGAGACATGCTCGGCATAGTCGTTGTAGCTGCCTTCGAGCTTGACCGTGTAAAGGTCTTTCTTGCGGTCGAAAGCGCTGGTCGTTTCGATTTCGATCGAGGCGCCGATCGTGTCGGCATCCATATCCGGCGTGAGCGACTTTTTCACTTCGATCGATTCGATGATGTCGGAAGAGATCACGTCCAGCGCGACCGAACGGACATCCGATTCCGGCGCCGGCACGCGCACACCGTTCAGCGACGTGGCGTTGAGTTCGGGATCGAGGCCGCGCACCGAAACGAAGCGGCCTTCGCCCTGGTCGTTCAGCACATTGAGGCCCGGCAGGCGGCGCAGCGATTCCGCCACGTTCTGGTCGGGGAACTGGCCGATCGCGTCGCGCGTCAGCACATCGCTGACGCCGTCCGCTTCACGCTTGCGCGAAAGTGCACTGGCCTGCGTCGCAGCCTGGCCGATGACCAGGATCTGCGCATCCGATCCGCCCATGGCGATATCCAGCCGCACCAGGCCGGTGGCGGGAATCTCCACCGTCTGCGTGATCGTTTCGGCGCCGATATAGCGCGTTTCGATCGCGTAGGTGCCGGCCGGCAAGTCAGCCAGAATGAAGCTGCCGTCGCGCTCCGTGGTCACGACCCGGTCAAGCTCCACCACGCGCACCTGGGCAGACTGCAGCGCGACGGTGTCCGTCGCGTCATAGACATGGCCTGCAATATCGCCGGCAAGGGCAGGTGTAGAGGCCGCAACGCCAAGGGCGGCGGCGCAGGTCGAGATGAGCAAACGAGTGGGTTTCATGAATGTCTCCGGTCCAAAGTTGCGCGGGCGTTAGGACCGGTTCGTGACGGGTAAGCGACGGGAGGGTTGCAATTGCGTGACACCCCAAAAGTGTTGTTGCACTGCAACACCGCTGAAGGGCGCCGGGGCTGAGCCGGCGCTGGCGGCGTTTTGATCTTGCTCAACAACACGCGCGCGCAGGCGGCCTATTCAACGCATGGTGGATGCCTGCGAGTATGGAGAATGAGACGATGAACGCTTCCCCGGGAGCCATGTCCGCGGCCAAGCGGCAAATTGACGGCACGGAACCGTTCGACGGCGAACTGGCCATGCGCGGCTATGCGCTCAACGCCATGTGCTTCTCTTTTAACCAAGGGGAAAACCGCGAGGCCTTCGCCCGCGACGAGGAAGGCTACATGGCCAAGTTCGGACTTTCCGAGCAGCAGAAGCAGGCCGTGCGAGAGCGCGACGTTCTGGCCATGCTGGATGCAGGCGGCAACGTCTATTACCTGGCCAAGCTGGCCGGGATTTTCGGCCTCAATGTTCAGGATCTGGGCGCGCTGCAGACCGGCGTGAGCCTGGACGAGTTCAAGGCCGCTTTGCTGGCCCAGGGCGAAACCCAACGGAGGAGCGCGGCATGAACAAGGTCGTCGGCGGAATTTTTACCAGCCACGTGCCCGGCATCGGGGGTGCGATAGCCAAGGGGCTGCAGCAGGATCCCTATTGGAAGCCCTTCTTCGACGGCTTCCTGCCCATTCACGACTGGCTGGCGCGAGAGAAACCCGATGTCGCGGTGGTGTTCTACAACGATCACGGGCTCAACTTCTTCCTCGACAAGATGCCGACTTTCGCGATCGGCGCGGCCAGCGAATACCGGCATGAGGATGAAGGCTGGGGCATCGCCTTCAACAAGCCCTATCCCGGCATACCGGAGCTATCCTGGCACATCATCGAAACGGTGGTGGCCAATGAATTCGATCCGGTGACCTGCCAGGCCATGCTGGTCGATCACGCAGTCGCCGTGCCGTACGAGCTGTGCTGGCCCGACGCGCCGGAATTCACCACCAAGCTGGTGCCGATTGCGATCAACACAGTGCAGCACCCCCTGCCCAGCCCCAAGCGCTGCCTGGAACTGGGCCGCACGGTCGGCCACGCGCTTGCCTCATGGCAGGGGCCGGAAAAGATCGTGGTGATGGGCACGGGCGGTTTGTCGCACCAGCTGGAAGGCAAGCGGGCGGGCTTCCTGAACAAGGAATTCGACCATTTCTGTATGGACAATATCGGGCCCAATCCCGAAGCGCTGCTGAAATACGATTCCCTCGACATCGTCGAGCTGGCAGGCAGCCAGGGCGTGGAGATCCTGAACTGGCTGGCCGCACGCGGCGCGATGCAGGGCAAGGTGGTGGAGCTGGAGGCGAATTACCACGTGCCGATCTCCAACACGGCGGCCGCAACCATGCTGTTCGAAAACCGCGAAAAGGTTGCGGCCTGATTGAACGGCCGGGCTGACGGGCGGATCACCGCCCGCTCGCTGCTATTCGTGCCGGCCGTCCGTCTTGCCGGTATCGATCCGCAGGGCCGCGACCTGCTCGCCGCGCTGCGCCCTGCCGATCAGCACTCTCGCGCTGGAACGCGCGGATTTGTAAGTCGCCTCGTCGCAGCTGCTGCCATAGCCGGGAAAGCTGCGAACATAATCCGTGCTCATTACCTGGCTGCAGGCAACTTTCGATGCGATGCGCAGGCGTTCATCCAGTTGTGCTTCGCCTGCCGGATCGGTCAGATCGATATCGCCCATTCCGATCAGAACCGAGGCGGTACCGTTTACGCTGTCCCTTTCGAGAGAAAGCCAATCATGCCCCGTCTCGGCCATGGCCGGAGTGGCTGCGATCAGAAGGCTTGCCGCTGCAGATGCGAAAATCGTGGTCTTCATCGTGTCTCTCCTTGGTTTTACGGCCTGTTGCCGATGGAAGTGACGATGCAGCGCCCGCGCTGAATTGGCTTTGGGCAGGCCGTGAATCCTTCTGAAAATTGCTGAAGCCTCCTGAATTCCTTGCTGAAAGGCTGAAAAACCCACTAAGATCGGCGTCTGCCGCATGGCGAACGGGGGCAGATGCACGAATGAACCTGGCGATCGGCACGCTTACACTGGATCCGTTCAGGCAATTGCTGAATGGCCAAGCCCCCGTTGCGATGGGCGGCCGGGCTCTGGAAGTGCTCTCGATCCTTGCCGAAGCGCGCGGGGGGTTGGTCACCAAGGACGACCTTATCCGCGCCGCCTGGAACGGCACGATCGTAGAGGACAACGCCATCCAGGCGCAGATCTCGCTGGTGCGCAAGGCGCTGGGCAGCGAAGCCGGGCGGCTCGTTGCGGTTCATGGGAGAGGCTACAAGCTCGATGTCGAACCGGCAGAGGCAAGCGTTCCGGTCGCCTCTGTCGCGGTCCTTCCCTTTGCCAATCTGACGGGCGATGCGGACAAGGAATATCTGTCCGACAGTATGGCCGAAGAATTGATCATAACCTTGTCGCGCGCCAGCGAACTGAAAGTCCCCTCGCGCACATCCAGCTTCGCCTATCGGCATCTCGACAAGGACCTGCGAGAGATTGCCGAAGACCTGCAGGTTGCACATGTGCTGGAAGGAAGCGTGCGCTCGGCCGGCGAGCGGCTGAGAATTTCTGCTCAGCTCATAGAGGCAAAAACGGGCTTTCACGTCTGGTCGAAAAGCTATGACCGACAGTTCGGCGATCTCCTGGAGCTGCAGGATGAGCTTGCCGCCGCCATTGCATCCGCGCTGAGGGCCGAATTCGGGATCGTGGAACTGCGCAAGCCGGATTTCGAGGCGTATCAGCTCATGTCGCGGGCATTCTCCCTCGCCATGACCAATCCCGGCAATGCGGCATCGGCCATCACCCTGCTGGACCAGGCGATCGATCGGGATCCCAATTTCGCCAGAGCCTATTCATTACGCTCTGGCTTCAGGGAAATGGGCACGGATCACGGCGTCGTTCCAAGCAATGTTGAGCTGGTTGAGCGTGATCTGCGCAAGGCGATCGCGCTGGACCCGGATGATCCCTTTCCGCACATCGCAATGGCCAGCAACCACGCTAGGCGGCGCGAATGGCATGCTGCGGACCGCGAATACCGCTTCGCCCAGAACTACTCAAATCCGGAACCCGCAGCGCATTCCGGCTATGCCGCCTATGTGCTCGACGTAATGGGGCATCTGGCAAGAGGCCGCGAACATATGCTGCGATGCGTAAAGATTGCGCCCGCCTCGGCGCTGGCGAGAGTCAATCTTGCCATGTCGCATTCGTTCGCTGGCGATCACGAGGCAGCGGCCCATCAGATCGAAATCGCGGCCGAACTGGGCTTCCCGCGTGAACAGGCACCGGCATCGCCGATCCTGGCGCAAGGCGCGGCAGAGAAAGGGGATTACCTCACAGCTGCCGAATGGTTCGGGAAGGGCATGCCCCCGCCGCTTCTTGCCGCGGGAGGCCGGGAGGCATTCAGGCTGGCTTACGCCTCTCTTGCGGGGCAAGGATCGCGCACGGAAGCCGCCCTTGCGCTGGAGCGCTTTGTTGCCGCCATCTTCGAGACGGACAATCTGACCAATCATGTATTCGGGGCGGCATTCATGCTCGATCCGCTGGTTCGCCTCGGCCTTTTCGACCTGGCGTACACGGTTACCGGCAAGATGGCCGACACCTGGGATGCGATTGGCCACATGTCCAATGTGTGGGTTCCCGTCATGTGGGTGCCCCACTTTGCCAGCTTCCGCGCCGATCCGCGCTTCAGCGAACTCGCGCGCAGAGTGGGCATGTTCGAATTCTGGGCAGAAAACGGCCCGCCCGACGGCTATCATTTCGACGGCGAAAGGCTGGTGCCGAAGAACGAGCCGTGAAGCCGCCGCCCGCGCGGCCTCGAACCGCTCAGCCCGGCAGCCGATCGATCAGAGCGACGACGCTGAAGGCGATCGCGAGCATCAGCAAGGCAAAGCCCAGCAGGCCGAATGCCAGCGTGCCATTGGCGCCCCTCTTCTGCGCAAGGGCTTCCTGTCCGGAGCGGGCACGGCGGCCGCTCGCCCTGTCTTCCTCCCTGCTCCAGCCGTGGATGATGAACAGCGCCGCAATGGCGAACATCATGGTCCCCGGGATCCACATGATGATCCCGCCGGTCTGCTCGTCGGTCAGCATCGGCACATCCCACATATGCCCCAGCACGAGATAGGCGTGATAGAGCGGGACCGATTTCAAGGTCAGGAAGGCGCCCAGCACGATATTGCCGATCGCCGCGATCACGAACATGCCCAGCCGCACGCCCAGCCCCGGGCCGTGCGGGGGTGGCCGGCGGTCGAAGATCACCGAAAAGAATACCAGGCCCGTCGCCAGCAAGCTCGCATGCCAGAGATAGTGGACCGGCTCGTTCAGGATCGCCATGTCATGCCAATAAGGCACCATCCAGAAATAGCTGGCGAACAGGAATGCCGACAGTGCGATCGCCGGATTGCGCAGGAAGTGAACCAGACTTCGCAGCCAGCCGTTACCGGCGAAGAACCGGCTGACATTCGCGGGAAGCCCGCGCACGATGGCGGCCTGCGGGCGCGCCAGAAAGATCAGCATCGGGCCGACCGTCCTCAGCAGCATATGTTCGACCTGGTGAACTGCAAAAATATGGTCCGCCAGGCGCTCAACCGGTGAGATGAGAGCCACAAACAGCGCCGCGATCCCGCCAAAGAAAGCGGCAATCCGCCAGCGATTGCCTTCCAGGCCGTGGCGGCTCCCGCGCCAATAGATCAGTGCGATGACCGCCAGGCTGAGTAAAATCTCCGGGGAAAGCTGCCACATCGCGAGCGGCGACTGGCTGGAATGCACTTCATCGCCATGCCCTGCCGCGGGACTTGCGCCTGCCAGAAGCAGCGCCCCCGCAAGAATTTGGAGTCGGCTTCGCATGAGGCGCGGCATAGTCCTGTGAGGCTGCGATGCAAGGGGGGCCACGCAGCGCCGCAAACCGCTTGAACACTGGCCGGAACCCGTGAGAAGATGCGGCATGCCCCGTTCCCTCCGGCGCCGCGCGATTGCAGCTGTCTCGATCGCCTTGCTGACCAGCTGCAACAGCAGTGCAGCCCTGAAAACAGTCTGCAAGCCGGATATGGCGGGTGCCTCCGCGTCCGTTGCGCCGCAGGAACCCGCCGAACATGCAGCTGCTCTAGCATCGGCATATGCTTCCGCCCCGGCATGCTCCGACGACGTCATGGAGCAGATCCTGACGCCCGCCAGCGTCAAGCCCGCCCCGGTCAAGCTGACTTGCAGCGCCGTGCTGCCTTCCGACGCCACGATTACCCGCCAGATCCTGTTCGAAGGCCACGGTGCGAGCGGAAGCGGGATCGACTGCAATGGCGCGCGGCTGGAAGGGACGGCCCCCAGGGGAGACAGGGAGGCTCTCGTCATCCGTTCGCGCAAGAGCGGCGATACATGGAGCAGGCCCGCCAGAATTACGGTGCGCGGCTGCCGGATCGCCAATGGCCTTCGCATCTACGGGCTCGGCCGCAATGGCGAGGCCGTAGAGGTCAAGCGCTCCTCCATGAACCCGGACCACACGGCATTCGCGCAAGGCGCCGCGCCCAATGGCATCCTGCTCGACAATCTGCACTTCACCGGCACCGGCGGGATACCGCTTTATGTCGGCCCCGGCGTGACGAACGTCACCCTCTCAAACTCGCGCTTCACCGGCGCGAGCGCCAGCGTGGCGATCTATCTGGACGCGGAATCGGGCGGAGCGAAGATTTCAGGCAATGTCTTCGACCTGCAAACGAGCGGCCGCGAACTGATCGCGGTGGACGGATCGGCCTATAACGCGATCACCGGCAACCGCTTCAATACGGCATCGAATGGCGGCATCTTCGTCTATCGCAATTGCGGCGAAGGCGGCACGATCCGCCACCAGGCGCCGCGCTTCAACCGAATCGAGAACAACACATTCGCGCTGGACAAGGACGGCCAGCCCGCCGTGTGGCTCAATTCGCGCGGGGGCAACCGGTCCTATTGCTTCACCGATCCGGAACATCCCTTCGGCAGCAGCCTGACTTCGCAGGACATGGCGCAGGACAATATCGTCGCGAACAATATGGCGATCGGCAGAACGCGCAATGCCTTCCGCAATGACGATCCGAGCAACCGCCTCACCGGCAATGGAGAATGCGAATAGAGGCGGGGCTACCTAATCGGCGAGCTTGTGCAGCGCGAGATCGCCTGCGCCGTAGAGATAAGATGCATCGAAAGAGCAGAGCCGCCTCAGGCTTTCCTCATCCAGGATGCGGAGCTTCCCTTCCCCTTCCATAGAGAGGATCCCGCGCTCCTTCAGCGTGCGGAAGCTTCTATTGGCATGCACGGCCGATATCCCGCAGGCTTCGGCATAGTCGCGCTGAAACAGCGGCACCGGAAAGTCCCGCGCATCGTCATACAGATCGACAAAGCGCAAGCGTTCGATGAGTTCGACAATCAGATGCGCAATGCGGCCTTCGGCATTGAGGCGGCCTAGGCGGAATATCCATTCGCGGTGCATGGCGGCATCGAGCAGGGTGGAGAACCACAGCACGCGGCCAAGATGCGGGAATTCGACGATAAGTTCGGACAATGCAGTGTGCGGCACCTCGGCCAGAGTCACACTGCTGAGAGACTGCACGCTGTGATCGAGGCGCTTCATCGCATAGCCATGCAGGTCGACGAAATCGCCCGCGATATTGACCTCGACCAGTTGCCGGTCGCCCCTTCGGTCGTCGAGATGGCGAAGCATGACGCCCTCGACGAGGTAATAGCTGTTTTCCAGACGGGTGCCGCGCTCGACCAGTGTCGTGCGTTCAGGCAGGTCCACCGTGCGCTTGATCGCACCTTCCAGGGCATTGCGTTCGATCGGGCTCAGATCCTGGCCCAGGCGGCCCTTGAGGAAGCGGTCCATCAGCATCGCGAAACGCCCATGGCAATATCCTGCCTTCTCGTCGAGCCATAGAGTTTTGGCCGTAGACTTTGCTCAATCCGCCAACGGCCCCGTGCGCTAGCAATCATGAACTTCAATCGGCGCCTTGGCCCCAATCGAGGTTCATGACTGGTCAAGCGTCTTCACATGACTTCCCACATGCCCGCGGGGTTGCGCCTGACTTTTCCAAGCCGCTGGCTTTCTTCCCATAGGACTGCGCCGGTAAGGCCGGGCATACGCTCGAGTTTCGAAAAGACCCCTTCGGAATCCTGCGCATCGAATTCCAGGGTTTGCGTGGTTTCAGGGCTGCCGGACAAGGCATATTGAACTGTGTAATGCGGCACTTTCACTCCTTTGTATTGTGCACTCTGGCGGGCTGAACCCGCTGACTGCTTTTTTAGGGATGCGGCGGTGCAGCGTCGATTCGACATATGTTAGTCCGCGCATCCGCGCCGGACGCAGCGGCGTTTGCCGGCGCAGGCGTAGCAGGTGCATTCTGGTATGGCGCGCGCCAGAGCGCAGAACGTCAGTTCGTATGGGTGGGCTTGCGAAGGATAAGCCGTTCCTGCCCGGCCGTTTCCAGATGGCTGAAATCGGTGAAATGAAGCAGCTCGAAACGCTCGCTGAAGAGCTGGCGAATCTCTTCCAGGCTCTGGAATACGTCCCAGGACTTCAGAACCTTGGTGGAATAGGAGGCGTTCGAGCTATCGGCATCCAGCTCTATGCGTCCGCCATTCCTGACGATTTCCCGTTCCTCTTCGGTCAATTGCCCCATGTAATTGCCGCCGGTCACCGTGCAGAACAGATATCCGCCGGGGCGCATCACCCGGTAGAGTTCGTCGATCCAGGGCTTCTGCCACTTGAACGGAATGTGGGTGAAGACGGACAGGGCGTAGATCAGATCGAACTGGTCGCTATCGTAGGAGAGCGGCGGCTCCAATTCGTTGTGGCGGAAATTGATGCCGGGAAGATTGGCACGGTCCCAGGCGATCGGTTCCGGATTGGCGTCCGCGCCGAACAATTCCAGCCCTTCGATATTGCGAAAATGCCGGATGACGCGCGCACTGCCGCAGCCGAAATCGAGCACGCGCTGCAATTTGGCGAGATCGGCGCCCTGCTCTTCCAATGCCGTCAGGATCGTATGCGCCATCGCGAAGCCCGATCCGAAATACTGGCTGCGCTGCTGCTTCTCCCCCATATCCTCCGCATGCATGAGCGCTTCGGTTTCGATGAGGGATGGCGGGGTAACCATGCCGCTGGGCACGGGTTTGACGCGGCCCGCAAACTTCTCCCGGATGTAACGCAGGAACTGGTGTTCCTTGTATCTGACGAAGAGCTCGTTGCGGAGCGGCGCCGGCATGGCCGACAGGATGGATGACTTGGCTGTCTGAACGATCTGCATGGTCATGCTTCCCCTTCACTGGGATTTGCGACACGCTGAGCTCTCTGCGCTTCTGGGCTCTCTGCGCTTCTGGCTGGCCGGGCAGGCCCCGCGCGCATGACTCGTTAACCATGATAGCAGCGCCGGAGACGAATGCCTCCCGCGCAAGAGTCTTAGCCCGCATGGTTGAGGAATAGACGTGGAGGGGATCGCCGCCAAACGCCGTATCAAGGGCTGGAGCAGAGCGAAGAAGGAGGCCCTTATTGCCGGCGACTGGGATCGGGTTGGCCAGCTTGCCCGCAACCGTCAGAAATGAGTGTCACGCTCTGGGTCACCGGCAGCGCGCGTCCTTCGGAAGCGAAGCTGTCGCGCAGCAACACCGGCTCAAGACGAACGACGTTCTGTGTAACGGCCCATCGGCCCATCGGCCGCACTGGGTCGCTTTCGAACTCTCTGGCGTTGCCCTGCACCCCCACGCAATGGCATTGCGCGCCCGGTCAATGGGCCCTGCCCGCCTTCTGCGGAATCGCGACGATAAGGGTGACGATAGCGATCGCCAAGACAATTGATGCACCGCCTCTGCTCAATTCCAACCCGCCATGGGCGACCGGCTTGTCCAGGAAGTCCCCGACGACAGCCCCCAGAGGCCTTGTGAGAATGAATGCCGCCCAAAACAGCGCCACGTGATTGAAGGCAGCGCGGTAGTAGACCAAGGCGATTCCGGCCAAGAGCCCGCCGAAAATGATCGCCGCGCCCGAATAGCCCAATGCTCCGTCGGCCACCCAATCCCCCAATGCCGTGCCGAGCGTCTGCGAAAAGGTGATCGTCACCCAGTAGAATATCTCCGCTCTGGCGCTGCGGATGGAAGATACCGATACGCTACCCATGATCCTGTGCCATACAGCGAGCGTCACAAGCAGGCATATCAGCAATAGAAGCGAACCACCCGGGTAGCCAATTCCGAGCGAGCGAGTGGCGAAGTCCGCCATCGTCGTGCCAGCAGTTGTCGAGGCGATGATGGTCGCCCAGTAGACGAATGGGTGAAACGATCTGGCCGCGATTTGAGCCGCCACGAACGCCGCCAGGAGAACCCCGAAAATCGCGCTGCTCACAAGATAGCCGAAATCAAACGACATACTGAGTGTATCGCCGGCGGTTTCACCAAATGTAGTCGCCAGAATCTTGATGACCCAAAAACCCAGCGTGACTGCTGGAACCTTGGTCAGCGCTATATCCACACGATCGCCCGCAATCGGCTGCATTACAATTCTCCACTTTTCGGAAATTGCCGCCAAAGCTAGAGATTGGGGGCAATGCGCTCCATAAGCGGACGCTCAAACAGAGAGGATTCAGCAGTTGCGCATGCCATGAAAACCAACCGGCCTTCCCTGTTTGCGGCACTCGCAAAGAAGCCTGTGTTCATGTCTATCGGCTGTCTGACAGTTCAGGTGATCGCTACCGCCTATTTCATCATTGACGGGATCGATGATGTTCTGGGTGAGTTGAGGGGCAGCCCCGGGCCAGAAGTGCTTATGGAATGCGTGGTGGCCTTCGCCCTTCTAATGGCAGTGATCCTGGGTGCGCATCAGCTCCGCAAGGCGCTAAAGGAGGCCGA
The DNA here is from genome assembly GCA_030430365.1 of Alphaproteobacteria bacterium. GTDB lineage: Bacteria > Pseudomonadota > Alphaproteobacteria > Sphingomonadales > Sphingomonadaceae > Andeanibacterium. Next base: position 422 of record JAUIFP010000020.1, on the reverse strand, counting down.
GAGGAACGAGGCAGCTTTGCAGGTTGCGCGCGGATCGATGTCCGATCTTCTCAATCTGCGCTTCAAGCAATGGGGGCTCTCCCGTTCGGAGGCCGAGGTCGCATTGTTCGCCTTGAAGGGCTGCACTGTCAGTGAGATTGCACGCATGCGCCAATCGGCGGAAGGCACGGTGAGATCCCAGCTGAGCCAGATTTACTCCAAAGCCGATGTTACCAGCCAGTCCACGCTTATCGCCCTTTTTATCGAGGAACTGGTGTAGCGCCCACTCCGCCTCCCAACAAAAAGATCGCGGCCACGCCCGGTAAGAGCATGACCGCGATCCCTTCGAATTTCCGGGTGAGGGGACCGCCTGCCTAAGGCTTGCGGTTGGACCCGGAATGTCGGCCCTGTGCTGCCTGCCGCCGGCATCCTCTCCGATGCCG